>DASWAR010000317.1:0-20183 GCA_036391015.1 Terriglobales bacterium
GTTCCGGCAGGACAGCATGTTGTCCAGGTGCGCTTGCGATCCGAGGGCTTCGATCAAGCCAAGGTATGCGGGGTTAATCTGGTTACGGGGAAGGATGCGACCGTCCTGGTCTCGGCGCAGCGAGGTGGGATGACGCTCGTCTACCAGGGGCCGCCTGTGACGGCCGGCGACAGTCCGGTCTCCGATTATTTCAGCTCGGTTCGAACTCTTGTGGCCGCGCTAATTGGTTCTGCCGCATCAGCGGTGATCGGGTTTGTCGTCCAGGAGGCTTTGCGGGCAAGGAAATCTGCCACCGTGGTGGCGAACCAGAATTCCTGACGCTTCGGTGCTATCTGCGGGTCGCCGCCACCTTCGCCGGACGATATCCCAGTTGGGTGGAGATCCGCCTCGCCGTTTCTTTCACCAGGTCAATGATCCGCGGCAGGGTTTCGCGGTTTACCTGCTGCGTCGTTCCGGTGATGTTCAACGCCGCTTCCACCCCGCCCGCGGCGTTGAAGACAGGCGCCGCCACGCAGCGCACTCCGGGGCTGTTTTCCTCGTCGTCGAAGGCGTAGCCGCGCTCGCGTACCGTCTCCAGCTCGCGCAGGAACCGCGTCGGGTTGGTGATCGTCGTCGGCGTGCGCTTCTTCATTCCGCGGTCGCGCAGGATCGCCTGCACTTGCTCCTCGGGCAGGTGCGATACCAGCACCTTGCCGACGCTGGTGGAGTAAATCTCCATGCGCCGCCCCACCCAGGTGTCCATCTTGATGAACCCGGGCGACTCCACCCGCTCGACGTAAACCGCCTGCGTGCCGTCCAGGATCGCCAGGTGGGAAGTGATGTGCACGTGCTCCACCAGGCTGCGCATCATGGGCAGCGCCACCTCGCGCACGTCCACGGCGCTGAGCGCGCCCCGTCCCAGGTTCAGCACCTTCAGGCCGAGCCGGTACTTGCCGTCGTCGCCATTGCGCCGCAGATAGCCATGCTTTTCCAGCGCACGCAGGATGTAGCTGGCGGAACTTTTGGGGATGTCCAGCTTGCGGCTGATCTCGGCGTTGCTCATGCCGGAAGAGCGCACCGCCACCGCTTCCAGGATGGCGATGGTGCGGTCAACCGCGGTGGACGGCGACTCGGCTGCAATGGTCATACGAGGAGGGAGCCTCGATTCGGCCACCCTGGTCAAAATGCTACAGCATTCGGAACGGTTGTTCAATATGCTGAACAGGTACCGCGGTGACTCTATCGAAAACTTGCGTGTACACTATCACGAATTTACGTTCAGCATATTGAACAGCCAAATTGACGGCCCGGGCGATAACCGTTACTCTTTGTACAGTATCTTGAACGGTGTTCGTAATGCTGAACATCGGAACAGCCCCCCCAGGCTCCGGGCCTCCAACCAACGCTAAGGAGAACGATCATGTCGGTGAACGGCCAATCGAAGGATAAGAACATCTGGACGGATAACCCCCGCTGGAAGGGCGTCACCCGCCCCTATGCCATGGACGCCGTCGAGCGCCTCCGCGGCAGCATCCGCATCGAGTACACTCTCGCCCGCTTGGGCGCGGAGCGCCTCTGGGATCTGCTGCACAGCGACAAGTACGTCCCCGCCCTGGGCGCCCTCACCGGCAACCAGGCAGTGCAGATGGTGAAGGCGGGCCTGAAGGCCATCTACGTCAGCGGCTGGCAGGTCGCCGCCGACGCCAACGACGCCGGCCAAACCTATCCCGATCAGAGCCTCTACCCGGCCGACAGCGTTCCCAACCTCTGCCGCAAGATCAACAACGCGCTGCTGCGCGCCGACCAGATTGACCACGCGGGAGGCAAGAACGGCACTCACTGGTTTGCCCCGCTGATTGCCGACGCGGAAGCCGGCTTCGGCGGCCCGCTCAACGCCTACGAACTGATGAAGGCGATGATCGAGGGCGGCGCGGCCTGCGTGCACTTCGAGGACCAGCTCTCTTCCGCCAAAAAGTGCGGCCACCTCGGCGGCAAGGTCCTGGTTCCGACGCAGGAAGCGATCCAGAAGCTGATTTCAGCGCGCCTTGCTGCCGATGTGATGGGCGTGCCCACGCTGCTGCTGTCGCGCACCGACGCCAATTCTGCCAAGTTGATCACCAGCGACATCGATCCGGTGGATCGCGCTTTCATCCACAAGGAGCGCACCAATGAAGGCTTCTTCCGCGTGAAGGGCGGCTTGGATTACGCCATCGCACGCAGCCTCGCTTACGCGCCCTACGTGGACATGATCTGGTGTGAGACCTCGGAGCCGAACATTGAAGAGGCGCAGCGCTTCGCCGAGGGCATCCATGCGAAATTCCCGGGCAAGCTTCTCGGCTACAACTGCTCGCCGTCCTTCAACTGGAAGAAGAAGTTGAACGACGCCGATATCGCCCGCTTCCAGCCGGCGCTGGCCGAGATGGGCTACAAGTTCCAGTTCGTCACCCTCGCCGGTTTCCACTCGCTCAACCTGAGCATGTTCGAACTGGCGCGCGGTTATCGCGACAAGGGCATGACCGCTTACTCGCGCCTGCAGGAAAAGGAATTCAGCCGCGAGTTTGAATACGGGTACCAGGCGGTGAAGCACCAGAAGTTCGTCGGTACCGGCTATTTCGACGCCGTCACCGAAATCGTCACCCAGGGCATGGCTTCCACCAAGGCGCTGGAAGGCTCCACCGAGGAGGAGCAGTTCCAGTTGAAGCCGACGCCCACCGTCATTCAAATCGGTCACGACCCGGCCTGCCAGCCCATCCTGGGCGACTGCCCCGCGGTCGAGCCCAAGCGCGAACGGATGGCCGGCGACTAGGTCAAATTCACCACCGAGGCACCGAGGCACCGAGGACACCGAGATTCACCGAGGAATTAGCAAGCTCGGTGCGCCTCGGTGTTCTCTGTGTCTCGGTGGTTATTGGCACGCCGGACTGACCCGCAACCCTCGCATGCGCTAAAATCGTTTGAACTACAAGGAGCGCACATGAGCTGCGGCAATCCCTTCGCCGGCGGGCCGGCACCCCAGGAAGCTGATCCCAACGCACGCAAGGTTATGTGCGTCAAGTTTCAGAAGGAAATGCCCGGGCTCGACGAGCCGCCGTTCGATAGCCCGCTCGGCCAACGCATTTACGAGCAGGTCTCCGCCGAAGCGTGGAAGCTCTGGGGTGAGTACTGCAAGATGGTGCTCAACGAGTACCGCTTGAATCCCGCCAACCGACAGGACCAGGAGCTGATCCTGAAGCACATGGAAGAATATTTCTTCGGCGAGGGCTCCGCTTTCCCGCCGGGCTACGTGCCACCGAGAACCAAAGGGTAGTCTTCGGTCTTCAGTCTTCCGTCGTCAGCCTGCAGGAAGAACAGGAAAGAATATGGAGCGCGCTCGCCCGCGAGCGCGTTTTTGTTTGCCGTCAATCCGGCACGCGCCACAAAAGTGCGTCACAACACCGGCATGGCTTGTGAGATCAGGAAGTGAAGCTGCCGGTACGATTCCCGCAAGGCATCCTCAACGGTTCGCGGGTCTTCGCCACGCGCGAAGATGAAGCCCAGGTAGCTGGCGCCCTCCGGCAGCGGGACTAGCTTCTGACGGAGCTTGGCCGTGATCTCCACGCGCTCGACGCCCGCGATCCGCTGTGCCGCCTCGACGTTTTCGACGCCTTCGTAAAAGCCCTCGTGCGGAATCGGGATCATCATGACGCCTGACGCGCAGCTCTCGCGCGCAATGTTGTCCACCGACTCGCCGAGCGCGTGCCGCAGGATGAGCTCTTCCAGCGAGAGCAACCGGCCGCCGCCCTCCCACCCCGTCGCGCCCAAAACCGGCGTGCGTCGGGGACCCCGGAGGAAGCGCAGCGCGCCGGCGCACAAGCCTCCGATGGGCCGGGCCGCGACCTCCAGCATCCACGGGCCATCGTGGTTCAGGCGAAGCTCGCCGTGAATGGGACCGTCGCTCAGGCCGAGCGCACTGACCGCCTGCTGCGTGCAGTCGGCGACCGCCTGCTGCGCTGCGTTGCTCAGGCGCGGGGGAGTGACGTAAATCGTCTCCTCGAAGAAGGGGCCGTCGAGCGGATCAGGCTTGTCGAAAATGGCGAGCACGCGCAGGCGGCCGCCGCTCACCAGGCCCTCAACCGCGACCTCGCGGCCGGGAATGAAGCTTTCCACCTGGATCCATCCGGCGCTCTCGTCGCGCATGATCTTCACATCCTTCTGCTGCAGCAGCGCGGCGATGCGCTTAAAGGCGGCGACGAATTCTTTTTCGTTGTCGGCGCGGATGACGCCGCGGCTGGCAGACAGCCCAAGCGGCTTCAGCACGCAGGGATAGGGCACGGCGCCGGCGGCTTGCGCCGCATCGGAGGCGGCCTTGAAGCGCGCGTACCAGGGCACGCGCATGCCCGCCTGCTGGTAGCGCTGGCGGGCGAGGAACTTGTTGCGGCAGAGCTCAACCGCTTCCGGCGAATGAAAGCGCAACCCCAGGTCGCGGGCGATGAGCGCGGCGGTGGCGGTGGGCGCGTCACCGATGGCCGCGACGCCGTGGATGGGCTGGTGCAGCGCGTATTCGCGGATTTTTCCGGCGGACTCGCGCGGCTTTTGAAAGCGGACGGAGATGGCGCCGTCGCCCCAGGGATCGTCCATGGCGTGGCAGGTATCGGAGGCGAGCACGAGGGGAATCTCCATGCGCTCGGCGGCGGTGCGAAATTGTTGCGCCTGATAGCCGGTCGTGGTGGAGAGAAGAAGAAGGCGTTTCATGCGACAGATTGATTGTAGCGGGTCCCGCCGTCCCTCCGGGACTCCCGGAGACTGACGAGCACGTATACCAACACTGTCCCTTCGACTTCGCTCAGGGCAGGCTGTGCTGGGCTACCAGCGTCCGCGCCTCCGGCGCTCGCAACAAAAAACCCGCTCGCGGAAGCGGGTCCGATCGAAGCTTGTTCGGTTTGTGAGTGTGCGCGCGGCGGAGCTAGGCGGCGTTGGGGCGCGCCTGCTTCACTTGACGGTCCACCGCCTGAACAATGGAGGCGACATCGGCACTCTGGCAGCAGTCAATGGCGCCGGCGGCGAGGGCAGAGGCCCACATCTCCTCGTCCGGGATGCGATGCGTGCACACGATGCTGGTGTGGTTGAATTCGTGGGCGAGTTGCTCAACATCTGCGACGGAGGCCAGTTCCAGGTCGAGGATGGCGAGTTGGGCGCGGTGCCTGGGAATAGCGGTGCGCACTTCATCGAGCGAACGCACCACGGATACGTTCCGGAAGTAAGTATTCAACGAAGCGGCAAGCTGCGAGGCGGACTGGGAATCACGGTTGGCGATTACCACGCTCAGAGACTGCATGGGGCCCCCTTTCGAAGCCGGAATCTGCGGCGAACCGCAGGTGAAAGCTAAGGTTTGGCCTCGGCGCGTTCCGCCGAGGGCTCGAAAGGTTCAGCTTGGAGTCTGCCGTTCTGCTTGAGGAGGATTTCGACCTTGCCTTCGGCCGCCTCCAGTTCCTGGCGGCAGGAATTGGAGAGCTTGACACCTTCTTCGAAGAGCTTGATCGCCTGTTCCAGGGGCACGTTCCCCTTTTCCAGTTCATCCACGATCTTTTCCAGCCTTTGCAGGCACTCTTCAAACTTCGGCAAAGCAACTCCTCACACAACAGTTTAATGCAATCCCGACCTGAACGGCGGATATTTTGGGACATGTTGGTATGCGCAATTGCCCGATATCGGTGCTGTACTTTAGTGCATGGTTTCTTGTGCAAGGACCTTGACGCTCCCGGCCGAGAGCTTGGCCGTTGTTTCTGGCTTGCTCAAGCCGGAAGTTGGGAGGGTGGTGTCCGTTTCCGTCAGACGTTCGTAGGTGAAATCTCCTTCGAGGTGATTTCGTACTTAAAGCTGTCGGGATCCAGACTATCGAGCCGACCGTCGGCCGTCTCCGCCTGCGGATACATGAGGAAGCCAACCGGTGCGCCGCTCGATCCGGGCAGGGCGACATCGTGGGAGAAGTTGTACGCCATCCAGTTCATCTCCCAGGACCCGAATAGCCGTGCACGAGCCTTCTTCACCATGTCATCGTCCAGTGGACGATTCCCCGGCGGTTCCTCGAGCACGACCTTGCGCACGTCGGCAGGATCGACAGGAACCCAGCCGTAGCCGCCGAGGTAGACCTGGGCACGGCAGTGCTGCGCTTTGGTCACCATCTCCGACGAAGCCCCGAGGCTCTTGTATCCCAGCTCCGACCGTGCGACGCGGATGCCGTACACGTCGCGCGCTGGAAGGCCCACCGCCCGCGCGAGGCCAACGTACAGCGCGTTGAGATCGGCGCACTTGCCGCCCAGATCCCTGGACTCCAGCATAAAGCGGATGTCACCCAGGCCGCAGCCGCGTGTCTTGGGATTCCGGAAGGTGTTGTCGACGATCCACTCGTAGATGGCGCGCGCCTTCTCGACATCCGTTCTTGCGCGGCTGGTGATCTCCGTGGCTGTCGCTTTCACGATGCCGTCGGTCGGCATGAGCTTCGTCGACCGCAGGAAATGCTCCAACTCCGCGCGGTTGGCCTTCGGCGGGTGGCCGGGCGCGGAGAGATCGACCGCATAGTTGCTGGTCGCAATCCGGCTGGTGAGTGTCAGGACTGGTTTCACGCCGGCGGGAAAAGTGGCCGCGACCATTCCGAGTGCGTCAGCTTTGCTCTCGACCATCTCTGCGGTGCCGCCCTCGGCGCTGAACTTGTTCGAGAACGTCTTCTGGAAAGGCGTATTGCTGGTGAGCGCTGCCGGCAGCCACACGCGCGTCACTCCGGAAGGCTTCAGGACCTCCACGCGCGTCGTCACTTCAAACGTGCGCCAACTTTCAGATGGCGCGGGCTCCGCCAACAGGCGCCCCGCCTTGGGGAGCGCGAGACTTGCGCACACCAGACCCGTAGATTTCAGGAAATCACGTCGCTTCATAAGCTCACTCCTCGGGCTTCTTGGCGTAGGGTGGATCGGGGACTGAAACGACCGACGGGCGTTTTAGGAGAGGCGGGTTCAAGTAAAGCCGCGGAACTGTCCCCACATAATGCGGTATAGGATGCATGCCCGCCCCACAGGTTTCAAGCGTTTTTTCGTGTCATCGCGTGGCCGTATACTAGGCCGGCCATGAAACGCACCAACGATCACCAGCGCACATACCAAGCATGGATCCTGATTGCCGCAGCCGTGTTCGTAACCGTCGTTGCCTGGCAGTCACCGGCCGCTTCCGAGTTGCCACCGGGCAGCGCGGAGTTGATTCAACCTCAGGAGTTGTTGAAAGCGCTCCAGTCCAGTTCGGTGAAGCCCACCGTGCTCTACGTCGGTCCGCGTTTCCTTTACGCGCAAGCGCGCATCCGAAATGCCGAGTTCATGGGACCGGCATCGGATCCGCAGTCGCTCGACAACCTGCGGAAGCGCGTCGCAGCTCTGCCCAGGAATTCGTGGATCGTTCTCTATTGCGGATGCTGCCCTTGGGAGCACTGTCCCAATATTCGGCCGGCGTATAAGGCGCTCCAGAAGATGGGATTCACCGGCGTGAAGGCGCTATATCTCGAGAACAGCTTTGGAACCGACTGGGTGGACAAAGGCTATCCCGTCGAGAAGGGCCAGTAGCGCGCGATGAGGCGAATCGCGGTTGTGATTGCCGCCATCGGACTGGCCGTGGCCGTTTACTACGGCACACGCGATCGCACCGCAAAACAGACGCGCGAGCGGGATACCAGATCATCCGCGTCGCAGGCCCCGGCGCTTACCTTGGTAGACCTCAGCGGCAACAAGATCGACACGTCCAGCTATGCTGGCGATGTCGTGCTCATCAATTTCTGGGCGGCCTGGTGTACACCGTGCGCGGAGGAGGTTCCACAGCTCGTAGCTTTGCAGGACAAGTACCGTGCCCAGGGTTTTCGGGTGATTGGCATCTCCATGGAAGATAGAGACAGCGCACTGCGCGACTTCTACCGAAAATACAGGATGAACTACCCGGTGGCCGCCGGCAGCGAGAAAATTGCGGAGTCCTACGGCGGCATTCTCGGATTGCCGACCACGTTTCTGATCGGCCGCGATGGCCGCATCCGCGCAAAATACCCGGGTCTGGCGGATTTCGCTAAGCTTGAGCAGGAGATCGTTGCCCTCTTGCGGACGAATCAGTAGTCTGCCTCACCCCATTCCTTTAGGTATGGGTGAATGGTCGACATCGGCGGTAGTACCTCCGGTAGGTGCCGGTCTCCAGTCTCCAGTCGCCAGGCTGGAGCGGCGCGGATCATGCACAAGGAGTGGTGCACTACCTGGCGGCTGGCGACTCGAGACTGGCGACTGGGATTACGCGCTAGCGGTGTCGCTGGACTTGGTTCCCAGGGCTTCCAGGACGTCCACCGCGGCGGCGTAGCGGCCGAGCGGGGCGCTGATCTGAACCCCCTCGACCATCTGGCGGACGGCGATCAGCATCTCGCGGGCGATGGCCACGCCTTCGGCGCGCGCGCCGTCGGCGGTGGTGGCGCGGGCCATGCGCTGCATGATGTCGGCGGGCACGGCGACGCCGAGTTCGCTCTGCATGAATTCGGCATTGCGCACGCTGACCAGCGGCCAGATGCCGGCGAAGACGGGAATGCGGCAGTGCTCGATTTTGCGCAGGAACTGCTCCAGCAGCGCGAGGTCGAACACCGGCTGAGTGACGGCCCACTCGGCGCCGGCCTCCACCTTGTATTCGAAGCGGCGGATTTCCTCGTCAAGGTTGGGCACGCCGGGATTGGCGCCGACCCCGATGACGAACGCGGTGGCCGCGCCAATGGGATTGCCGCCGAGGTCGTGGCCTCGATTCAAATTGGCAACGATGTTGACCAGTCCGATAGAATCCACGTCGAAGACGGCGGTGGCGTCGGGATAGTTGCCCATCTTCGGGGGATCGCCGGTGATGCAAATCAGGTTGCGGATGCTGAGGGCTTCGGCGCCGAGCAGGTCGGATTGGATGCCGAGGACATTGCGGTCGCGGCAGGTGTAGTGCAGCACGGGCTCGATGCCGACCTGCTGCTGCAGGAGCGTGGCCAGCGCCTGGTTGCTCATGCGGGCGGAGGCGCGCGGGCTGTCGGGGATGTTGATGGCGTCAATGCCCACGGATTTCAAGAATCTCGCCGCTTCGATTTCCTTCGCCGGCTGGGTGCCGCGCGGAGGAACGATTTCGATGAGGGTGGCGAATTCGCGGCGCGCGATCTTGCCGCCGAGGCGAGTGCGTTCCGCCAGCGGGAGTGTGGGGACGACCGGCACCTCGGGTTTTTTCTTGACCAGCGTGGGCGAGGCGGCGCCCTTGGCGGCATCGGCGCGCACGAATGACTTCATGACCTTGATGTGCTCGGGCGTGGTGCCGCAACAGCCGCCGATGAGACGCACGCCGGCGGCAACGTATTGCGGAACGTAATTAGCCATGTACTCGGGCGAGCAGAGATAAATATTGCGTCCCTCGACGGCGCGGGGCATGCCGGCGTTGGGTTGCGCCGAGAGCGGGATGCCGTTGGTGACCTGGTGCACGCGCTCGATGGCGCTCAGCATGGCGCCGGGCCCGACACTGCAGTTGCACCCGATCACGTCGGCGCCCCAGTCGGCGAGCTTGGCGCCGAAGGTCTCGGGCGTGGCGCCATCAAGGCAGTTCCCGTCTTCGTCGATAGTGACCTGGGCAACGACGGGAATGTCGGGATTGACGTCACGCGCCGCACGCATCGCCTGGTGAATCTCGTCGAGATAGCCAAAGGTTTCCAGGATGATGAGGTCAATCCCGCCTTCGACAAGCGCCGCGATTTGCTCGAGGAAAGCGGCATGGGCTTCGTCGAGCGAGATCTTGCCCAGAGGCTCGATGCGGACGCCGAGCGGGCCGACAGAGCCGGCCACCAACCCGCTGAACGCCTTGGCTGCTTCCCGGGCGAGCTTGGCGCCGGCAACATTGATGGCCTTGGTTTTTTCCGCTAAGCCGTGGCGCGCCAGCCGAAACGAGTTCGCTCCGAAGGTGTTGGTTTCGACGATGTCCGCTCCCGCCTGGTAGTAGTCGTGATGGATCTCGCGGATCAGGTCGGGCATGGCGAGATTGAGCTCGTCATAACAGCGGTTGATGAAGATGCCTTTGGAGTAGAGCAGCGTGCCCATGGCTCCGTCGCAGAGCATGGGGCGTTGTTTGAGACGCGCTAGCAGATCCATGGACATGGGGGAAAAGGTACCGGTATCTCAGCAATGTACTACGAACAGCGCAATGGCGGAAAGCGCCCCGGACGGCGCGCGCTCCCTTTGTTATAATTACCGATTCCAGCAAGTTCAATCCAAGGCAGTTGGGCGGAGTCCGAGCGTTTGAAGCGAGCCATCAACCTGGGTTTGTGCACGGCGGCCATCGCAGTGCTGCTGTCGTGTGGCGCCAGCAACACCAGTACTACCCCCAGCAGCACCACCAGCGGTATCAAGAAACGCGCCTTCGTCAGCAACAATTTCCAGAGCAAGGTTGACATCGTCAATGCGGCGAATGACACCGTCAACACCATCCTGACGACGACCGCGGCGGGGACAACGACCTCCATACTGGCGAACACGATCAACTCCGGGTCCGGGCCGGCGCAGATGGTGCTTACAGCGGACAAGAAACTGACGCTGGTGTTCGACCAGGGGGCCAACGCCATCGCCGTTATCGTCAATGCGACGGAGTCGAACGCCGGGCTCATCCCGCTGCCGGATTTCACCGAAAGCTTCGTGGTGGCGCCCGACAACGCGACCGTGTACGCGGCCGTGCCCAACGTGCCGCAGACTGGGCAGACGGCCGGCGCGGTGGAGGTGTTGAGTGCAACCAATGTTACGCTGACGAACACCATCCCGGTGCCCCGCGCGCGGCGCGTGGTCCTGAGCCACAACGGAAACAAGCTGCTGGTTTTCGCGGACGCCGTCGACCAGATGTGGGTGGTGGATACGGCTTCGAAAACGGCCACCGCGGTGACCGGCTTCGACCGGCCGGTGTCGGGTGTGTTCAGCAGCGACGACGCCAAGGCATACATCCTGAATTGCGGCCCGGAATGCGGCGGCACGGCGGCGAAAGTGACCGTGCTCGACATGGCGTCCAACACTCTGGGAGCAAGCGTTGCGGTGTCGGCGGCGACGGTGGGCCTTCTCGACAGCTCCGGGAACCTGTACGTGGCGGGAACGGCAGCGGGCGGCGGCAAGCTGGACGTGGTGAACTCAAGCAACCTGACAGTGAGCAAGTCGGGCGTGGCGATCAGCGATGGGACGCATACCATCATGAAGCTGGGCGCGAACAGCAAGCTGTTTGTCGCATCGCGGACGTGCAGCGCCACCCAGGGGTGTCTCTCGATTGTCGATACCGCGGCGGGATCGGCGGTGACCTCAGCGGCGGGCGGCGGCGACGTAACCGGAATTGAGCCGGTGCCGGACCGCAGCGTCGTGTACGTGATCGAGGGAGGAGAACTGGTTATCTACGACACCACCACCGGCAAGCCGCAAACCACACAGATCGATATTGTCGGGAAAGCGATCGATGTGCGCGTTGTGGATTAGAAGTCCCGAGTCCCGAGCAAAGCGGCCTGAACCCTGAAGCCCCCCTACCTTACTTCGGCTCCAATTTCAATTCATGAACCCGCGCCTTCCGGACGGCTTCCGGCGAGAAGGGAAGCGCGAAGGTTGCGCCCTGATACCACGCTTGCCACTGATCCATAAAATAAGAACTGGTGAAGTTGCCGGACTGGCCAGTGACGATGTTCAGAGTTGAGGCATCGAGATCAACGAAGTCCACCGTGAGGCGCTCCGACGGGCCGAAGCCGAGTCCCACCTGCTTGACGGTGGTACCGTCGCCCGACTGCGGTTGCGTGCCGGGTCCGGTCCAGCGGTTCAGCAGCGGCACCCGCCCGAAGATGGGATGTTGCAGGTAAACCGGATGCGCCTGGCCCCATTGCCAGGAGGCGAGATCGCGCGGACCGTTTGCGCTTACGGCCTGCTCCACCGCGGCGGCTAAAAGATCGTCCCACGATCTATAGTTTTTCGGCAGCCAGCGCTGCGGCTCGGTGGTGAGCAGGTTCTCCAGCCATACTGCCGAGTTCTGCCAGGTGTACTGGCGCCAGCCGGTTGCGACTTTGCTGTTCTCATCGGCGGGACCGAGCAGCGGTTCCAGCAACAGGCGCTGCAACTGGCGGCGGGCGGCGACGGCGATCGAGGGTGCAACCGAATCGGTAGTGAGGCGTCCATCCCATTGGCGCATCAGATCGGCGGCCTGGCGTGCGCGAGGCGAGGCGCTGGCGGTGCGGTCAACGGCGGAAGTGAACCGCTGGGCGAAGAAGCGGTCAATATCGGAATAGACGTCGGTCTGCAGCGCGAGCATGTCGGCGGTGGAAAATTTCTTTCCCGAGTGCAGGAACCGGTAGATGCGGTCGGTGCGGTAGGGCTCCATCCACTCGGCGCTGATCAGGTGCGGATACCCATCAGGCGCAACCCGGCCATTGGCGGTGCCGATGATGCCTGACTCGGGGTCGAAGACGCTGGGCATCTGGTCGAAAGGCAGATAGCCGTTCCAGTCGAAGGCGTCCACGTTGCCGGGCACGGGCTTGGTGGCGTCGCCGGATTTGCGCAGCGGAACCCAACCGGTGGCTTGGTAGCCGATGTGTCCGTCGACATCCGCGTAAACGATGTTCTGGCCGGGGCCACCGAAGCGCGCGGCGGCGCGGCGGAAATCGTCCCAGTTGCGGGCCTGGTCGAATCCTCGGATTGCCTCGAACGTGGAAGTCAACAACTGCGGGTCCCAGAGGGTCCACTGGAGCGCGAGCGGGCGCCTCTCGCCGGGAATGATGCCGGTAACGATGGGCCCGTGGCGAGTGATGGTGACGTCCACGGCGACATCGGGTTTGCCCTTGACGCGGATGAGTTCGTGGCGGTGCTGCGGCGGCCGCCATCCATCGGGCGCCTGGTATTCGCCGTTGCGATTGAAGGTCTCAATGTAGAGATCGGTGACGGCAGGGCCGAGATTGGTGAAGCCCCAGGCGATGCGGCGATTGTGCCCGACCAGCACCAACGGCAGACCGGGAGCGGTGACGCCGGCGACGTCGAAGTCACCGCTGGTGAGGTGCACCTCGTACCAGACGTTCGGGATGCGGTGCGGGAGGTGCATATCGTTCGACAAAAGCGGCTTGCCGGAGACGGTGTGCGCGCCGGAGACGACCCAGTTGTTGGAGCCGGGGGAAAAGGCGCCGACGGCTGACGGTCGACGGTCGACGTGGAAGGCGTCGGTTGCTCCCTCGGCTACGCTCGGGACAGGCTTTGGCCGATGGTCGATGGTCGTGATTCGTTCGCCCTTCACCTGGGCTGCGTCGACTGTCGACTGTCGACCGTCGACCGCGCCCGGCGGATGGTCGCGCCACGATGTATTGGGAAACAGGTCGGCGGCGAGGTCGGGCGGGATGCGCGCCATGACGCGCTCGCGGGCGAGCATGTCGTCCATGGCATACAGGTTCAGCATCTCGTTGAACGTGCACGCGATGAGCAACGTGTCCTCGGGCGACCAGGGGCGGGGAGCGTAGCCGAGGACGCGGAACTCGACGGGCAGGGATTGGCGATGCGAATCGAGATAGCCGTTGACGCCGCGTGCATAGGCGTCGAGTAGGCCGCGGTCAGTGTCCGAAATGGCAGCGGCGGCGCGCTGCGCCACCTGCCGCATGCCCAGCGTGCGCTGGTAGCGGTCGCTCTTGACGTAATCGGGGCCGAGGATCTCGGCGAGTTCGCCGGCGACGTAGCGGCGGGTCATGTCCATTTGCCAAAAGCGGTCCTGGGCGGTGACGTACCCCTGCGCGACCAGGAGGTCCTCCATGTTCGCGGCAGTGATGTGCGGAACGCCGTGGGCATCGCGGATAACTGTGACTGGTGCGGTAACCGCCACGCGCAGGCTGCCGTCGAGTTGTGGCAGGGAAGCCCGCGCCGCCGAATAGAACCACCACGCAGCGGCGGCCGCCGCCATCAGAAGCAGAACCAGCATCACGGCGAGGCCGCGGAGAATCAGGCGCGCGGGCCGGCGTGGAGCAGCGAGGGTAGTCGTGGCCATGGAGGTCTAGCAGTCTATCGGTCTGTCCGCCGGTCAGTCTATTCACTCCGTGTACAAGGACCGATTGACCGATGGACCGAAAGACGGTTTGGGTAGGCGGAAAAGCTGGTGTTATGCTGAGACGGTGGCACCCTCCCTGCAAAAACGCGTCGATGATCACGCCACGATTTCGCGGGAGAATGTCCACGAAGCGGAAGGCATTTTTCACAATCACCTGAAGCGCGTCGGCCTGAAGCACACCGAGCAGCGGGACACCATTCTGCGCGCGTTCCTGGAAACCCACGAGCACCTTTCCACCGACGAACTGCACCGCCTGGTCAAGAAAGAAGACCCGCGCATCGGATTCACCACCGTGTACCGAACGTTGAAGCTGCTGGCCGAATGCGGGCTGGCGAGCGAGGTCGCTTTTCACGACGGCATCACGCGTTACGAGCACCAGTACAACCGGCGCAATCACCACCACATGGTGTGCACGGAGTGTGGCGGGTCGGTGGAATTCTTTTCGCCCGAGGTGGGCAAGCTGGAGCAGGAGATCGGGCGCAAACATCACTACCTGACGACGCGGCATACCTTCCAGATCTACGGCGTTTGCGAGCAGTGCCGGCGCAAGCGCGGGCGCGCCGACTCGTAGCCGTACCAGCGGTGCCGTTTCACGGAGTCTTTGTGTCCTGACCACGTTGCCTTGCCGGTGACGTTCTGATACTGTGCCCGCGTTCAGAAGAGCGGCGCGGAGAGCGGCTTTTCGCGCCCGAAGGCGGGCTCCACCATCCAGCAGTAAGATTGCCCGGGAGGCGATTGATATGGCGCGGTTCTGTTCCAACTGTGGTATGCAACTACCCGATAACGCGAACCATTGCCCTGGTTGCGGCAAGCCGGCACAATCGGCCGGCGGAGGCGCCGCGCCCGCTCCCACCCAATCCGGTGCCGGCGGACTCACTGACAACGTTGCCGGCATGCTAGCCTACGTGACCATTGTTCCCGCGATCATTTTCCTGGTGATCGAGCCCTACAACCGGAACCGCTTCATCCGGTTTCATGCGTTCCAGTCGATTTTCTTCTGCGTTGCTTGGACAGTTCTCTGGGTCGCGCTGACCTTCGTCGGCGCGATTCCGTTTCTGGGGTGGGCGACGATGCTGCTGTGGCCGCTATTGGGGCTGGGCGGCCTGATCCTGTGGATCCTCATGGCGATGAAAGCCTACGGCGGACAAATGTGGAAGCTGCCGGTGATCGGCGACATCGCGGAGAAGCAAGCGAACGCGTAATGCCTCGTCTCGAGGCGGTCACGCAACCGGTGCAAAACGGGTCGAAGGTCTTTGCGCGGGCGGCGGCGGGAATGCCTAGGCGCTCGGCTTGGCCGGGGATTGGGCGGCGCGATAGCTGGCGCGCAACTCCTCCACAATTTCGCGGGCGGCCTTGCGCGCCTTATCGAACTTGTCAGGTTCAAACGAAATCGCGCCCACGCGCGCGTGTCCGCCGCCGCCGTAACGCTCGCAGATCTTGGCCAGGTTCACCATGTTGTCGGCGCGCGCCCAGGGATTGGAGCCGACTGCCACCTTGGTGCGGAAGCTGCTCTTGCTCAGCCCCACGCTGTAGATGCAGGAGGGATGCAGGTAGTAGGGGATGAACTTGTTGTAGCCCTCCAGGTCCTGGTCGGTGACGTCGAAGAAGAGCGTGCCTTCCACGCACTCGGCGCGCTCCCGCAGCAGGCAGATGGATTTCTCGTGGCGCTTCAACAGCGCCGGCAGCAGGTCGGTGACGAACGGCTGGCGAAGGATTTCCTCCAGCGGCATGGAGGTCAGCAGGGGAATCAGCCGCGGAATGAAGTTCGGGTCCTGGTTGGATTCGATCGCCATGGTCAGCTTCATCGCCGGATGCTGCATTTCGACCGCGGTCTTGGCGTCGGCATAGGAAGCGCCGTCAATCGTGTCGGCCCACTCGATGACTTCCGCCACCGGCGCCGGATCGAAGCCGAAGCGCGTCTCGGCGATGGTGGCGATGAACTTGGTGCACGACTTGAAATCGGGATCGTAGAACTTCTTGGTGCTGGTGTCGCTCTCGTAGTGGGCGGCGTCCTCGGGGGTGAGGAAAGCGCTGAGGTGATGATCGAACCACCAGGTGATCTTGGGCGAGGTGGAATACTTGAAATCCACGATGGCGTTTTCGTCGCCGTCGAAGTGGCTCTCGTTGAACAGCGCGCCGGCGCGGTGCACCAGGCCGCTGTAGTGGAACTGCACGTCCTCGCGGATGCGCTCCCGGTAGAAGCGGCTGAACATCGCGGCCGAGCAGGCGCCGTCGAAACACTTGTCGTGGTAAAAGACCCGAACTCTCACTCAATCCCCTTCTGCCGCAAACGGCGTATCGAAAAGCTTATAGGAATCTCATCTTGGCGGGGTAATGTCAAGGAGGCGCTGGCGCGATTCCGCTCGGGCTAGTGCAGTTCCATAGCTGACTGTCATCCCGAGCGAGGGAGGGCTCCCGCGCGCTTTTACCGGCGCGGGAAACCCGAGTCGAGGGATCTCTACCGGCTACACGAATCTGCAAGCGCTCTAGAATCGCAAAGCCAAAGTGTGCTGGTCGCCGCCGCTATCCAGCGGTTCGGCGCACTGCGGGTCGTCGTTCATCACCGCATTCACCCGCGTGCTGACCGCGTACGCCTTCATCAGCGCCGCGCCATAGGGCTTCAGCATGTCGGAGATTTCCTTCACGTCCTTGAAACCGGGATCGAGCCAGAGATCGTAATCGTCCGGCGGCAGGATCGCCGGCATGCGATCGTGCACTTCGGCGGCCAGTTCGTTGGGTGGGGTGGTCAGGATGGAGCAGGTCTCGAGAGTGTTGCCGTCGGGATCTTTCCAGCGGTCCCAGACGCCGGCAAAGGCGAAGATGGATTCATCGCGCAGGGTGAAGCAATAAGGCTGCTTCGCCTTGGGCAATTTTTTCCATTCATAAAATCCGTCGGCGGGGATGAGGCAGCGGCGGAGCTTGAGGGCGTCGCGGAAGGCAGGTTTGGTGGCGGCGGTCTCGGAGCGCGCGTTGATCATTTTGTAGCCGATGGAGGCGTCTTTCGCCCAGTAGGGAATCAGGCCCCAGCGCATCAGCGCCAGCTCGCGCACCGGTCTGGTGGTGTTTTGCCGGACGGTGGGAATGCGATCCGTGGGCGCGATGTTGTAGCGCGGCGACCAGTCCAGATCAACCTCGGCGCCAAAGTACTCCTTCAGCGCTTCACGCCCTTTGCCTAACCGGAAGCGACCGCACATACTGGCAGGATTGTAACGCAGCGCGGTATAGCCGGAGGCGCGGGCGCGAGTACTTCGATGGTGGGGAAATCTGGAGGGGCCGGGCGGATTCGAACCGCCGACCTAGAGTTTAGGAAACTCTTGCTCTATCCAACTGAGCTACGGCCCCGGCAGAATCAGGTTAGCACGTAGCCAGCCGAGCGGAAAACCGCGTATCGAGTCGGGCTACCCCACGGCAATGCCGGCTACAAACGTATGCATCGGCTGCCCATCGGGCGTCAAGACCACGATGTCGGCGTCGGCGCCTTCCACAAGCTGTCCCTTGCGTCCCGCGAAACCGGCGACCCGGGCGGGATTCAGCGTGGCCATCCGGACCGCATGCTGCAATTCGCAGCCGGTGAATTTCATCGCGTTGCGCAGCGCGCGATCGAGTGTGAGCACGCTACCCGCCAGGCGCCCATCGCGTTCGGCGCGCTCGCCGCGGACTTCCACTTCGAATCCACCGAGACGATAACGGCCATCGCCCATGCCGGTGGCGCTGAGGGCGTCGGTAATCAGCACGGCGTGTTCGACGCCCTTGGCGCGCAGGAACAGGCGCACGACATCGGGATGGACGTGAATTCCGTCGGCAATGATGTCGGCGGTGAGCCGCTCGTCCGCCAGCACCGCGCCCAGGATGCCCGGCTCGCGATGGTCCAGGGCGCGCATGGCGTTGAAGGTGTGGGTTGCGTGGCGCGCGCCCGCGGCAATCGCCGCTTCCACCGGGGCGAGCAAACTGTCGCTGTGGCCCAGGCTGACGCACACCCCACGACGCGCCGCCTCGCCTATCAGGTACTCCGCCTTGGGCAATTCCGGCGCAACCGTCATCAGCGAGATTTTTCCCCGCGCCGCCTGCCACAACCGCTCGAACACTTCCAGAGAAGGCGCCTGCAGATGTTCGGCGGGGTGCACGCCGCACTTGGCATGGCTGATGAACGGGCCCTCCAGGTGGATACCGAGTGGCTCGGCGCGCACGCTGCCGTTTCGCTTGCGGGCGGAGGTGGTCTCGATCGCCGCCGCGAGCCTTTCCAGGGCAACGTATGTATCGTCCAGCGGCGCCGTCACCGTCGTCGGGAAATAGGCAGTCACGCCGTGCTTGACCAGCGAACGCTCGATCTCCTCCAGCGCGGCGGCATTAGCCGTCATGACGTCGTGCCCGGCGCCTCCGTGGATATGGATGTCAATGAATCCGGGCGCCAGTATCGCGCCCGGGAAATCGCGGACCTGTGCGCTGGCGGGAACCTCGCTGTGGTCGCGCGAAGTGACCTGCGCGATCACTCCATCCTCGATCACCAGCACCGGGCGGAAGATCTGCTCCAACGGTGTCAGCAGCGCCGATGCGGTTAAGGCCGTTCTCACAAGCTGGCGTGTCCTTGGAGTCAGGATTGAGAAGGCCAATCATCTCACATGCGTTTGCGGCGCGGCGGGAACGGAAGGATGAAGAAGTCAGAAGTCAGAAGTAAGAAGTCAGAATGCACAGAGACATTCTTCATTCTGACTTCTTACTTTCTTCACTGCGTCGGGAATTTTGCGCGGCGTCGGCCGTTAGTGCCGCCGCCGATGATGACCACCACGGACGTCAGGAATATGGTGAAAAAAACAACCAGGCTGAGTGTCATGGCGGAATAGTTGGACATCGCTTCGACCTCCTGTGCCCAGTGCCAGCCGCAGTACCTCGCCCGGCACGAGCGAAAGTAATTATTCAGCGGCCACTGTTGCCGCAATCGGATCAGGTTGAGCCGTTGTGTCAGTGGCGCTTCCATTCGTAAGTCCCTTGGCCCGTTTACTGCTGTTACGCGGAGGCGGCGTCGCACTTGAGGCGCACGCGCCATTTGCCCGCTTCGCGCTGGCCGCCGACGGCCAACACGTATCCTTTGGTGACGCGGTGAGCAAAGGTGATCCGCAACGTCGCGCCGGGTTCCACGATGTTCTGCAGCAGCGCCGTACCCTCGTGCGGGTGAGTGAACACCAACTCTACTTTTTCGGCGAACGGCTGACGGATGGCCGAGAGGCCCGCGAGCATAGCCGGGATACGGCCGATTTCGGTCAGCGGTGTGAGCGCCGGCTTCTCCTCGACGGCAAGCTGGTCGGCAGTCTGAGGTTGAACGGCAGCCGGGGCCGAGGCAACGGCCACCGGGCCGGGCGCCTCTTTGTCTGCGCTGCGTAGCTCCCCGTCCTTGCTGGGGAAATACACGCCCCAGAAATTGCCGGGAACTTCGTCGAGTTCGATGCCGTAGTGCGCGGCGGAGCGTTTGTCGAGCCACACCACGCGCGCCGCAACCGGTTTCTGGCCGCGGCGTAAGGCGACCCGCAAGTGCTCGCCGTGGGTCAATCTTACGGACTTGCTGGTGGTGATGCGGATACGCGCGCCGTGCTTGCTTACGGTGGTGGTTTCGGCGTCGAGAACACTTTCATCGCCGATTACGACAGAAATGCGGATCTTCAGTTGGACGCGTGCGCTACGTCGTTTGAACGCCCTGGAGTAGGCGTTGGGGATTAGTGCGGATTGCATCCTTAGATGATGGCCTGTATGCCTAAGCGGCACAAGTAACGAACGAACAGGGGCTTAGGGGCGGTCCGGGGCATGTTGCTGGCCCGGTAATTGCGGAGGGTACAGGGCGCGCTCCCTTTGCGGTGGGACAGGTGGGACGTACGGCGGGAAATTAAAAGGGCCGTGACATTGGTTATGGTCTAGCCGCCAACTCTTGCGAGGGAGTTAACAACGTGGACGCATGTACCGTCACAGCCCCTAGTGCAATCGCTGCTTTCGCAGTGCCGAACCCCAACGGAACCTCGCAGAACCGTCGGTTTTTTCGGGTCCGGCCGCTCAACGAGTCGCCTCGCCTTGCGGATCACCCAGTCTACTTTGGACTGGCGACCGATGATTGACGCCAACCC
>DASWAR010000318.1:0-6041 GCA_036391015.1 Terriglobales bacterium
TAAGCATGCCCGAGCCCATGAACACGCAGCAGGTGGCGCTGGCGCTGTTTCGCGGCTATCTGCTGCCGTTTGAAGTAGCGTCGCTGCTGCTGCTGGTGGCCATTGTGGGCGCGGTGGTGATGGCGAAGAAGAGGATTTAGCGGTCTACGGTCGACGGCCTACGGCCGGCGGCCCGAAAGTGCAAGATTTTGCCGTCGACCGTCGACCGTCGACTGTCGACCCAAGAGAAATACATGGCACCTATCGGAACATTGCATTACTTAGTTGTGGCCGCGGCGCTGTTCGTCATCGGCACCATCGGCGTGGTCACGCGCCGCAACGTGGTCATCATCCTGATGTCTATCGAGCTGATCCTGAACGCCGTGAACCTGAACCTGGTGGCGTTCTCCCGCCTGTGGAACCTGGACGGGCAGATCTTCTCGATTTTCGTGATTACCGACGCTGCCGCCGAGGCCGCCGTCGGGCTGGGCATTCTGATCGCCTTCTTCCGCAACAAGGAGACGGTCAACGTGGACGAAGTGGATTTACTGAAGTGGTAATCGGTCGACGATTTAGGAACTGAGAACTGAAATGTTCTTCTTAGAACACATCTGGGTCATTCCGCTGCTGCCGATCTTCAGCGCGGCGGTGATGTTCTTCTTCGGCCGCAAGCTGGACAAGAAAGCGGTGAACGCTTTCTGCGTCGGCACCGTGGTGGTCGCCTTCGCCTGGTCGTGCCTGGCGGTATGGCAATACACGCAGACCTGGCAACCGGCGCACAATAACGGGCCGTACCAAACCATTCTCTACACCTGGCTCGGCACCGGCGACGCGCAACACGGCATCACGCTGCCGGGCGCGCACGGGCCATTCCAGTTCAACGCCGACTTCGGCTTCCTGCTCGACCCGCTCTCCGCTATCTGGCTGCTGTTTGTCACCGGCGTGGGTATGCTGATCCACATCTACTCGATCGGCTACATGGGGCACGAGGGCGGTTACTACCGCTTCTTCGGCTATATGAACTTGTTCATGTTCTCCATGCTCACGCTGATTCTGGGGAACAACTACACGCTGCTGTTTGTCGGGTGGGAAGGCGTGGGCCTGTGCTCGTACCTGCTGATCGGGTTCTACTTCAAGAAACATTCCGCCTCGACCGCCGCCAACAAGGCATTCATCGTCAACCGCATCGGTGACGCCGGGTTCCTGATGGGCATGATGACCATCGCCTGGTATTTCGGCTCGGTGCGTTTTACCGACATCACGCACACGCTGCATACCAGCCACTTCGCGGTGGGCGATCCGGTGATTACTTTCGCCACCCTGATGCTGTTCATCGGCGCTTGCGGAAAATCGGCGCAGTTTCCTCTTTATGTCTGGCTGCCCGACGCGATGGAAGGCCCAACGCCGGTTTCCGCGCTCATCCACGCCGCCACCATGGTGACCGCGGGCGTGTACATGGTGGCGCGCTCGAACGCGCTCTTCATGCTCGCTCCGACCAGCATGAAGACCGTGGCCATCATCGGCGCGCTGACCGCGATCTTTGCCGCCTCCATCGGCCTGGTGCAGAACGACATCAAGCGCGTGCTCGCCTACTCCACCGTGTCGCAACTCGGATACATGTTCCTGGCGCTGGGCGTGGGCGCGTTTGCCGCCGGCGTGTTCCACGTCTTCACGCACTCCTTCTTCAAGGCGCTGCTGTTCCTCGGCTCCGGCTCGGTGATCCACGCGCTCAGCGGCGAGCAGGACATGCGCAACATGGGCGACCTGTCGAAGCGCATTCCGACGACGTACAAAACCATGCTCATTGGAACGCTGGCCATCGCCGGCATTCCGCCGCTGGCGGGCTTTTTCTCGAAAGACGAAATTCTGTGGCAGGCGTACTCGTCGCACGGCGGCGGCTTCCGCGCGCTGTGGTATGTCGGCTTTTTCGCCGCGCTGATGACCGCGTTCTACATGTTCCGGCTGATCTACCTGACGTTCTGGAGCCCCAGCCGGATGAGCCACGAGGTCGAGCATCACGTGCACGAGTCGCCGAAAACCATGACCGTGCCGCTGATGGTGCTGGCGTTCTTCTCGATTACTGCCGGATTCCTGGGAGTTCCCAAGGCGCTGGGTGGAACCAACGTCTTCGAGCGCTTCCTGGAGCCGGTGTTCGCCACCGAAAGCGTCATCGCTGAAGCCGAGCATCAACTTCCAGCGGTGAGCGAGCATGCTGAGCAGGCCGGCGCGCGCAAGGCCGAAACCGCCGCTGCCGTGCCCAAGCCCGAAGGCGCGCACGAGAAGACCGAGGCGATTGAGTACATCCTGATGGGCCTGTCGGTGGCGCTCGGATTCATCGGGTGGGGGCTCGCGAAGTATTTCTACAAAAAAGCAGAGAAGGGATTCGTCGAGCCCATCAACGCGGTGGCTCCGCCGGCGTACGCGCTGCTGCTGAACAAGTACTACGTGGACGAAGCCTACGACTACGCCTTTACCGGCCGCCGCCCGATCGGGCCCATACGCCTGGGTGCCATGGGTCTCGGGGAGGCGTCATGGAAGTTCGACGCCAACGTGATTGACGGCGGCGTCAACGGCGCGGGCTGGCTGACACGCGCTATCGCCACCATCTCCAAGTGGTGGGACACATGGATCATTGACGGCCTGCTGGTCAACGGCCCGGCCATCTTGGCGCGACTGGCTTCATACCCGGTGCGCCTGGTGCAGTGGGGCCTGGTGCAGTGGTACGCGCTGGTCATGGTCGGCGGCGTTGTCGGTTTCGTGATCTATTACGTCACCCGCTGATTCTGCGGCGGGCAACGATGAAGTCAACGGCTGAAAGCTGAAAGCTGATAGCTGAGAGCTAAAAAGAAATGCTTAACGACCACATTCTTTCCATCATCCTGTTCACGCCCATGGTGGGCGCCCTGGTTCTCCTTTTCATGCCTAAGGAGAACAAGAATGCCATACGCTGGGTGGCGAATATCTTCGCGCTGGCCGGGCTGGTGGTGTCCATCCCGCTGATCCCGATGTTCTGGGCAGTGAAAGACCAGCCGGGGTTCAAGTTCATCGAAGGCGCGGCCAACACCTGGATTCCGTCGATCGGCGCCGGCTATTACATGGGCATCGACGGTATCAGCTTCCTGCTGATTCTCCTGACCACGCTGCTGGGATGGATTTCCATCCTGTCCTCGTGGGAGGCGATTCAGGACCGGGTGAAGGAATACTACATCTGGTTCCTGCTGCTGCAGACGGGCATGCTCGGCGTCTTCATGGCGCTGGACATGTTCTTCTTCTTCGTCTTCTGGGAAGCGATGCTGGTCCCCATGTACCTGCTGATCGGCATCTGGGGCGGGCCGCACAAGCTCTACGCGGCCATCAAGTTCTTCCTCTATACATTGGTCGGCTCCCTGCTGATGCTGTTGGGCATCCTGTTCCTCTACTTCCACCACCACACCGTCACCGGCGTGTACACCTTCGCCATTCCCGAGCTTTACAAGACGGCGCCGCAGATCACGGGCACGGCCGCCATTCTGCTGTTCTTCGCCTTCTTCGTCGGCTTCGCCATCAAGGTGCCGATGTTCCCCTTCCATACCTGGCTTCCGGACGCGCACGTGGAGGCGCCCACCGCGGGCTCGGTGATCCTGGCGGGCGTCCTGCTGAAGATGGGAACGTACGGCTTCATCCGCTTCTCGCTGCCGTTCTTTCCCGGCGTCGCCATGCAGCCCAAGGTGCGCAGCTTTGTGGTTGGGCTGTCGATCGTCGGCATCATCTACGGCGCGCTCGTCTCCCTGATGCAGAAAGACATGAAGAAGCTGGTGGCGTACAGCTCGGTAAGCCACCTGGGATTCTGCACGCTGGGAATTTTCGTCGCCAACCAGGCCGGGATCGCCGGCTCGGTGATCCAGCAGATCAATCACGGCATCTCGACCGGCGCGCTGTTCTTGATCGTCGGTATTCTCTACGAGCGGCGCCACACCCGCGAGATCTCGGAGTACGGCGGCATTTCCAACGTCATGCCGGTGTACGCGACGATCACCATGATCATGTTCCTGTCCTCGATGGGCCTGCCGCTGCTCAACGGGTTCATCGGCGAGTTCACCATCTTGCAAGGAACGTTTATCGAGAGCAAGGCGTGGGCGGCGTGGGCAGTGCCGGGCGTGATCCTGGCGGCCGCGTACCTGCTCTGGCTCTACCAGCGCGTCTACTTCGGGCCGGTGACGAATCCGAAAAACGAAAAACTGCAGGACCTGACGCCGCGCGAAATCCTGACGTTTGCTCCGCTGATTGCCGCCGCGCTGTTCATCGGCCTGTATCCCAAGCCGATGTTCCAGATCCTGCAGCAGCCCGTGGCGCAACTGGTGCAGACGGTTCGCCCGAATGAAGCCAAGCCGGTGCTGGCGGCCCAACCGACTCCGGCAAAAAGTGAGCCCGCTCCGGCGAGCAAGCCGGCCGCTCCGGCGACAACCAGCTCCAAGCCCCTGCCTGCCGCGATTGCGGCGGTCAGGACGAATTAGGGGAAGCAAGAGTGCCTACCTCATTCTTTACCGGCACCGACTACGCGCTGTCGCTGCCCATGATTTTGCTCTCGCTGTTCGGCCTCGGCGTGCTGATCATCGACCTCATGCTACCCGCCGAGTGGAAGCGCTGGAACGCCATCACCGCGCTGATCGGCATCGGCTTCTCGACCGCGGCGGTGGTTCGCATTCACCTCGGCCACTTCGCCGACGGTCGCTCGCTGGTCGGCAGCTTCGCCTACCTGTCCAACGTGGGCGGCCAGGTGGTCGGATCGGTGCTGATGGACGGCTTCGCCATTTACTTCTTCTACCTGTTCCTGATGGGCGCCGCGATCGCCATCCTGATGTCGGCGCATTACCTGGAGATTGAGGGCGAGCACCACGGCGAGTACTACGCGCTGATCCTGTTCTCCGTGGTCGGCATGATGTGCATGGCCAGCGGCTACGACATTGTGCTGCTGTTCATCGGCCTGGAACTGATGGCCATCTCGACTTACGTTCTGGTCGGCTTCCTGCGCCGCGACAAGCGGTCGAATGAAGCGGCGCTGAAATACATGCTGCTGGGCGCGTTCTCCAGCGGCATCTTCGCCTACGGGCTCTCGCTGCTGTACGGGCTTTCCGGCAGCACCAACCTGCAGGTGATCGCGCAGGCGCTGCAGCGGCACTACAACGTGAATCCCAAGGACCCGATCGCCATCGTCGCCATGATCACCACCGCGACCGGGCTGCTGTTCAAGATCGCCGCTGTCCCCTTCCATCAATGGGCGCCCGACGCCTATGAAGGCGCGCCCACCAGCATCACCGGCTACATGTCGGTGGCGGTGAAGGCGGCGGCCTGGGCGATGCTGCTGCGGATTTTCCTTTGGGGACTGTATCCGCTGCGCCCGGTGTACCTGCCGCTGCTGGTGTTTGTCGCCATCGCCACCATGACCGGCGGCAACTTCGCCGCGCTCACCCAGACCAACCTCAAGCGCCTGCTCGCCTACAGCTCCATCTCGCACGTCGGCTACATGCTGCTCGGCCTGATCGCCAGCGACAACATCACCAACAAAACCGGCATCCAGGGCATCCTGGTGTACCTGCTGGTGTACACCTTCATGAACCTGGGCGCGTTCGCGGTGGTCACCTCGCTGCGGCGGCGCAACATCATCGGCGACGAGATTGACGACATCGCCGGACTCTACTTCAAGGCGCCCACCGAAGCCGTGCTGATGCTGCTGTTCCTGCTGTCGCTGGCCGGAATTCCGCCGCTGGCGGGCTTCTACGGCAAGTACTTCATCTTCCTCAGCCTGATCCAGACGCAGCACTACGCGCTGGCCGTGTTTGCGGTGCTCTATGCCGTACTCGGGCTCTATTACTACATGCGGATCGCGAATGCCATGTTCATGCGCCCGGCCACCGATCCCGAGCCGGTGGTGATCAGCCCGGGCATGCAAGTCGCGCTCGCCGTGAGCGCCATCGGCACCGTCGGCATCGGAATTTTTCCGGAATTTTTCATCCGCGCCGCCGGCTGGTCGCTCGGCATCCAGCAGGTGGGATCCTCCGTGCTCGGCTTCCTGCGGTAGTTTT
>DASWAR010000319.1:0-19445 GCA_036391015.1 Terriglobales bacterium
GGAAACGAGCGGGCAACGATAACCAGTAGCTAGGAGTTAGTAGTTAGTAGTTAGCAGTTAGTGAGCTCGGCGGAAACGCCGGGCTTTTTGCTGGAATCAAGAATTGAAGATTGAAGATTTCAGATTGCAGAATGAACATCAGAAATGGCTAAAGTTCGAACGAACAACGCCCCCGACCAATCTTCAATCTGAAATCTGAAATCCTCAATGCTTTAGAACGCTTCTACGGCCCACTTGTACGTCACGCGCCCGGTCACATCGCTTTTTTGCACCTCGGTGTCCGCGACCAGCAATTCAAGAATGTTCAGAATCTTGGTTTCCGCGTAGCGCGGCTTCCCGGCCGCCGTGATCTTGCTGGAGATATCGAATACCGACATGCCGCCGCCCGCATTTCTGAGTGCCCAGATCACGTCGGCCTTGACGTTGCCCGGCTGTTGCGCGGGCGAAGGCTGCTGCTTCTTATCTTCAGCGGGCTGCTGGCCGTAGCCAGGCCGTTGTCCCGGTTGCTGTCCATAGCCGGGCCGGCTTTGACCCTGTCCCTTTTGCTGTCCCGGGCGTCCGTAGGGGTCTTTCGAGGTTGGCCGCATGCAGGTTCTCCGCATGCGCATTGTATGGCATGAAAGTCGGGCCCGGCATTACTTTCGTTGGCGACCAACCGTCGGTGGCCGGCGTCACTCTTTGATCTTCAGGTTGATGTACGCGGTCTTTCGCGAGTCGAATGAGCTCAGGGTCTTGGCGTCGCTCTTCCTGCCGTTGTGCTCGGCATACACTTCATAATCCACATTGGGCGAGAGCGCGTTAAAGCGATAGCTGCCGTCCTGCCCGACGATGAAGCTCTTCACCGCCATGGTTTTGCTGTTCTTCAGGTACACAATCGCACCCGACAGCGGCTTCTCCTGCTGGTTGATCACCGCGCCCATCAAGGTGCGCACCTGGGGCTCTTTGTCAGACATCGCTGCGCTGCCCATGGCGTGCGATGGCGCCGCACAGGTCCCGGCCAGCAACCCAGCCACCGCGGCGATGAGCCATAGTTTTTTCACGTGAGACTCCTGATTGTGAGTACTTCTACCGGGTTAGATGCAAGCCGATGCCGGTCCGTTCATCATATTCCAACCGCTTTGTCCGCTTCGAGTTGCGGCCAGACCCGCTGATTTCCAGCCCCGGCCCGCCGCGTGCGATAATGTCAATTACGACCCTGAATCCCGCAATGCGGGCCCCCGGCGTGCAAAGGGGTGCTAAGGCGGCTGTCTTGCAATTGTCCCGACGTTTTCTTATCGCCGTTGTCTTCCTCTGCTTAGGCTGCGCTGCGCAGGCGAACTCTCCGGAAGTCAACCAGCGCATCGAGCGCCAGGTACGGGTCCTTTTGGGCGACAAGATTCCTCCCTCGGTGAACGTCGCCGTCGGCCCCCGCACTGCCAGCACCGAATTCCCCGGCTACGACCAGGTCGCGGTGACCCTCTCCCAGGGAGAACGCAAGCAGGCTATGGATTTTCTGGTTTCCAAGGACGGCGCCAGCCTGGTTCGCGTGCTCAAGTTCGATATCAGCAAGGACCCCTACGCCGAGATCGTGAAGAAAATCGACGTCAACGGCCGTCCGGTGCGCGGCAACAAGGACGCCAAGGTTACCATCGTCAACTTCGACGATTTCCAGTGTCCGTTCTGCTCGCGCATGCACGCTCAGCTCACGCAAGACGTGCTCAAAATGTACGGCGACCGGGTGCGCATCATCTACAAGGATTTCCCGCTCACCGAAATTCATCCCTGGGCCATCCACGCCGCCGTGAACGCGAATTGCCTGGCCGCGCAAAGCTCCGACGCCTACTGGCAGTACGCCGACTACTTGCACGCCAACCAGAGACAGATTTCAGGCGGGGAGCAGAAGCCGCCGTTCACACAACAGTTCGCCGCGCTCGACAAATCGGCGACCGACATTGCCCAGCGGCTGAATTTGCAGGCCGCGCCGCTGCAAGCTTGCATCAAGGCGCAGTCGACCACGGCGGTTTTGGCCTCGGTGCAGGAGGGCGTTGTCCTGGGAATTTCGGCAACACCGAGCCTGTTCGTCAACGGCGAGAGGGTGGATGGCGCCGTGCCCGTAAAGGAATTGCAGGCGATGATCAATCGCGCGCTGCGTGACGCCGGCCAGCCCATTCCGATGGCGGCCTTGGTGACGCCGCAGCCCGACTCGGCGCCCAAGGGAATCGCCCCGGCGACCGCGCCGCCCGCAGCAAATGCGGCGCCAGCAGCAAACGCCACACCAGCAGCAAACGCCGCGCCGGCCACCACCGCGCCGGCGACGAATGCGCCACCGGCCCCCAAGTAGATGTCATTTTCGGAGGAAAACTTGATTCGTACCCGTACCGGGCTTCCCACGACCGGCCCCGCAGTCCTCGTCGTTCTCCTTGCGCTGCTGGTTTCCCTTGCCGGTTGCAACCGCGGGCAGACCGCTGCTGACGTCATGGCCAAAGTCAACGGCCGCAAGATCCTGCGCTCGGAAGTGGACAAGTACTACGCCAATCAGACCGCCTCGTCTCCGCAGCAGCCCACCGACGAGCAGTCCACCAGCCTCAAGCTCGGTATCCTGAAGGAGCTGATTGACAACGAGATTCTCATGCAGCGGGCCGAAAAGCTCGGCCTGCTGGCCACCAACGAAGAAGTGGACCAGAAGCTGAACGAGATCAAGGCGCCGTACACGCAGGAGGAGTTCGACAAGCGGCTCAAGGAGCGCAAGATCAGCCTGGAGGACTTCAAGCGCGACCTGCGCCGCTCCATCACCATTGATAAAGTCCTGAACCGCGAGATCACCTCGAAGATCGCCATCTCCGACAACGACATCTCTGGCTACTACAATGCCCACAAGGGCGAGTTCAACCTGATCGAGCCGCAGTATCACCTGGCGCACATCTTCGTCAGCACGCAGCCCAACCCGCAGGTGCGCAACCTGAAGGGCGACAAGGCGCAGAACGAGGCCGAGGCGCGCAAGAAGATCCAGATGATCACCAACCGGCTCGACAGCGGCGAGGACTTTGCCACCGTCGCCATGAACTATTCCGAAGACCCGGAGAGCGCCGGCAATGGCGGCGATCTCGGATTCACCCCGCAATCGGCGCTAGCCAAGACCGATCCGGCCACGCGCGACGCCGTCAGCAAGCTCAAGCCGGGCCAGTACAGCAACGTCATCACCATCGCCAACCCGGAAAACCGGCAGGTCTACGGCTTCCGCATCGTCAAGGTGGTGGCCAAGGAACCGGCTGGCCAGCGCGAGCTGAACGACCCGCGGGTGCAGCAGGCCATCCGCGACCAGCTCCGCGACCGCCGCGAGCAACTGCTCAAGGCCGCCTACTACGACGTCGTCCGCAACCAGGCCAAGGTCGAGAACTACTACGCCGAACAGATTCTGAAGAGCACGGGACAAAAGTGACGGCGTAGTCCCGCAGGGACGGCAGTTCATAGCCCGGGACGTAAGTCCCGGGAGGCCTTATCCTCCACCCGAGTCCCGCAGGGACGGCACGGTAGCCCACAGCCTGCCCTAAGCGAAGCCGAAGGGACGGCAGTCCTGGGGTACGCATTCCTTTTCATCTCTTGAGTCCCGTAGAGCCTGCCCTGAGCGAAGTCGAAGGGGACGGCACGGCGTGCGCGGTTCACGACGAAGAAGCTGCCTCCACATTGAGCTTCCGCGCCAGCCCACTGCGCTCGACATCCGACACAAACGCGGCGCCCGCGGCGTTGCGCTGGCAGGCGAGGAACTCCGTCCGGCCCCAGCCGATTTCCCGCGACAATTTGTCAAATTCTCCGCTGACCGAAATGTTCGAGGTGGTGCGCGCGTCGGTGCTGACGGTGACGCGCACGCCCTGGGCCAGCAGTTGCGCGATGGGATGCGCGCGCAGCGATGCGACGCAGCGCGTCTGCAGGTTCGAGGTGGGACACATGTCGAGCGCAATTTGCCGCTCCACCATCTCCTGGGTGAGCGACGACGACTCGGAAACGCGCGTCCCGTGCCCAATCCTCTCCGCATCGAGCAGGTCGAGAGCCTGGCGGACGCTGGCCGGCCCGGCGGCTTCCCCGGCGTGCGCCGTGCGGTGCAGGCCCGCCTCGCGAGCCAGCGCGAATGCCTTGCGGTGCGCGCGGGCGTCGAAACGCTTCTCGTCGCCGGCCAGATCGAGGGCGCAAACCTTGTCCATGTTCTCCACTGTCAGGCGCGCGACCGCCAGGCTTTGCGTTTCGTTCTCGTGCCGCAGGCAGCAGACGATCAATCCGAAATCCACGCCGTAACGCCGCTTTCCCGCCATCAATCCGCCATGGACCGCGTTGAGGACGTGCTCCAGCGAGAGTTCCTGCCGCAGGTGCAACTGCGGCGCGAAGCGCGCTTCGCCGTAGACAACATGATCGGCGGCCCACATTTCCATCAGTTCCTCGGCGACGCGCGCCAGGTCTTCTTCGTGCTGCATCACGTCCAGCGCAAAATCGATGCGGCGAATGTAGTCGGCGAGGTCCTCACAGATGTCGGGCGCGATCAGGGCGTCATGCACCGAGGGCGGCAGCGGAAGGTTGCGGCGGAGGGCAATCTCGCGCGCCGTCTCGGGACGCACACAGCCATCGAGGTGGCAGTGCAGCTCGATTTTCGGCAGACGGATGTATTCCACTGGGTCCATGAAGGTCGATTTTACAATCTGACGGTCCGTTGGTCGGTCAGTCGGTCTCTCGGATCCGCAGTTGGGGCGTCTTGCGATGCAGAAATGCGGTCTCACCTCCGCCGCCGAAACCAAAACTTGTTCTACAATCTCGCCAATCTTTCATGGGCAACGTCCTCGAGTGGTTCCGCGATTTTCGCGACTACGTCCGGCGAGTGTGGCAGGCGGAATGGCTGCCGCTGTCGAAGGCGGAAGCCATCGGATGGATGCTCTTCTTCATTTTCTTCCTGTGGTATGCAATCGGCAAGGAAGGCGGCGACTTCCTGCTGCTCGACTCCGGTAACCTGGTGGTGCACGAGGGCGGACACGCGCTGTTCGGCCACTTCGGCGATTTCCTGGGCGTGGCCGGTGGAACCATCCTGCAACTGCTGGCGCCGCTGCTGCTGGCGCTGGCCTTCCACGTGCGGCGGCAGGCGGTGGGATACGCGCTGTTTCTGCTGATCGTGTTTGAAAACCTGCTCTACGTGGCCAAGTACATGAGCGACGCGCGCGCCCAGGCGATGAGCTACGTCGCTATCGGCATGGGCGCCATGGAAGGGCTGGAAGACCCCATGATGCACGACTGGTACAACCTGTTCTCGCGATTCGGCGTGCTGCTGTACGACACGCGCATCGCAGCCGCGGTGTTCAAGATCGCGTGGGCGGGAATGATCGGCACGGTGCTGTGGTTTGGGTGGCGGAGCTATCGGAGTTGGAAAGAGGGGTGGGAATAGTTTCAGTTTCGAGTTTCAGTTTCGGGTTTCTAGCAGCTCAGGAAATTGACGAATCTGCGAATTGAAGAATTGACGGATTTGCGCGCCTGCCGAGATTCCGACGCGACCGAAGAATTCGTCAATTCGTAATTCCGAAAATTCGCAAATCCATCCTCACTTGAAAAACTGAAATACTGAGAAACTCACAAACTGAGGTCTTGAAACTGAAACTCGAAACTGAAACTAGACTCTCGCGGCGGCGCGTTCCAGTTCCTGCCTGGCGAGATTGGGTTCGAAGCAGCGGCGGCAGCGGGCTTCGTACATGCCGGCGGCGCCGACCACGATCAGGTCTTCGCTGGCGACCAAGCGCTGGGTGTGCTTGGCGGGATTGCCGCACTGCATGCAGATGGCGAGGGTCTTGGTGATCTCGTCGGCGACGGCGAGCAATTCGGGCAGGGGGTGGAAAGGGCGGCCGAGGTAGTCGGTGTCGAGACCGGCAATGACGATGCGCTTGCCCATGTCGGCGAGGCGCACCACGAGGTCAACCATGCCGGAGCCGAGGAACTGGGCCTCGTCAATGCCGATGACCTCGGTGCGGAGGTCGAGGCGGGATTCCAGGTCGGCGGCGTCCTTCACCGGCACGGAGCGGATTTTCAGCTCGCTGTGGGAGACGATGTGGTCGTCTGCGTAACGGTCGTCGAGCGCGGGTTTGAAAATCTGCACCCGCTGGCGCGCGATTTCGGCGCGGCGGAGACGGCGGATAAGCTCCTCGCTCTTGCCGCTGAACATCGGCCCGCACACCACTTCAATCCAGCCCAGACTGCCTTTGGCGAAATTCATGGAAGCTATCAGCTCTCAGCTTTCAGCTTTCAGCTAAAGAATGACCAACCAAAAAATTGGACTCAAAACTCGAAACCCACGACTGAACTTGCTCAATCCCTGACCGGCAAGCGGTGCGCGGCAATAGCCTGGACTTCCTTGGCGATGTTGGCGGCGTAACGCTGCGCGTAAGTGCGCGACAGGAACGACTGCAATTCGGCGAAATTGTCGAAAATCCTGGTGGCGCAGCCCAGGATCCATCCGCTCACCACGCGCGACGGCATGCCCAGCACCAGGTACACAGGAATGCCGCAGCGATGGGCGAAGGTAAGCTCGCCCTGGGTGCCGGCGCCACGCGCCGCGGCCGCGTCCCAGTAGCAGACGACGTAGTCGGCGCGCGACTCGATCCAGTCCAGGTCCCAGGCGATGATCTTGCGCACCGCCGCCTGGTAGCGCGCCAAGTCGGTGGTTTTCCAGCCGCGGAATTCGCAGACTTCCTCGTCGGTGAGATTTTTCTTTTCATCGGCGGCGGGATCGTAAACGTCGTGGCCGAGGGCGCGCAGGAAAGGAGTGACCTGCGCACGCCACCCCTTGCCGAGGTCCGGCGAGTACTCGATGGAACCTGAAAGATAGGCGCGCATGAAGAAAAAGCCATTGTCGGACGTGCCGAGCGCGAGGTCAATGCGAATGAATGTGAATGACTGTGGATAGCGGTGGAAAAACAGGCGACAGGCTCCAGGCGGCAGGCTGCAGGAAAGCAGATTCCTCACGGCTCCCTCCCCGTTCGACTTCGCTCAGGGTCGGGACAAGTTCCGCCCGTTCGGAATGACAAAAAGCAGTGTCGGCGGCGTGATCGGTTTTCGGTTTACGGTTGTCGGTTTTCGGATTGAAGTGCGTGTGAGCAGTCGCGGAGAAGTCGACAGAGTAGGGGTCCTTCGACTCGGTGTCGGCGGCCGACACCTCGCTCAGGATGACAAGCGTTTTACTTATTTCAACGACATTCAGATTTTGTTGAAGGCGAGACGACCTACTCCACGATGGCCAGCACTTCGCCGGCGGTGACGGAGGCGCCTTCGGCGACCATCACCTGCTTGACCGTACCCTTCTTCGGCGACTTGAGTTCGTTCTGCATTTTCATCGCTTCCACCACGAGCACGCCCTGGCCGGCTTCAACTTCGCTGCCGGCGGCCAGGATGACGCGCACCACTTTGCCGGGCATCGGCGCCAGCAGTTTCTGCGGGCCTTCGCCGGTGGCCGCGGCCCCCTTGCGGCCGCGCAGGGAGCGCGGGTCGCGGACTTCGACGGCAAAGCGCGAATTCTTGACCCAGTAGTGGACGTCGGTGGCGGTGCGCTCGCGCTTCACCTCGTACTGCGTGCCGCCGATGATGATGGAGATGATGTCGTGCCTGGTCATAACGGCGTCGGCCTGGATGGGCTCGCCATCGAGCCGGCAGGACCAGGCATTGCCGTCGCGCTCGAGTTCGAGCTTGTGGGGCGTGCCGTCGATTGAGATTTCGTAAACCACGTTGTCGGTTATCGGTTGTCGGTTCTCATCCGTTGCGCAGCGCTTCGATACGAGCGGCCTGCTTCCAGGCAGACGGTTTCGTCTGCGTGCCGGCGTCATTCGCGGCGGCGCCGTTGACGGATTTGGGAGCGGCGCTTTCCAGCGTGGCGAAGATTCCGGCGGCGAGGGCGGCAACGCGCTCGCGCTCGGCGGTGCGGTCCATGCCGTCGTCGAGGCCCGGCGGCGGAGCGGGCTTGCTCAGCAAGCGCTCCAGGTAGCCGGTGTCGAGCTTGCCGGCGTGGAAGTCCGCGTCCTGCAAAATGCGCTGGAAGAGGGTGATGTTGGTCTTGATGCCGGCGACCACGTATTCGTAGAGCGCGCGTTGCAGGCGGTGAATGGCCTGGTCGCGGTCGCTGCCATAGCCGATCAGCTTGGCGAGCAGCGGGTCGTAGTCAATGGGAACAGTCCAGCCCTCGTAGATACCGGTGTCGCGGCGGATGCCGGGGCCGGCGGGAATTTCAAGCAGGGAAATGCGGCCGGGGCTGGGAAAATAATTGTTGTCGGGATCCTCGGCGTAGATGCGGCACTCGATGGCGTGGCCGCGCAGCACGATGTCCTGCTGCTGGAACGGGAGCGGCTCGCCGGCGGCGATGCGGATTTGCAAGTGCACCAGGTCGAGCCCGGTGACCAGTTCGGTGACCGGATGTTCCACCTGCAGGCGCGTGTTCATCTCCAGGAAATAGAAGTTGCGCTGCTGATCCACCAGGAATTCGACGGTGCCGGCATTGGTGTAGCCGGCGGTTTGGGCGACACGGACCGCGACCTCGCCCATCTGCCGCCGCATTGCGGGCGGAACGATCGGCGACGGACACTCTTCCAGCACCTTCTGGTGGCGGCGCTGCACGGAACACTCGCGCTCGCCGAGGTAGACGGTTTGGCCATGCTCGTCGGCGAGGATTTGCATCTCGATGTGGCGCGGGTTCTCGATGTACTTCTCGACGTAGATCTCGTCGTCGCCGAAGGAACGCTTGGCCTCGCTGGAAGCGGCATCGAAGGCGGAGCGCAGTTCAGCGGCGGAGCGCACCAGGCGCATGCCCTTGCCGCCGCCGCCGGCCGCCGCTTTCAGCATCACGGGATAGCCGATTTTTTCGGCCACCTTGTGGGTCTCGCCGAAATCGTGGCCGCGCGAGGAGCCGGGGACGAAGGGCACGCCGGCTTTCTCCATCGCCTGGCGGGCGCGTGTCTTCGAGCCCATGGCTTCCATGGCGGCGGCGGTCGGGCCGATAAATTTGAGGCCGGCATCCACGCATGCCTGGGCGAAGCGGGCATTCTCGGAAAGGAAGCCGTAACCGGGGTGGATGGCCTCGGCGCCGCTGCGGCGGGCGACGTCGAGAATCTTGCCCTGGTTCAGGTAAGACTCGCTGGCGGTCGCCGCGCCGATGGGGTAGGCCTCGTCGGCCTTGCGGACGTGAAGGGAGGCGCGATCCACGTCGGAAAAGACGGCGACGGAGCGGATGCCCATCTCGCGGCAGGCGCGAATGACGCGCACCGCGATTTCACCGCGATTGGCGATCAGGATCTTCTTGAACATACGGGCGACTGCCCCGTCACGCGCAAAACCGGCGCGCGCCGGGGACCCCGGAGATTGTAATGCAGGGGAGGGCACGGGGCCGGGTGATTTAGGTCACAGGGGTGTGTGAGCGTTTTTCGCGGGCGAGGGCGCCCGCGCCACATCAAACGGTGGCGATGATCGCGAAAAAGAAAAGCGCGCTCCAAGGGCGAGCGCGCTGCAATTCTGCTTTCATTTCATCCTGCACACGCCAGGCGCCCCTTCGACTTCGCTCAGGGCAGGCTGTGTGCCACATGGCGTGTGCCACCGAGCTAGTCTTTTTTCTCCAGAGTGATGCCGCCGGGGCCCGCCTGCTTTTCCGCCTTGGCAGCCTTGGTGGCCATCGTCTTCTTGACCCACTCGTCGGCCTTCTTCAGGTCTTCTTCGCGGGCCTTGGGATCGCCACATTCGATGTCGGCCTGCTCGCGCCACATCAGGTTGAGGTACGCCATAGCGTCGTCGTAATCGGGCCGCAGCGAGATGGCCTTCTCCAACATGGTCATGCCGTCCTTGACCACGTCCTGGTTCTTGGTGCGGAGCTCCTCGCAGACTTTCTTGTCCTTGATGGCCTCGTCGGGCTTGAGACCGAGCTTGGCCTTCTGCTCCATGCGGGGCTGGTAGGTCTCGGTCCAGTCGATCACGGCGACCGAGTAGTAGGCCTCGGGATCATTGGGATCAACAGTGATTACCTTGTTGTAGTATTCCTTGGCCTGACCGAATTTCTTCATCTGCAGGTAAAGGTAGGCGATGCCCTTGATGGCGTTGAGATCGTTGGCCTTCATCTTGAGCACGTCCTGGTACTGATTGATCGCCTGTTCGGCCATGCGGTTGTTGTCCGGTGTGTCCGCCCCCGGGATGTATTGCTGCGCGTACGCGGTAGCAAGATAAAGCCGGGCATTAATCAGGGACGGGTCAAGCGCCACCGCGTTCTTGAACTTCTCGATGGCATCTTCATATTTGGCGTTCTTGTAGGCCTGCACGCCCTTGTTGAGCTGGTCGCGAGCGCGGAGCTTGTTGCAGCCGGCAAGCGAGAACACCACCAGGACGAGGGAGGCAAGCGCCAGGAGTCGTGCGCCTCGGTTCATCAGTTTGTCTCTCCGTAGCGGCCGCGCGCGTTTGAAGTCTGGCTTGGCCGTTTGCAACGTTGCCCCGCCGCAGAGCATGCGGCAGGGGTCAGGAAACTTGAAATTTGAAACTTGAAAAATTCCAAATTCGTTAGCCGCCGGCCTCGATCTTGGCGGTAATCAGGCCGACCTTGTCCACGCCGGCCGAGTGCGCGATGTCAATCACCTGCGCCACGTCGGCAAAGGCCAGGTCGGTGTCGGCCTTGACGAACAGCACCTTCTCGGCGCGGGTCTTGTAGATTTCTTCCAGCCGTCCCTGGAGCTTGTCCCAGGTGACGTCTTCCTGGTTGATCTTGAGCGCGGGCTGTCCCCCGGTCTTGATGACCTGCACCACCACCGTGCGGTCGGTGGACGGCGGCTGCGCCTTCTGGTCCTTGGGCGGCTGCGGGACGAGCGCGTCCAGCCCCTTGGGCGTCAGCGGGGTGATGACCATGAAAATGATCAGCAGCACCAGCAGGACGTCGATCAGCGGCGTGACGTTCATGTCCGCCGAGGGACCGCTTCCCGGTCCTCCAACTGCCATTGACATAACGAAATCCTCTCTAGAGCAGTTTCAGTTTCGAGTTTCAGTTTCAGCCGGCCTCAACTCCTGACTGAAACGGCTCGCAAACACGCGGTTCTATTGCCCGCCGGTTGGCGCCGGCCTAGCTGCGCCCGGCGCGGTGGGCGGTGGAGCGGGAGCGCCCGCCTTGCGCTGTTCGGTCAGCAGACCCAACTGGTCCACCCCGGCGGCGCGGACGTTGTCCACGACTTCCACCACGTTGCCGTACTTGGTGCGCGCATCGGCCTTTACAAAGACCCGCTTGTCGACGCGGCTAGCCAGCCTGTCCTTGATCTTGTTGGTGAGCTGGTCGGGCGCGATCTTATCGGTGCCGAAGAACACGGTGCCGTCGCGTTGAATGGCGACCAGCAGTGCGTCTTCCTTGTCGGCATCCGGCATCTGCACCGGGTTGTTGGTCTTGGCCAGGTCAACGCTGACACCATGCTGCAACATGGGCGTGATCACCATGAAGATGATCAGCAGCACCAGCATCACGTCCACCATGGGCGTGACATTGATGGTGGAGTTGACCGTCAATGGTCTTTTTCCGAGTGCCATAACTATGAGTCTCCTGCGCGAATCCTGAAGCTGATGTTGTCTGTCCCTCCCCGCAGGGCGGGGAGGGACAAGCAACTATGCTCGTTCACCACGGGTCAGAGACCCGTGGCACACCATCCGGTCTACCGGCGGACGGCGTTGCGGCGCTTCAGGAAGTAGTCCACCAGCTCGCTGGAGGAGTTATCCATCTCGACGTCAAACGCTTCGACGCGGCCGGACAGGTAGTTGTACATCATCACCGCGGGGATGGCGACGAACAGCCCGACGGCGGTGGTCACCAGCGCTTCCGAAATGCCGCCGGCGACGGCGCCCAGGCCGGTCGCCTTTTGCGACTGGATGCCTTTGAACGCGTTGATGATGCCGACCACGGTGCCGAACAGCCCAACGAAGGGGGCGGTAGCGCCGATGGTGGCCAGCCCGCCCAGGCCGCGCTTGAGTTCGGCGTGCACGATAGCCTCGGCACGCTCCAGGGCGCGCTTGCTGGCTTCGATTTGCTCGCCCGGAATCTCGGTGGATTCGCCGTGCGCCTTGAATTCCTGCAACCCGGCGGTGACGACCTTGGCCAGGTGGCTCTTCTTGTTGCGCTCGGCGACGCGGATGGCCTCGTCAATCTTGCCTTCGCGCAGGGCGCCGGCGACGGCGGGAGCAAACGCACGCGATTGCTTGCGGGCGGCGCTGAACGCCATCCAGCGGTCGATCATCACGCCGATGGACCAGCCGGACATGATGAACAGGACAACGACCACGAGTTTAGCGAGGAGACCCATCTGCTTCCATAGCGCGATGGGATCCCAAGAAATCTCGCCCTCCTGGAAGATCGCCAGCGCGATGGTGGGCACGTGTGTGTAGAAGAGAGTTGCCAGTGCTACGAGCATGAGTTGCTTGTTCCTCCTCAGAACTTCTGATCAGGCGTGATTGCGAACCAACCCGGCGCGTGGGCCTTGGGACGATTGCATGCGCAAAATGAATTGCGCGCTGCGCGTCCCGCCGCCTTGGCCTCGCCGTCGCCTGCCGGCGAAGCTGGGGGCGGCCACGAATCCCCGCGCATGTGGGGCTGGAACGCTGCGTGCCAGCCCCGAATTCGTTGCTCTGCCAGAGAAAAAACCCGGATCACCCGGCCAGGGTGAAATTGACCGTCACCACGGTTTCCACTTCCACCGGCTCGCCGTTCAGGAAGTAGGGCTTGTAGCGCCACTGCTTCACCGCTTCCACGGCAGACCCAGTCAGCATGGGGTGACCGCTCACGACGCGCAACCCCTGAATGGTACCGTCCTTGGCGATGACCGCCTGCAACACCACCGAACCCTGGATCCTGGCTTGGCGAGCCAGCGGCGGGTAGTTCGGCTTCACCTGGTGGATGAGCAGACCTTGGGAAACGCCCTGGGAGACGCGCACGCGCGTCGGCGTGGCCACTTTCGGGACCGCAACCGGCGTCGAGCTGATGATGCCGCCGATAACGCCGCCCATCTGCCCTCCCGGAATGCCGCCCGGTACGCCACCAACCACACCCCCGATGCCTGCAGCCGGAGGCGCTTCCTCTTCCTTGATCATCTGAACCTTTTCAGGAATCTTGGTCGGCGTGCGCAACTGACCGTCGTTAATCTCACTGATGATTTGCTTCACCACCTTGATCTGCGTTGCAGCCGGCGGGGGCGGCGGCGGCGGCGGCGGTGGCGGCGCTACCAGAAACGTCATCAACTGCTGCTTCGGCAGCGCTTCCGTATAGATCAGCGGAATCAGGATCAGGATGCCCAGCAGAATTGCCTGGAGCACAAACGACAGCATCGTAGTGGCGCCGCGCTTGCTACTGAGCCTGCCTCCCGACTCGATAAGGCTATCCTCAAACATGCCCTTATTCTCCGGTTGCGGTTCTTCCCGCACGTAATTTAGACACCGGGCCCGCGAGTTTTGCTCCCTGGGGCGTTCATTTCTTGCAACTTGGGGCGAAAGCCTCAAAAATCCAGGGCCGAAAAGCCACCGATCAACAACTAGCCTTTGGCGCGCACCTTTTCACGCCGTTGCGAGGGCGCCGCCGGTACCGGGGCCGCCACACCGCGGGCCCTACGCAAACGCCAGTCCTGGTACGCAACCAGCATCGGCGACGCGATGAAGATCGACGAATAAGTCCCGATGATGATGCCGATGACCAGTGCCAGGCTGAATCCGTGCAGCACCTCTCCCCCAAACAGGTAGAGCGAAAGCACGGTCAGGAAAGTCAAACCGGAGGTCAAGACCGTTCGGCTCAGCGTCTGGTTAATGCTGCGATCCACGATCTCGGCCAGAGATTCGCGGCGGAGCAGTTTAACATTCTCCCGGATACGGTCAAATACAACAATCGTATCGTTCATCGAGTACCCCACCAAGGTGAGGATGGCGGCGATGACGGTGAGGGAAATTTCCTTGCCCAACAGGGAGAAGGCGCCGACCGTAATCAGAGTGTCGTGGAAGCAGGCGACGACGGCGGCCACGCCGTAAATCAGCTCGAAACGGAACCACAGGTACGCCAGCATGCCCGCCAGCGAGTACAGGATGGCAAGCTTGGCCTGCGTCTGGAGCTGCTTGCCGACTTGCGGACCGACAATCTCGACATTGCGCACGCCAAAGTCAGAGGTGTAGAAGCCGTCGTTGAGCGCCTGGATGACGGGCGCGGCAGTGCCGGCGGACTTGAGATCGTCAACCGAGGCGATGGCCCCGCCGCGGGTCTTGTTGCGGAAATTGGCGATCTGGCGGGCGCTGTCGCCGTAGCGCTGCGCCGCGTCGCTGCCCGCGCGCAGCGGGTCCTTGGAGAGCAAGAAATCCTGGATGGCCTGCACGCCGGCGTTATTCAGGTCCTGCTTGCCGGCGGGCGGGTTGGGCGGTTCCAGCGCCTTGATGATCTGGTTCTTGCCCTGATCGAGCGCGGATTCGCTGGTTTCCTTGATGTCGAGCGCGACCAGCACTTCATTGGCGGCCGCATCGCCATAGCGCTGGATGCGGGCATTGTGCAGCCCGGCGCGGTCCAACTCGGCGCGAATCTGGTTGTTGTCAGGCGGGTGAGTGAACTTCACATACACCAGCGTGCCACCGCGGAAATCCACGCCCAGCGGGACGCCGTGCCAGAACGCCATGCTGAGAATGCCGGCGACGCTGAAAATCAGGGAAAAGGCCAGGAAGTACCACTTGTACTTCAGGAACGGGATGTTCGGGTTCCGAAAAAACTCCATTTTTAACCTTGTCGGCGGTCGACGGTCCGCGGTCGACGGCCTGTTTGCTTCCTAAATTTTTCCGGGTCGCGGTAACGGCCGTCAGCCGTCGACCGCCGACCGTCGACTAAATACTCAGCACTTCGCCGCGCTTCAGGTTGTTCAGGTGCGCGTCGAAAATGACGCGCGACACGAACACGGCGGTGAACAGATTGGCCAGCAGACCGAAGGTCAGCGTGACCGCGAAACCCTTCACCGGGCCGGTCCCGAAAATAAACAGGATGAACGCGGAGACGATGGTGGTGACGTGCGTATCCACAATCGTGATCCAGGCACGCGCGAAGCCTTGCTCCACCGCCGAGGGCGCGGTCTTGCCGTTGCGCAGCTCCTCGCGAATGCGTTCGAAGATCAGCACGTTGGAATCCACGCCCATGCCGACCGTCAAAATCACGCCGGCGATGCCCGGCAAAGTGAGCGTGGCTCCGCTGAAGCCGAGGAATCCGAGCAGGATCACCAGGTTGAACACCAGGGCGATATCGGCGTTGATGCCGGCGCCGCGGTAGTACACCAGCATGAAGATCATGACTGCCAACATGCCGATGATCGCGGCGAGCACGCCGTGCTTGATGGAATCCGCTCCCAGCGACGGCCCCACGGTGCGCTCCTCCAGATAGCGGATGCCGGCCGGCAGAGCGCCGGAGCGCAGCACCATGGCCAGGTCCTTGGTCTGCTGCTGGGTAAACGCACCGGTAATGCGGCCCTCATCGCGGATCTGCTCCTGGATGGTGGCGACTTCCTGGACCTTGTTGTCCAACACGACGGCCAACTGCTCGCCGACGTGGCTGCCGGTGAAGGAGGCGAAGCGGCGCCCGCCTTCGCCGGTAAGCAGGAAGCGGACGGCGGGACGGTTGTTCTCGTCCACGGTGGGCTGGGCGTCGCGCAGGTCACGTCCGGTCACGGCCGAAGCGCGGGTAATGATGTACCAGGCGGTCTGGGTGGTGTCGCTGGTGCGCGCGCCGATGGAGCGGCCCGACATCAGCACCGAATCAGGAGGCAGCACGCCGTTCTTGGAGGCCAGCGCGTCCTGCTCGCTGGGGTAGGGCCCGCCCAGCGCCTGGCGGATTTCCAGCATGGCGGTGGACTGCATGATCTGCTTGACGCGCGCCGGATCGTCGACGCCCGGCAACTGCACCAGGATCTGGTACTGTCCGAGGCCGTGCTCCTCGATCACCGGCTCGCTGACGCCGAGCTGGTCAATGCGGTTGCGGATGGTCTCGATGGCCTGCGCCACCGAGCGGGTCTTCAGCTCGGTGAGCGACTGGGCTTTCATCGCCAAAGTCCAGGAGTTTTCCGCGCCCGAGGTGAGCACGTACTCCGGCAACTGATTGCTGACGATTTCTCTCAGGTCTGCGGTCGATTCCGGGGGCACGCCCTTGATGGCGATGCGATCAGGATTATTCTGCGGGTCGGGCTTGGTGATGTCGGTGTACGCGATGCCCTTGGACTTGAGGCTTTCCTTCAGGCGCTCGATGCCACGGTCGCTGTCGGCGTTGACCGCGTCGTTGACCATGACCTGGAGGATGAGGTGGGTTCCGCCCTTGAGATCGAGCCCGAGCTTGACGCGTTCGAGGACGGCCGATTTCAGGGCACTGCCGCTGACGCCGCTCGGCAGCCCGAGGATGCCGAACACAAAGACCAGCAGCACGGCAACGATAAACAGGGATTTCCAGAGTAACGTCTTATTCATTTGAGTCGATGGTCGGCGGTCGACGGTCGACGGCCAAAATCCTCAGCGGCTTAGCCGCGTAAAACTCGATATATTTTGCGGCGCGGTTCCTTCTGCCTCGCTTCGCTCAGCCTCAGGACAAGTTCCGCCGCACCCCTGCAAAACTTTTCCCGAAAATCCTAGCCACTCGTCTTCGCTAGTTCCTCGCCCGAGCTGACGGTGACAATCGAGCTCCGGCTCACTTCCAGCCGCAAATTGTCGGGCGGAACGCGCAAATGAACAAAATCATCACGCAGGGCGATGACCGTCCCGCGCAAACCGCCGCTGGTGACGACGCGATCGCCGGTCTTCAGCTCGGCCAACATCGCCTGCCATTTTTTCTGGCGCCTCTGTTGCGGCATGATCAGCAGGAAATAGAAGATGACGAAAATGAAAACCAGCGGCAGCCAGACCAGCGCGCCTCCGCCGCCCTGCGCCTGCACCAGGGCCAATGCCATGAAGAGAGTCAAGACCTGTTCATCTCCTCCCGCGCAACCTTCGTAGCCGGATGCAACGGGCACTGCTACTACCACCCCATCGCACGCGGCGTGCGCTGGGACCCCGGTTCGCCACCCCATCGCACGCGGCGTGCGCTGGGTCCCCGGTTCGTCGCGGCTCCGCCAAACAGGTTTTCACCCTGCGGCGACTAATACCACCGGGGATGATCTTGAACCGACGGGTCCCGGGAACCCCAGTCGCTTATTCCCGCGATGGGGCAATGGTCGGATCTTCCCTTTGGGCACGAGCAGGGGAGTTCAAATTCTGCGACCGGAGACCAGAAAGAAAACTAGTGAATTCCCCAAGTAGTATAGAATGCCGCACCCGTTGCATGGTGTCAAGGTAGTAAGCCAGATTGTGGATGGAGTTTAAGACCTGTCCCAGCACCTCGCGGGCGGCAAACAGGTGTCGCAGATAGGCACGCGAGTAGCGCGCGCAGACCCGGCAGCCGCACTTGGGGTCGAGCGGGGCCTGGTCGGCGGCATAGCGCGCGCCCTTGATGTTGATTTTACCTTCGGAGGTAAACAACAAGCCGTGGCGGGCGGCGCGCGTGGGATGGACGCAATCCATCATGTCCACGCCCAGGGCGGCGTATTCCACGATCTCCTCCGGGGTCCCCACCCCCATCAGGTAGCGCGGCTTGTCGGGCGGAAGATGCTCCAGGGTCGACTCTACGATCTCGCGGGTCAGGGCGCGCGGTTCGCCTACGCTCAGGCCGCCGATGGCATAGCCGGGAAAATCCATGTCAACCAGGCGCCGGGCACATTCACGGCGGAGGTCGGGGTACATGCCGCCTTGGACGATGGCGAAGAGGGCGGGGGAGTCTTCAGCCGTCAGTCTTCGGTCTTCAGGCGACACGTGCGCTGGTTTTCCTGAAGACTGACGACTGATGACTGAAGACTTGCTCCGTTGAGCCCAGCGAACCGTCAACTCCATCGACTGGCGGGCGCGATCGCGGTCGGCGGGATGTTCGGTGCACTCGTCGAAGGCCATGATGATGTCGGCGCCAAGCGCGATCTGCGACGCGGTAGCGGATTCCGGCGTGAAAATGTGCGGCGAGCCGTCGAGATGGGAGCGAAACTCGACGCCTTCGTCGGAGACCTTGCGCATCTGGCTCAGGCTCCACACCTGGAAGCCGCCGGAATCGGTGAGGATGGCGCGGTCCCAGCTCATGAAGCGATGCAGGCCGCCGAGGGCGCGGATTTGCTCGGCGCCGGGCCGCAGGTAGAGGTGATAGTTGTTGGCGAGAATGATCTGCGCGCCCAGTTCTTCCAGGACGTCCTGGGGTACGGCCTTGACCGTCGCCTGCGTGCCTACGGGCATGAACACGGGGGTCTCGACCGGCCCGTGGGCGGTGGAGATGCGCGCGCGGCGGGCGGCGCCGGAGCGGGCGAGAATGTCGAAGGAGAAGGGCATGGGGAACCCTGATTGTAAATTACGGTGCGAGCGCTATCTGATGTTTAGGGCGAATCGGGTGGCGCAGGGCTTCAGCCCTGACATGATCGACTGCAGGAATTGAGGGCTTCAGCCCCTGAGGGAGGTACCTCAGCGGCTAAAGCCGGATTTCTGTCCGTGCGTAGACAAGCAGGGCTGAAGCCCTGCTCCACCCGGTCGCTATGCGCATCCGTCGCGTTCCTTACGCGCCTTTGCTCTTTACCCGCGCCATGAATCTGCCGACGCTGACGAAGGCGCGGTTCACGGTGCCGCTGCCGATCTCGTTGCTCTCGTCCCAGGCGCGGACGCGCATGGTGTAGAAGCGGCCGTCGAAGGACTCCATGACCGCCTCGGCCTTCACCTTGACGCCAACGCCGGTGGCAGCCTTGTGCGAGACGTTGATGTGCGTGCCGACGGTGGTCTCGTCACCTTCCTCGTAGGGCTTGAGCGCCCAGTAGCAGGCCTCTTCCATGAGCTGGATCATCCGGGGTGTGGAGTACACCGGGGGAAAGGAGTGGTGGATGCCGGCCAGGGTTTGTTCCAGCTTGACGACGTTCTCAACTTCGGCGCGGGCGCCGACGGGCACGGGCTTGGACATGGTCACCTCAATTTCGGACGAGTTTAGCAGGTGAAATTGGGCGGTCGGCTGTCGGCACTCGGCTGGCGGGCCTAGAACCCGAGCGCCGATTAGCCGATGGCCGACAGCCCGCTGGTCTGAAATTCAACGCGATGATATTTTGTAAGGCTTGGAACCGCTCACCCATTTCCTGACCGGCGCCTGCATCAGCCGCGCCGCCGGCCTGAACCGCAAGACGCTGCTGGCGACGACTACGTGCGTGCTGGCCGCGGAAGCTGCCGACCTCGACGTCGTGTGGTACTTCAAGAGCCCGATTGATGGCTTCGCGCACCACCGGGGCATCACGCATGCCTTCGTGGGAGCGCCGCTGGTGGCGGCGTTCGTCGTCGGATTCATGTACCTGGTGTCGCGGTGGAAGCGCCGGCGAAGGGCGGAACCGGCAGGTGCGGCGAAG
>DASWAR010000320.1:0-8856 GCA_036391015.1 Terriglobales bacterium
GACGCAGTTGTTCGGCTATACGTTGAATTTCGGCTGCCATATAAGTGCTCCCGTGGAGACAGTATTACGGATTACGATAGCGCCTAGGATTTATGTTGCCGAAAAAGCGTGGTGCTCAACATCCCGGGGCAATTCTGAAAAGCGAGTTCCTTCTGCCTATGCGGCTGACACAGGCGCAACTGGCTCGCGAGCTCGGCATTTCGCTCAACCGCATCAATGAACTGATCCGAGGCAAGCGCGGCATCACGGCCGCGACCGCGCTGCTGCTGTCCGCCTATTTTCGCAATTCCGCCGAATTCTGGATGCAACTCCAGGCCGCGCATGATCTGACCAAAGCCCGCAAGGAATTGCACCCGAAGCAACCAGTCCACAACGGCAGGTCCCGCGGCAAGGTATCGAAAACGGCCTAGAACTGGTTTTAAAAATGCATTTTCGCCTCAGGAAAAATGTCCCTCAGGGGCTAAAGCCCACCATTTTTGCGGCCTCGAGCGGCACGGCTGAAGCCGTGCCCTACCCAAAAGCGACTTTTTAAACCAGCTAACCAGTTCTAGTCCGCCACCAGGCAAATGCCCGCTGCGTTGGCCGCCTCGATCACCCGCTCGCCGCCAATCAGCAGGCACTTGCCGGCATCCACGGCAAGGCAGGTTGCGCCCGCCGAGCGCATGGTCTCGATGGTTTTCGCTCCGACCACGGGTACGTCGAAGCGCATGTCCTGGCCCGGTTTCGCCACCTTCACCACCGTCAGGTTGCGGCTGAGCGTGGAAGCATCGCCTTTCAGGGCGCGCATGATCTGGGCGGCGCGCTCGATGATTGCGTCGGTGCCCTCCATGGCTTCCACCGCAACGCAGGCGGCGCCGGCAATCACCACCGTCTGCCCGATGTCGTACTGCGCCAGGTGGCGCCCCACCCGCCGGCCGTACTCGATGTCTTGTTGCTCCTGCTCGCCGGGACCACGGCGCGTGAGCACGCCGGCGCGCGCCAGCAGCGGCTCCAGGAGTTCGGTGGAATTCATGAGCGTGATGCCCTCATCGCTCAGGACCTTGGCCACGGCGCCGATCAGCGAATCGGTATTGCGAGTGGTGAGTGAAAGCAGCAACTTGGCCAGCCGCCAGTCGGGCCGAATGCTGGAGAAAATCTGCTTGTGCTTCACCTGCCCAGCCATCACCGCGCGGCGCACGCCCTCGCGCTTCAGGATTTCAATGAGCTTCGACAGTTCGCCCAGCGACAGCCAGTGGACCGAGACTGCCCCGTGCTGCTCGATGTCGGGCAACGCTTCTTCGCGGATGGCGGCGACCACCACGTCGAGTCCGCGGGCGCGCGCGGCGTCCAGCACCAGCAGGGGAAAGGTGCCGTTGCCGGCGATGAGCCCAATTTTTTCCGCAGCCATGGGTGGCAGCAGTGTACTCGCGGGCGACGCGCGGCGGGAAGTCCGCTTCTAATTCAACGCGCTTGCGTTTACTCTATCTGGTCCGGCGGCGCAGGCGGACGCCGCCTGTACGGGCGCTGGCTTCGCGGCCGTGCGACTCCCTGCCACGGTTCCAGGTTCCCATCCGAGCATCTGTAAAGCAGTGGCCGAGCGCCGCGGGCGAAACATCGCGGCGCCGAACAAGAAAGAGGATGACCGTTGAGCGGCGATCTTTGTGGTCTTATTCATCGTCATCGCCCGAAAGGGCTGGCAGTGCTGATATCGCGGTTGGCCCAGCGTAATTGCTCCCGGCTTTGCCGGCAAAGGGCGGGGGTGTTGGCAGTGGTTGCCGGCTTGGTGGTGGGCAGCCTGAGCGCGCCGGGGCAAGGATTGCCGACCTCAATCCCGATGAATGCTAGCGCGCCGGCCTCGGCGGCAAGCATGCCGTCAGCGCTAACGCAGTCGCAGAATCCGCTGTTCGGCAGCGTGGCGTCGGGCAAAGCCACGCCGGAAGTACTGCCGCTAAGCGCACTCGACGCCATCGATCGCGGGCTGAAGTACAACCTGTCGCTGCTGCTTGCGGAGCAGGCGACTACGGGCGCGCGCGGCGCACGCTATCGCGCCCTGGCCGACGTATTGCCGACCTTGACCGGGCGCATCGCCGAATCGGTGCAGGAGATCAATCTCGCCGCGTACGGGATTCCACCTCCGCCTACGGGCCCGATCATCGGGCCGTTCGCGGTGTTCGACGCCCGCCTGCTGGTCAGTGGCAATTTCCTGGACCTGCACGCGCTCAACCTGCTGCGGGCGCGCACCGAGGACGTGAAGGCCGCACAACTGGATCTGCAAAATGCGCGCGACCTGATCGTGCTGGTGGTCGGCGGCACCTACATGCAGGCGCTGGCCGGGGAGGCGCGCATCGTTTCCGTCGAAGCCCAGCTCACGACCGCGCAGGCACTCTACCGGCAGGCGCTCGACATGAAAAACGCCGGCATGGTTCCGGGCATTGACGTGCTGCGCTCGCAAGTGGAGATGCAGGTGCAGCAGCAGCGGCTGCTCGCGGCCCGCAACGACTTTGCCAAGCAGAAGCTGGCGCTGGGGCGGATCATCGGCCTTCCCGCAGGCCAGGAATTCAGCTTGACGGAAAAAATTCCGGTCACGCCCGCGGCGCCGCTCACCCTGGAGCAAGCGATGGAACGGGCGTATCGCGATCGTCCGGATTATCATCGGGCGCAGGCGCAGGTGCGCGCCGCCGAACTCACCCGCAAAGCGGCCATCGGCGAGGCGCTGCCGACCATCAAATTCAACGCCGATTACGGCATCATGGGGCAGCGTCCGTCGGAGAACCACCCGACTTACACCACGGCGGCGGCGCTGAACATCCCCATCTTTCAGGGCGGCAAGGTGAAGGGCGACGTGATGCAGGCCGACGCGCTGATCCGCCAGAGGGAGGCGACGCTCGGCGATCTTCGCGGCCAGATCGAGTTTGAAGTACGCACATCGTTTCTCGATCTGCAATCCGCCGCCGACCAGGTGCAGGTGGCGCAAAGCTCCAGCAAGCTGGCCGAGGAGGCGCTGGCCCAGTCACGCGACCGCTTCCGCGCCGGCGTCACCAACACGGTCGAAGTGGTACAGGCGCAGGAGGCGCTCGCCGCCACCAACGAGAATTACATCAACAGCACTTTCGCCTACAACGTGGCCAAGCTGACCCTGGCGCGGTCGCTCGGGGTAGCCGAGCGCGCGGTGAAAGATTTTCTTGGAGGGAAGCACTAGTGGCGGACTCGAACGAGGAGTCGAGAAGGAATCCGGCGGCCGTGGAAGAAGCCCGCGAGCCGTTTCCGGAGGAGAGCGGAGAGCCGGCGGCGCGGCGACGATCGTATTCCAAGCAGCATCCCGGGGCCAAGTGGACGCTGTTGCTGGTCCTGGCGGCCATCGTGGTTGGCGGAATCCTGATCTGGCGATATTACGCGGCGCGCGAAGGTACCGACGACGCCCAGGTGGACGCGCACATTGCGCAAATCAGCGCGCGCGTGAGCGGCACGGTGATCGCTGTCCACGTGGATGACAACCAGTCCGTCAAGGCCGGGCAGGTGCTGGTGCAACTGGATCCCAAGGACTACCAGGTGGCGCTGGCGAAGGCACGGGCCGATCTTGCGGACGCGCTTGCCGGACATCGCGCCGCGCAAACCGCGGTGCCCATCGCGCATACCAGCACGAGCAGCACTCTCGATATGGCACGCGCCAACCTGGCGGCGGCGCAGAAGGAAGTGAGTGCTGCGGAGGCGCGCCGGCGCGAGGCGGAAGCGAATGACACCAAGGCCGCACAGGACCTGGAGCGATTCCGGCAATTGGTGGCGAAGGACGAGGTGTCGCGCCAGCAGTACGACAGCGCGGTTGCGACCGAGCAGGCGGCTCGGGCTTCGCTGGACGCGGCGCGCGCCGCCGTTGCCAGCGCGCAGAGCCACGTGGCGCAGGCCGAGGCGCAAGTCCGCGGGGCAGGAACGGCGTCGCAGCAAGTCGCGATGACCGAGGCCCGGGCGGGTGCTGCCGGGGCCAACGCCCAGAAATACCAAGCCGCCGTCGAGCAGGCGCAGCTCAATCTCGACTACACCACGATTCGCGCGCCGGGGAACGGCATCGTCAGCAAGCGCAACGTGGAGCCGGGCCAGGTGGTGCAGACTGGGCAGCCGCTGATGTCGATCGTCAACCTGGACGACATCTGGGTCACCGCCAATTACAAGGAGACGCAACTGGAGAAAATGAAAGTCGGCCATCGCGCCACCATTCATGTGGACGCCTACAACCGCGACTACCAGGGCCACGTGGATTCGGTCGGCGGTGGCACCGGCGCGCGATTCAGCCTGCTGCCGCCGGAAAACGCCACCGGCAACTACGTCAAAGTGGTACAGCGCGTGCCGGTGAAGATTGTTTTCGAGACGGGGCAGGACCTCAGCGGGCTGCGCCCCGGCATGTCGGCGGTGACCACGGTGATGGTGAAATAACGGGGCTGGCGCGTTGTGTGCCATTTCAAAATCAAAACCGAGATTCCTCGCGGGCTTCGGCGCTTCGCGCCTCGGTCACGGCTGAAGCCGTGACCTACCGAGTCCGCGCGGAATGACAAATTCTAGTGTCTGTCGGCACGGCTGAAGCCGTGCCCCTCCGAAAGCACGACATGCCGTGATGGTGAAGTAACCGCCGATGCCGAAGCGCGACATAGCCATCAATCCGTGGATCATCGCCATCTCGGTGATGCTGGGCACCTTCATGGAGGTGCTGGACACCACGGTGGTGAACGTGTCGCTGCCGCACATAGCGGGCAACGTCGGCGCCACCGTGGACGAGGCCACCTGGGTCCTGACCTCCTACCTGGTGGCCAATGCCATCGTTCTGCCGATGACCGGCTGGCTCTCCAACCAGTTCGGACGGAAGCGCATCCTGATGACCTCGATCGTCGGGTTCACCGTTTCTTCGGTTCTCTGCGGCATGGCGCCCAACCTGCCGTTCCTGATCATCTTTCGCATTGTGCAGGGCGCGACCGGCGGCGGACTGCAACCTCTCTCGCAGGCCATCATGCTGGAAGCCTTTCCGCCCGAAGACCGCGGCAAAGCGATGGCCTTCTGGGGACTCGGCATCGTGGTCGCGCCCATGCTCGGCCCGGTGATCGGCGGGTGGATCACCGACAACTACAGTTGGCGGTGGATCTTTTACCTGAACCTGCCCGTCGGGGTCGCGGCCATGGTCATGTCCAAGCTGTTTATCTTCGATCCGCACTACATCGGCCGCAAAACGCGCGTGGACTGGTGGGGCATCGGCTACCTCGCGCTCGGCATCGGCGGCCTGCAGGTCTTGCTCGATAAGGGCCAGGAAGAGGACTGGCTCTCCTCCGATTTCATCCGCGCGCTGATCGTCATGACCGCCGTCGGCATGGTGTTCTTCGTCGTTCGCGAGCTCAGGATCAGCCAGCCGATTGTGGACCTGCGTGTTTTCAAGATCCGCACCTACGCCACCGGTGTCTTTCTGATGACCGTGGTCGGGTTCGTGCTCTACGGCAGCATTGTGCTGATCCCGATTTTTCTGCAGACGTTGCTGGGATATCCCTCGCTGCAAGCCGGATGGGCGATGCTGCCGCGCGGCCTGGGTGCGTTCATAGCCATGCCTTTTATTGGCGTGCTGATGTCGAAGGTGGAGCCGCGGAAATTGCTGTTTGTGGGGTTCCTGGTAGCGGCTTACTCGATGTGGGACCTGGGCAACATCAACCTGCGCGCCGGCTACTGGGACGTTTTTTGGCCGCAATTCATCCAGGGCGTCGCCATGGGGTTCCTGTTCGTGCCGCTGACCACGATTACGCACGATCCGATTCCGAAAGAACGCATGGGGAACGCCACCAGCGTATTCAACCTGATGCGCAACATCGGGGGCAGCGTGGGGATCGCGATGGTCACCACCATCGTAGCCCGGCGCACGCAGAGCAACACCAATATCCTGGGCGCCAACGTCACGCTGTTCAGCCCCGCGGCGCAGCAGATGATCGCGGCCGCCCGCGCCGGCTTCATGGCCCGCGGCATGGACGCCTATACCGCCACCCGGCAGGCCTACGCCGCCGTTTTCGGCATGGTGCAGCAGCAGGCAGCGATGTTGTCGTTTGTCGGCGCTTTTCGATTGTTGGGAATTATGTTCTTGTGCGTGATCCCGCTGATCCTGCTGATGAAGAAACCGCGGCACGCGGCGGGTGGGGCGCCGATGCACTGAACTCCGGTTGCGGGCTTCAGGACCCACATCTGCCAAATTCGGGCAGATGTGGGGCACCAGGCTCAGGATGACACGCGTCAAACTTTGAGTTGCTGTAGGGGTCCTTCGACTCGGACGCGCAAGAAAAAGCGGCGCGTCCTCGCTCAGGATGACATCGATTAATTGAGGTTTCGCTACGAGGCGGCGCGGGCAGATTCCCGGAATTGGGGCAGCACGTCGCGCTCGTACACTTCCAGCGTTTTTTCTTCCTCGCCACACATGAGATAGATGTTGAACTGGGTGACGCCGAGCGATGCCAGCCGCCGCAGCTTTTCCCGATGCGCCTGCACCGGGCCGACGACGCAGAAGCGGTCCACCACGTCGTCGTTCACGAATTCCGCATTGTCGCTGCCTACCTCGCAGTGGTGCTGGTAGTCGTACTTGCCGCGGTTCTGTACGTAGGAGGTCAGCGCCGCCGGCAACTGGTCCTGAGGATACTTCGCCAGCAAATCCATCACGTGGTTCGACACCAGAGCGGGGAACCAGCGCACGTGCTCGCGCGCGGTCTTCAGGTCGTCCGACACCCACACCGGCGCTGCGGACATGATTTCGATCGCCTTGGGATCGCGGCCCGCGGCCTGTGCCCCCTGGCGCACGAAACCGACGCACCACTCGATCAGGTCGGGCTCGGCGAATTGCAGAATAACGCCGTCGGCGATGCGCCCCGCCAGGTTCAGTACCTTGGGCCCGTAGCCGGCGATCCAGACCGGCGGCGCGCCCGGCGACCACGACATGCGCGTCGGCTGGCCGTCGTATTCGATCTCCTTGCCGGAAGTGAGCGCGCGGAATTGATCAATGGCGCGTCCCAGTTCCGCGACCGTCACCGGCTTTTTCCCCAGCACGCGCCGCGAGCTGTCGCCGCGTCCGATGCCGAGCTGCATCCGCCGTCCGGAAATCAAGTCGAGGGTCGCAAACAAACTCGCGGTCACGGTGATGTCGCGTACCGCCGGGTTGGTGACGCACGGCCCGATCTTCATCTTGCGCGTGTTCGCGGCCATGAGCGTCATCAGCGGGTAGCAGTCCATCCACAGCACGTGCGAGTCGAAAATCCAGCCATACTCGAAGCCCGCCGCCTCCGCCTGGCGCGTCAGGCTGACGATGCGGTCCACGGTCATGTCGGGCTTGAACGTGATGCCGAATTTCATCGGACCCTCCCCACGAGAACCCTCAAGAGGCGCGGATTCTAGCATACAATGGCGCGCTGCAAAGCCAGCCAGCTTCGGGCATGGAGGCCTCATATGGCATTCGATACCATCATTGCCAACGGCACTATTGCAACCGCTGTAGATACCTACAACGCGGACATCGGCATCAGCGACGGCAAGATCAGCGCCATCGCCGCCTCGATCCCGCGCGAGCAGGGCAAGAAAACTATCGACGCGAAAGGGAAGTACGTTTTCCCCGGCGGCATTGACGTGCACACACATCTCGACATGCCCTTCGGCGGAACCACCAGCTCCGATGATTTTGCCACCGGCACCCGCGCCGCGCTCTACGGCGGCACCACCACGCTGATTGATTTCGCCATCCAGGGCAAGGGCCAGAGCCTGCGCACCGCCTTCGACACGTGGATGAAAAAGGCCGATGGCAAGGCGCACTGCGACTACGGTTTCCACTGCATCATCACCGACTTGCCTGACGCCCGGATTGAAGAAATGGGCCAGATGGTGCGCGAGGGCGTCCCCACCTTCAAGCTGTTCATGGCTTATCCCGGCGTGTTGATGCTGGACGACGGCAGCATCTTCAAGGCCCTGCGCGCCACCGCAAAAAACGGCGGCATGGTGTGCATGCACGCGGAAAACGGCAGCGCCATTGACGTGATCGTGCAGCAGGCGCTGGCGGAAGGAAAAACCGCGCCCAAGTACCACGCGCTCACTCGCCCGACGACAGCCGAGGCGGAAGCGGTGAGCCGCGCGATCGCGCTGGCGGAGATGGCGGGGGCGCCGATGTACATCGTCCATCTCAGTTGCAACGACGCGCTGGAGAAAGTGCGCGAGGCTCGCGACCGCGGCCTGCCGGTGTACGCCGAAACCTGCCCACAATATCTCTATCTCTCGCTCGACAATTTTGACGCTCCGGGTTTCGAGGGCGCGAAGTACGTGTTCACGCCGCCGCTGCGCGAAAAGTGGCACCAGGAGAAACTTTGGGAGGGGCTGAAGCACGACCAACTGCAGGTGGTCTCCACCGACCACTGCCCGTTCTGCTACAAGGAGCAGAAGGAAATGGGCAAGGGCGACTTCACCAAGATTCCCAATGGCGGCCCCGGCATCGAGCACCGCATGAGCCTGGTGTATTCCGGCGGAGTGGCCGCGGGACGGTTCAGCGTTAACCGCTTCGTCGAACTCGTTTCCACCACGCCGGCGAAACTGTTCGGTCTCTACCCGCGCAAGGGCGCGATCGCCGTGGGGAGCGACGCCGACCTGGTGCTCTTCGATCCCAAGCGCAAGCACACCATCAGCGCCACGACACACCACATGAGGGTGGACTACAGCATGTTTGAAGGGATTACGGTCACCGGGATGCCGGACCTGGTGATGTCACGCGGGCGGGTGGCGGTGGAGGGCGAAACGTTCCACGGCAAGCCGGGAAGCGGCAACTTCCTCAAGCGCGCCGCGTATTCGGGGGCCTAGAAAAACGTCAGCCACGGATTAACGCGGATGCAG
>DASWAR010000321.1:0-3405 GCA_036391015.1 Terriglobales bacterium
AGCTGGATTTGGCGGAGCGAGCCGTTCTGCCGGGTGGCCGACGGCCGAAGAAATTGCGCTGTGCGTGTGCTCACAGGCAAATGTGACGCGCGTCATACACGCCTGCATCATGCTGCGCGCACAATCCTTACTGGTTGAGGATGTGCCATCGCACACCGTTTGTCTTGACCGCAATTTCAGGGGTTCTCTGGCCGATAGTCCCGCCGGCCTTCACCCGCGGGCGTCCGGCACGTAATAAACAGATTACGCATTTCGTGATACCGACCACAGCCCCCCGGTGAGAGAGGATCGGATGGCCAAAGGCAGTGTTTCCATTCACGTCGAGCGGTGCAAAGCGTGCGGTTTCTGCGTCGAGTTTTGTCCCACCAAAGTCCTGGCGCTCTCCTCGGCATTCAATTCCAAGGGCTACCACCCGCCGCAAATGGTCGCACCGGAGAAGTGCAGCGGCTGCGACCTGTGCGGCATGTACTGTCCCGACTTCGCCATTTTCGGGTATCGCCTCAACGTGGCCGAGCCGGCGAGCGCGACGGAGAAGGAGACCACCGATGCACGCTGATCCCGCCGGGGTTCTAACCGGCACGCATTTTCTCGACGGCGACCACGCCTGCTGTGAAGGCTGTCTTGCCGCCGGCGCGCGTTTCGCCTCCGGGTATCCGATCACGCCGTCCACCGAAGTCGTCGAGCGCTTCGCCTTGCGCATTCCGACGATCGGCGGCACGTTCATCCAGATGGAAGACGAACTGGCTGCCTCGATCTGCCTGCAGGGCGCTGTCTGGGGCGGCGCCAAGGCGTTCACCGTCACCAGCGGCCCCGGCTTCTCGCTGATGATGGAGCACATCGGTTACGCCGCCATGACCGAGACGCCGTGCGTGTTCGTCAACGTGCAGCGCGGCGGCCCCTCCACCGGGTTGCCCACGCTGCCGGCGCAAGCCGACATGATGCAGGCCCGCTGGGGCTCGCACGGCGACTACGGCATTATCGCCATCTGCCCGAATTCGCCGCAGGAGTGCTTCGACCTGACCATCAAGGCCTTCAATTTTTCCGAGCAATACCGCGTGCCCGTGATGGTGATGATGGACGAAGTTGTCGGCCACATGACCGAGAAGGTGGTCATTCCTCCCGCCGACCAGCTCGACGTCACTCCGCGCAAGCACACCAAGAAATCGCCCGCCGACTACAAGCCCTACGAGTGCAACGGCGACGGCTCGCTTGTCCCCGAGATGGCGCACGCCGGCGAAGGCTACAACTTCCACATTACCGGCCTGACGCACGACGAGCGCGGCTATCCCAATATGACCGTTCCCGTCCAGGACAAGCTCGTCAAGCGCCTGCGGGCGAAGATTGACAATGCCAAGGACCTGGTCCTCTACGAGGCCGAACACCTCGACGACGCCGACGTGGTGGTCGTCTCCTACGGCATCACTTCGCGGGTGGCGCAGCGGGCCATTGAGATTGCCCGCGGGCAAGGGATGAAGGTAGGGAAGTTGCGGCTGATCGTGGCCTGGCCGTTCCCGGAAGAAACGTTTCGCGACCTGGCGCCAAGAGTGAAAGCGTTCGTCGTTCCCGAGCTCAACCTCGGACAGATGGTGCTCGAGGTGGAACGCGCGGCGCACGGCGCTGCCAAAACCATTCACGTCCCCCACGCCGGCGGCGGCGTGCACGATCCCAACGACATCGTGAAGGCCATCGTGGAGGCGATCCAATGAGCACCATCCCGATCAATCCCGTTCTGCCGTTTCTGCGCACCGACCGCCTGCCGACCATCTGGTGCCCGGGCTGCGGCATCGGCACCACCGTCAACTGCTTTTCGCGGGCGCTGCTCGATTCCAAGGTGGACCTGAAGAATCTCGCTATCGTCTCCGGCATCGGCTGCACCGGCCGCGTCGCCGGCTACGTGAAGCTAGATTCTTTTCACACCACGCATGGACGCGCCATCCCCTTCGCCACCGGCCTGAAGCTGGCGAATCCGAAGCTGAACGTGGTGGTGTACTCCGGCGACGGCGACCTCTCCGCGATCGGCGGCAACCACCTGATCCATGCCGCGCGCCGCAATTTGGACATCAAGGTGATCTGCGTCAACAACCTGATTTACGCCATGACCGGCGGCCAGACCGCGCCCACCACCCCCGGCCATGTCACCACCTCGACCCATCCCTACGGCACCTTCGACCCGAACTTTAACCTGGCGCACCTTGTCGAGGCCGCCGGCGCCGTGTACGTCGCGCGCTGGACCACATTCCACGTTCGCCAGATCGCGCGCTCCATGGCCGAAGTATTCAAGAAGCCCGGCTTCTGCTTCATCGAAATCCTCTCGCCCTGCCCGACGCTCTACCAGCGCCGCAACCGGATGGGCGACGGATTGGACGCCATGAAGTTCTACAAGGAACACAGCAAGATCAAGAACGGCGCCTCCACCAGCGAGATCGGCCTGACCAAGTCGGGCGAGATCATCGTGGGGAAGTTCGTGGACCGCGACCGCCCCGATTACATCAACGCCGCGCGCGAGCAGTTTGTCGAGTCGCTCGGCGACCGCTACGTGGACGAGTGCGCAGCCGATGAATGCGCAGCCGAGTGCTGCGGGGAGGACTACTGATGCAACTCACCGAGATTCGCATCGCCGGGTTTGGCGGGCAGGGCGTGATCCTTGCCGCCATCGTCGTAGGCAAGGCGGCTTCGATTTTCGAGGGCGAATTCGCCACCATGACGCAGAGCTTCGGGCCCGAAGCCCGCGGCGGCGCCTGCAGCGCGCAGGTAATCCTGTCCGACTCGCCCATCCTGTATCCCTACGTCACCCAGCCGGACATCCTGGTTGTCATGTCGCAGGAGGCGTACAGCAAGTTTGCCCCGGAGTTGAAAGAGGGCGGCACGCTCGTCATTGAGCAGGACCTGGTGCGGGTTAACCACCTGCCTCCCGGCACCAAGGTATTCAGTTGCCCGGCAACCCGGCTGGCGGAAGAGCTGGGGAAGAAAATGGTGCTCAATATCGTGATGGTCGGCTTCTTCGCCGCCGTCACCAGCCTGGTGAAGCCCGAGTGTATGCGCCAGGCCGTTGCCAACTCCGTCCCCCCGGCTTTCAAGGAGCTGAACTTGAAGGCGTTCGACAAAGGATTCGAGTACGGTCGGTCGCAGGCCAGCGGCGAGGCTGCCACGGCGGAGGAATCCGAGTCTTCCGTGAAGGCCCTCGGAGTCCACTGACAGCAGTTTCGAGTTTCAGTTTCATAGTTCCCAAGAATTTCGTAGGCCCCGGCGCCCTCGCCGGGGCCGATTTTTGTCCCGCTAATCGTTGGTGCAAGAAAAATGGCGCGGACCCAGTCCGCGCCAAATCACAAATCACAAATCACTAGTACGACCGGGAGACCCCCCGGCTCTGCCGGGGAGGCAGTAGAAGTTTGACAAATCCGGCAG
>DASWAR010000322.1:0-8069 GCA_036391015.1 Terriglobales bacterium
CGGTGGTGGACTTCAGGGTGGTGCTGTACGACGGCTCTTACCACGACGTGGATTCCAACGAATTGTCGTTCAAGACCGCGGGCCGCATCGCCTTCAGGAAAGCCATGGAGCAGGCCAAGCCGACGCTGCTGGAGCCGGTGATGCGGGTGGAGATCGAGATCCCGGACGAGTTCGCGGGAGCGGTCATGGGCGATTTGAACGGGCGGCGCGGCCGCATCCAGGGCATGGACAACAAGGGCGGCAAGACGGTTATCAAAGCCGAGGTCCCCATGGCCGAGATGCTCACCTACGGCGTGGATCTGACCTCGATGACCCAGGGCCGGGGGGCGTTCAACATGGAAATGAACCACTACGACATCGTGCCCGCACAACAACAGGAGAAGATCATCGAGAATTACAAGAAGGCGCGGGGCGAGGAGACAGTGGAGGAGGATTAGTTCCGGGTTGTAGTTCATGGCGCGCTTTGAACAGTTCGAAATCTGGGAGTTCAACCACGGGCGATGGGATTTCATTGCATCGTTCAAGGATTTCGACGTGGCGCACGCCATGGCGCGCACCCGCCGCTACCGCGTGCGGCTCATGCAGGTGGCGTATGACAACGGTAAGGCAGTGGATCAGCAGGTACTGACTGAGATCGGCGCCACGCGGGATGAACCTTAAGAGGTTCCAGCCTCGAGTTTCAGTTTCAGGCGACAAGCTGCGGGGCCGAAGCGCAGTATGGTAGGCCTGCGACAATCGGGCATCGAATGAAGGCGGTAGCGTGATCGGCCGCACCCTCGCCCCATACCGCATCACCGCGGCGATCGGCGCCGGTGGGATGGGCGAAGTGTATCTGGCTGAGGACACAAAGCTGGATCGCAAAGTCGCCCTCAAGCGCCGACCGCTCAGGCTTTCTGGCGTTTTATTTCACCACCGACACTCGTTTGGACAACCTCCGCTCCGATCCGCGCTTTGCTGAACTCTTGCGCCGCGTCGGACTGCCGCAACCGCGGTGAGACCGATCCCTCAACTATTGCCATGTTGAGCGCAGCGAAGCATCTGTGCATTTCGCCGGGCGCCGCCGCCCGCGCTGCTATTTAGGATTCGCGCTGCGGCCTCAGCGCGCACGTCGCCCCGGGCAGGCCGCTGTTGAGGGGACACTAACGAAAGTAACTTGCCAATGATCTGGGATTGCGGCAGAATGGCCGCGATTCTCCTCCCCCCTATTACTTCCCAAGTACCCTCCCCACGATCTCCGCCAAAACGGGCCTATGATGTGATTTGCACGCGTTTCCGCTGCGGGCGGGAGAGAGTGCGGCTATGAGGAAACCAAAGGGATTCTCGCTGATCGAGCTGCTGATCGTGGTGGCAATCATTCTCATCATTGCGGCCATCGCCATCCCCAACCTGTTGCGCGCGCGCATCGCCGCCAACGAAGCTTCGGCGGTGGCTTCCCTGCGCACCATCTCCACCGCCGAGACCATGTATGCGTCGACTTATCCCACTACTGGCTACACTTGCTCGCTGACCGACCTGGGGCCGCCCGCCTCGGGTAGCCCCGCTGATTCCACCGGAGCCGGTATCCTGGACAATGTGCTGTCCTCCGGCCAGAAGGCGGGTTACATCTTTGGCCTGCAAGACTGCGCCGGAACGCCTAAGGCCAACTACACTTCCACGGCTGTACCGGTCACCCTCGGTGGTACCGGGACCCGCGCTTTCTGCTCCGCCACCCCGGGCGTGATCAATTTCGCCGCCGATGGCCTGGTCGCGACCTGCCTGGCGTCGGGCAGCGTGATTCAGTAGACGCTCCTCGATCCTTCAGCGCGATTGCGTGGCTCTGGGTTTCGTCTTACTATCGCCGCACAGTGGTTACATCCAGACAGGACCCGGATCGAATTGTGTCGGCGGCGGCGGTGGACGACGATGCCTCGTTCGAGCTCAAGCTGCGGCCACGCCGCCTGCAGGAATTCATAGGGCAGGCGAAGGTCAAAGAAAACCTCGCGGTGGCCATTGAGGCGGCGCGCTCGCGCGGGGAAGCGCTCGATCATGTGCTGCTGTACGGCCCGCCCGGCCTGGGTAAAACCACGCTGGCCACCATCATCGCCAACGAACTGGGAACCCAGTTTCAGCAGACCTCGGGGCCGGCGCTGCAGATCAAGGGCGACCTGACGGCCGTCCTCACCAACGTCCGCGACAAACAGGTGCTGTTCATTGACGAGGTGCACCGGCTGCAGCCCGCGCTCGAAGAACTGCTCTATTCGGCGCTGGAGGATTACAAGCTCGACATCATCATCGGGCAGGGGCCGTCAGCCCGCACCCACACCATCGACGTGCAGCCGTTCACCTTTGTCGGCGCCACCACCCGGGCGGGATTGCTTTCGTCCCCGCTGCGTTCGCGGTTCGGGATCGTGCTGCGGCTGGAGTTTTACACGCACCAGGATTTGGAAGTCATCGTGCGGCGGTCGGCGGAAATTCTGGCCGTGAAAATTGATGGCGAAGGCGCGCTGGAGATTGCGTCACGCGCCCGCGGAACGCCGCGCATCGCCAACCGGCTGCTGCGGCGGGTTCGCGACTACGCCCAGGTTCGCGGCGGCGGCCACATCGATCGCGCGACAGCCGAGGCCGCCCTGCAGATGCTCGAGGTCGACCGCCACGGCTTTGACGAGATTGACCGCAAGCTGCTGCTGACCATCATCAACAAGTACCAGGGTGGTCCGGTCGGCGTGAACACACTGGCGGCAGCGTTGGCGGAAGAGCCGGACGCGATCGAGGAAATCTACGAGCCGTTCCTGATTCAAATCGGCTTCCTGAACCGCACGCCGCGTGGACGCACCGTGACGCATCTCGCCTACGAACACTTCGGGCTCAAACCGGGACAAAGACAGAACACGCTGTTCTAGGCGCAACGCAACCGCTATGGGCAGCAACGGAACTTCTCGTCAACCAGCAGCGGAACGGCGCACACCGCGCTTGGGCTGGTCCTGGCTCGCGCTTTGCTCCGCACTTGCCCTCCACGTTACCGATGAAGCGCTCACCGGCTTTCTCGGCGTGTGGAACCCTACGACCGCTGCCCTACATGTGCGCTGGCCGTGGTTGCCCATGCCGACATTCCGTTTCGATGTCTGGCTGGGCGGATTGATCGCGCTGGTCGTCGTTCTGTTTGCGGCTTCGCCGCGCTTCTTCCACGGCGCTGGAGTCCTTCGCCTGCCGGCATACTTTTTTTCGGCATTGATGGTGGCAAATGGACTGGGACACGCGGTTGCAACCGTCCTCGGCCATACCGTTCCCGAAGTAAGGTTTCCTCGACCTGCGCCGGGTTTCTATTCTTCGCCCCTGTTGATCGCGGCGGCGGTGTGGGTCATCGCCGAATTGCGCCGCACCGCCGAGCATTGAGCCGGCGGCACGGCTTGCGCTTTCCCCCTGCTGATCATCCCCCCGGAGCATCGTTGGTCATGTACTGCTCCATGGTGTCCAAGCGTTCGGTGAGCTCGTCAACGCGCCACTGCAGCAGATTGCGGATGGAGAGCATGGCGATCAGGCGGCCTTGATCGTCGACCACGGGAAGGTGGCGGAAGTGCCGCTCCATCATGATGGCAAAGGCCTCGCCGGGTGACGTATCGGCAGTGGCCAGAATGACCGGGGCCGTCATCAGCCCGGCGACGGCGGTCTTGGCGGGATCAAGGCCGCTGAAGACCAGTTTGCTCAGGACATCGCGCTCGGTAAAAATGCCGGCGACCACTCGCTGATCGTCCACCACAGTAACCGCGCCGACACGATGCTCGAGCATGATCCGGATGGCTTCGGCAGCGGTCGTATCCGGGCGGACCACGGCGGGATGCTCGTCACAGAGATGGAGTAATCCCATGAGCGTCTCCTTGGAATCCTTGCATTATCTCCAACACCCCTGCGGAAGGGGAGCAATTATGACGGTTGCGCGTGCCGGCTTCAAGTGGTGATGCAAGCAAGCAAATTTTTGCGTCGGATTAGCCTCCCCCCAGCGATCCCGCGTTGATTTTGTGACGGGGCCGACCTAAGATGCCGATACCGTGGATACTCCGCCGTGATCGGGCAAACCATCTCCCACTACCGCATTGTGAAAAAGCTGGGCGGAGGCGGCATGGGACTGGTGTACGAGGCCGAGGACATCCGCCTGGGCCGGCGAGTCGCGCTGAAGTTCATCCCCGAAAACGTCTCCGAAAACACCGGGGCGCTGGAGCGGTTCACGCTGGAAGCGCGCGCCACCTCCTCGCTCAATCATCCCAACATCTGCACCATTTACGACATCGCCTCGCACAACGGCATGCCGTTCATCGTCATGGAGTTGCTCCAGGGGCACAGCCTGAAGGACCGGCTGGAACGTGGACCGCTGGATGCTCTGGAGGTCCTCGACATCGGCATCCAGATCGCCGACGCGCTGGAGGCAGCGCATGCGCAGGGCATCGTGCATCGCGACGTGAAGCCGGGGAACATTTTTCTGACTAACCGCGGGCAGGCGAAAATCCTCGATTTCGGGCTGGCGAAACTGGCGCCGGAGCAACAACTGGTGGCCGCCGGCGATAGCGAAGGCGGGCGCGGGCCGCGTCACCGGCCCAGCGAGGCGATCACGGAGATGAACGTGATCCCGGGGACCACCGTGTACATGTCGCCGGAGCAGGCGCGGAACGAGCCGCTGGATGCGCGCACCGACTTGTTCTCGCTCGGCGTGGTGCTGTACGAGGCGGCGACCGGACAGAAGCCGTTCATGGCCAGGACGTCAGTGCTGGCGCTGGCGGCGATCCAGCACCAGAAGCCGGTGTCGCCGCTCACCCTGACCCCGTCGCTGCCGCCGGGGTTCGAGCCGATCATCGGCAGGCTGCTGGAAAAAGACCGCGAGCAGCGCTACCCCAACGCGCACCAGGTGGGTCAGGACTTGCGCGCCTTGAAACGGGAGTTGGAACTGCAAGCGGTTGGGGCGGAGGTACCGGCGCGGGCGCCGGTCGCGCACACCCGGACATTCCGCAAGCTCAGCGTGCGGCAGATCTACGCGCTGGTGGGCATCGCGGGGCTGCTGGTAATGATCCTGCTGGTGATTACGATTTGGTGGGCAAAGCACGGCGGCGGCCCGGCGCCGGTGGCCGCCAACAACACCATCGTTGTTCTGCCGTTCAACAACGTGAGCGGCGACCCGGACACGGATTACCTGCGCTTTGCCGTGCCCGACCAGTTGGTGAAAATCCTGGCCTACACGCGCTCCATGGAGATCCGTCCCGTGCCCTCGGCGGCGAAGTACCTGCAGGGGAACTACGATCCGCAGCGGGCCGGGCGCGAGCTCCGCGCCGCCAACGTGCTGACCGGGCACTTCATGAGCCAGGGCGACCGGCTCATCATCACCTTGGACGACGTGGACACCCGCTTCAACCGGTTGGTGTGGCAAGGCACGGTGACGGTGCCGGCGGCGAATCTGCTGACCCTCCAGGAAGAGCTGGCGGCGCAGGTTCGGCAGGGATTGCTGCCGGCGCTGGGGTCATCTTCGGCGATGATCGCGACCGCCACCCAGCCGCACGATGCCACCGCCTACGATCTCTACCTGCGCGGGTCGGCGCTGCCGCACGATGCGGCGCCCAATAGCACCGCCATGACCATGTTGGAGCGCTCGGTGGTGCTGGACCCGAAATTTGCCCCGGCATGGGACGCGCTCGGGCTGCGCTATTACTACGAATCACAGTATTCCGCCGGAGGCCAAGAGGCGCTGCAGAAATCGGTCTCGGCATATGAAAAGGCGCTGGCCTTGGATCCGAACCTGATCTCTTCGGCGGCGCACCTGACGCGCTTGCGCGCCGAAGCCGGCGACATCGCCAAGGCCTACAACGAGGCCGTAGACCTGGTGAAGCGGCGGCCGGAAAACGCACAGGCGCACTTCACCCTGGCCTACGTGCTGCGCTACGCGGGTCCCCTGCACGATGCGGCCAAGGAATGCGATGCGGCGCTGGCGCTGGATCCCGGCAACTATGACTTCCGCTCGTGCTCGTTCGTGTTCTTCGAGATGGGCAACACCAATCGAGCCCTGGAGTACGTCCACCTGGACAGCGGCTCCGACTGGGCGGCCAGCGTGTTTCCGGCCATTCTGGTCCGCGAAAACAAGCCCGATGAAGCGAGGGTGGCGGCGACCAAGATCTCGTCGCGTCCAGTCTGGTACGCCGGACTGCTGCAGGCGTGCCTGCAGCCGGTGTCACGGGCGGAGATGCATAGGCTGACGCTGGCTGCGGCGCCCAGCATCCTGGCGCAGCGCGATCCCGAGTTCCGCTACTATCACGGGTCGTTGCTGGCGTGGTGCGGCGAACTGGACACAGCGTCGGCGCTGATCCGCAGCGCCATCGAGCAGAATTACTGCTCGAACAGGGCGCTGCTTAGCGATCCGGCTTTGGCGAAGCTGCGGGCGGCCCCCGAATATTCGGCGCTGGCGGCCCAGGCCAAGCAGTGCCATGACCGGTTCACGTCGGCAACCGGCCGGCGGTGAAGGCGTCCTTCCCTGACGACGCGCTCACTGCCGAAATCCGGCGCGGCATCGGCGGCCTTTCCGCCTCGGCAGATTGATTCAACTTCCCGGGGGGCGCCGCATCCAATGGGGCGATGATTTCCGATAGTGCCATCCTGCGAAAAATCGGCCAGCAGCCGAAGCAGTCAGCCGGGCTGAAGCAACTGGTGCGCGAGCTGGGCGTGCGCGGCGAAGACAGGCGCGCGTTCGCCGTGCAGTTGGACCAGTTGGTGCAGCGCGGCGAACTGGTGCCGCACGATGGCGACCGCTATTCCATCCCGAAAAAAGCCGCCGCTAAGAACCTGGTATCCGGCCGCTTGACCATGCACCGCGATGGCTACGGGTTCGTGATCCCCGAAAGCGAGGAGTTGCGCCAGCGGCTGAACGGCGACATCTACATCAGCCCGCAGAATACCGGCAACGCCATGCACGGCGACCGCGTGCTGGTGGAATTGCGCCGGGAACGCGGTGATGGCCGCGCCGAGGGGCAGATCGTCAAGGTCATCGGGCGCGCCCACGCCACCGTCGTCGGCACCTTCCACTACGGGGTGCGCTACAACTACGTCACGCCGATGGACGAGAAGATCACGCTCGACATCGTGATTCCGCGCGGCGCCGAAAAACCAGAAAAATTAACCACAGAGGACACGGAGAAGGAACACAACAAGAAAAAAGAACGGCACCGCGTGCTGGGCTCGGAAGCCAAGCGCACGGAAGTGGCGGAGGACCTGGAGAATGTCGTCGTCGATGTCGAGATTACCGAGTGGCCGACGCCCACCCAGAACCCCCGCGGGCGCGTGGTGGAAATCCTGGGGTACGAGGACGATTTCGGCGTGGACGTGGAGATCGTGATCCGCAAGTACCACCTGCCGCACCGTTTTCCCACCGCGGTGCTGGCGGAGGCGCAGGCATTCGACAACATCATTCCGGCTCGCGAACTGCGCGGGCGGCGCGACTACCGCACCCTGCCGGTTGTGACCATTGACGGCGAAACGGCGCGCGATTTTGACGACGCGGTGTTCGTGCGCCGCTTGCACAACGGAAATTTCCAGTTGCAGGTGCATATCGCGGATGTGGCGCAGTACGTGCGCGAGGCCTCGGCGCTGGATGCGGAGGCGCGGCTGCGCGGAAACTCGGTTTACTTTCCGGATCGCGCCGTGCCCATGCTGCCGATCGAGCTATCCACCGACCTGTGCTCGCTGCGTCCGCACCTGGACCGGCTGGTGATGTCGTGCGTAATGGAAATCGATTCCAAGGGCGACATTGTGGGCTACGAAATCAGCCCGGGCATCATCCGCTCGGCGGAGCGCATGACCTATACGGACGTGAACGCAATCCTCGAAGGCGACGCCAAGCTGCGCGAGCGTTATCACGCGCTGGTGGCCGGGTTCGAACTGATGCGCGAGCTGGCCATGATCCTGAACCGCAAGCGGGTGCGCCGCGGCTCGATTGATTTCGACCTGCCGGAGCCGGTGATCGAGTTCGATGAGTTCGGGCTGATGAAGACGATCACGCGCTCGGAGCGGAACTTTGCCCACCGGCTGATCGAGGAGTTCATGCTCGCCGCCAACGAGAG
>DASWAR010000323.1:0-2085 GCA_036391015.1 Terriglobales bacterium
CGCACTGATCCACTGAGAGGTTGTGAAGAAAACGTTACGAGCGAGTGAGCAACGAAGCAGACCGCCCGCGCAGTCGATTTAACCTAAGCCGGCCGAGCCGGAACCAAAAAAGTAATACGATGGCCGCCCCACCCAAGGCGAGATGACCGACCATGACTGCGACGGTACTGACTGATCGCTACGCGGCGAATCTGCATGGCGTGTTGTCGTGCTACGACCGCATCATCATCACCGGCACATTGCCTGGGGCGTGCTACGCGGGCGGGATGACGAGCTTTCTGTACTCGCGGGGCATTCGCATCTTCGACTACCCGCGCTTTGCCGAGCCGCTGCGCGATCGGATCCGGGAGCGTGCACAGCAAGTTTGCGAAGCCGCTGGCGTGCAGATCGAACACGTCAACAAGCGCCACATTCGCAAGGAGGACGTGGTCGCCCGCGTGCTCCACGGGCGCGGTAATGCCCCAGGGCTGGTGCACGTCATCTCGGCGATGGAAGCGTGCCCGAGCTACAAGCCCTGGCTGGACAAGAGCAACGGCCACGTTTATCTGCGCCCGGACACGGGCAAGTGCCTGCATTACTACTTCTACTTCATCGACGAAGCGTTCGGCCTGTGCTACCTGCGCGTGCCGACCTGGGCGCCGTTCGGCCTGCAGTTCTACTGCAACGGCCACAGTGCGCTGGCCCGTTCGCTGCAGCGCGAGGGCATCGCGTTCGTGCAGGAGGACAACGCCTTGCTGCGCATCGCCGATTTGCCTCGCGCGCAAGCGCTCGCCGATGCCTTCAACCCCGAGCAACTGCACCGGCGCCTCAAGCACTACGCGCACTGGCTGTGTCCGGTGGCCGATGTGTTTGGCCAGGACGACTGGCACTGGAGCATTCGCCAGGCCGAGTACGCCACCGACTTGATGTTTCGCAGCCCCGACATCCTCGTGCCGTTGTACGACGCCCTGTCGCGCCAAGCGGTGCTGGCCGCCGACGCGCCGCGCGTGGCGAGCTTCCTGGGCAAGAAGATCACCCCGGCGCTGGCCCAGGAGATCGGCTCGCGGCTGTCCACGCGCATCGAGGGCCGCTGCCTCAAGCACTGCATGGGCGCAGCAGGCGTGAAGGTCTACGACAAGTTCTCCCGCGTGCTGCGGGTGGAGACCACGGTCAACGACGTGAGCTTTTTCAAGCACCACCGCAAGGTGGAACACAAGGGCAGCGCGGCCACGCGCGAGCTGGCGCCGCTGAAGAAATCGATCTATAGCCTGATCGACCTGCGCGAGATTCTGCTCGGCTGCAACCAACGCTACCTCGCGTTCCTGTCCAGCCTCGACGACCCCAGTGCCGGCCAACGGGATCTGCAACGCCTGAGCCAGCCGCGCGTGGGCACCGATCCCTGCGTCCGGGGCCTGAATTTCTTCAACGCTGCCGACCAGGCGCTGCTGCGAACCTTGCAGCGCGGGGAGTTCAACCTCCACGGCTGGCGCCGAGCCGATCTCGTGGCGCGGCTGCAACTCACCCCCTCGGCTATGACGCGTCAGCTCAGACGCCTGCGCTCGCTGCGCTTGATCAAGAAGGTCGCCCATACCTATCGCTACTACTTGACGCGCTTGGGCCGTGCCGCCATCGCCGCCGCGTGCTCGCTGACGCGATTCAACATCGTTCCTGCTATGGCTGCTGCGCATTGAAGTCTTTGCACGAAACGTCAAAACTCATCCGTCTAGAGACTAGAAACCTCAGTTGGACGTGCCCGAGTGTGCGGCTTGCAGGCTGGCTGGCAAGGCGCGAGGAGGACGCAGGATCGGTCCCTGCTACGACGAGCAACGCCGCCAGACGGCCGGCAAGCCGCGCAATCGGGCACGTAGCGCGGTCACCCGATAGGTGACTACCAGCGGAGTGAATAAAATCAGTTTCCACAGGCGGTTAGGTAACTTTTCAAGTGGTCAACTGAGGTTTCTAGGATCATGCCTCCGATCCGCCGGGCTCGGCCGGCTCGCCCCAGCGCGGTAACAGCGTATGGCCCACACCGAGGTGGTCGAGGATGCGGGCCACGACAAAATCCACCACGTCTTCCACGCGCTGGGGGCGATGGTAGAAGCCCGG
>DASWAR010000324.1:0-10391 GCA_036391015.1 Terriglobales bacterium
CGCGTGAATGTCCTGGGCGTACTGTTCGCCGGTGACCTTCAGGTTGGCATCCAGCGCCGAGTGGCAGTCCACGCAGGTGCTCTGCACCGCTTGCGGCGGCGTGGCGGCACGCGCCCGCGACGCGGCGAACAGCGCGACCACGATCCAGATTGCCACCGCCAGCAGGAACATCCACTGCGATGCACGCGCGGGGGCACTCCCCCTCGCTTGCCCCCCTTCGCGCGCTGGCATGATTTGGTTATGAATGGCAGTCATGAATTCTTCTCCCGCCCGGCTCACTTGGCCACGTATCCGTACATCGTCATGGTGGCGATGTACGCCAGCGCGAACACGCCGAACCCGGTAATGAAGGCGCGTCCCAGGTTCCAAGTCTTGCGGTCGAGGAATGGCAGCAGGACCCAAATCGCGCCCGCGAGCCCGAACCCGAGCACGCCCAACAACTCGCCATCTATGAACCAGATCTTGGCAGGAATCAGCTTCAGCGTCTGGAACATGAACAGGAAGTACCACTCGGGCTTGATGCCGGCGGGCGCGGCAGCGAATGGATCGGCCTTCGTACCCAGACCCCAGGGCGCCAGCGCGGCCAGCGCGCCCAAAACTCCCAGCGCGATGTACCAGGCGAACATCTCGCGCAGGGCAAAGTTGGGAAAAAACTTCATTTCGCGCGCCGCCGAGGGATCGCGCTTCCACTGCTCTTCCACCGACGGCGGCACGCTGATGCCGAATTTCTGCACCAGCAGGACGTGGATGGCGAGCAGCAGGGTGGTAATCCCCGGCAGCACGGCAACGTGGAAGCCAAAGAAGCGCGTCAGGGTTGCGCCCGTGACTTCCTCGCCGCCACGCAGGAAGATGACGATCCACTTTCCGATCACCGGCACTTGCCCGGCGACTTCGGTTCCGACCTTGGTGGCAAAGAACGCCAGCGTATTCCACGGCAGCAGGTAGCCGCTGAACCCGAAGCCCATGGCCAGCAACAGCAGCACCGCACCCGTAATCCAGGTCAGCTCGCGGGGCTTGCGGTACGCCTTCAGGAACAGGACGCTGAACATGTGGGCAAAGGCAGTCAGGATCATCAGGTTCGCCGACCAGGAATGAATCGACCGCACCAGCCAGCCGAACTGCACCTGGGTGGTGATGTACTGCACGCTTTCGAAGGCCTCGTTGGCGCTGGCGCGGTAATACAGCAGGAGGAGAATGCCGGTGCAAACCTGAATCATGAAAAGGAACAGCGTGATCCCGCCCAGGAAATACCAGTACGAGAGCCGGTGCATGGGGACGGTCTTCTTGCGCAGAGGCTTGGTGAGTTCGGCCCAGCCGAAGCGCTCGTCGAGCCAGTTCTTGACGAGAACGAATGGGCTCATCTCACGCCTCCCGTTTCCGGCGCACGACGATCTCCTCGCCCTGCACGTGCACGTCGAACAGTTCCAGGGGACGCGGCGGCGGGCCCGCAATGTTACGTCCCGCCAGGTCGTAGATGCCGTTGTGGCACGCACACCACACCTGCTTCAGGTCGCCGCGGTATTGCACGGTGCAACTCAGATGGGTACAGGTGGCCGACATGGCGCGGTATTCACCGTCGGCGCCGAGAATCAGCAGCCCGGGACGGCTGCCGAAGCGAAAGATTTTGCCGGTATTCGGTTTCAGTTCGCCGACGCGGCCGGCGACCACGGTATCGCCGCCCAAGTCGGTGGCGGCCGGTGGGACCAGGAAACGCAGGACGGGATAGATGAAGGACGCGGCGGATGCGAGCAATCCTCCGCCCAGAAGAACCTGCACAAAACGCCGGCGGCCGGCACTGGCCGGACCGCCGTGGCCACCCCCGTCGCGGGGTGCAGTTGTAGCCTCAAACACTTGCATCATGGCCTCCCGAAATGTGGCGCGGAATTATATTCCGCGCCGGGCGAAATGGATTCCGCCCTTAAACTGCGCTACTTCTTGGCCAGGCCCTTGACGTAGGCGGCCAGTTGCGCAATTTCGTCCTTGGTCAGCTTGCCATCATACGCGGGCATCTTGTTTTTGCCCTTAGCGATTGTCTGGGTAAGCTCGGCGGCGGACTGCTTCTGCACTTCGGGTGAGGTCAGGTTCTTGATGTTGAACTTGGTGCCCATCGGCGTCTTGCCTTGCCCGTCGGCGCCGTGACACATGACGCACTTGCTGGTGAAAACTGCGGCGGCGGTATCGGCCGCATAGGACTGCGCAATAAACAGCGATGAAAGCAGTATGAGAATGACCAACGTGCTGTAGACGGGTACCTTTCGCATTCTTGGCTCCGATGGTTCGTAGTCGTAATCGTGTTCCACAAAATTGCTGGCGCGGACGGGCTTGGCTTGTTCGACTTGTTCCTGCTCCTCCTGCGCTGCACCCGCCGGCGGCACAAATAGCCGCCACAGCATCCACGAAATCAGGACGGCAAAGCCCAAGTACCAGAGCAGCGGACCCACCAGCCATACCACCCACATGGGCAGCAAGGTGTACTTGCTGAGGAAAGTTCCGGCGCCAGCAAACAGCAGGAAGAGACCCAGGAAGGCAAGCGTGTCCACGCGTCTCATGGCGAAGACTCCTTTAATCGGGGAGGGAGAAAGGGACGATGCATTTTTTCCCACCGGAGAGGCCGACCAAGGCTCACGGCTGGTATCAGGCATCGCCTCCCTTCCTCCTATTTCCCTCGATATACGAACGTACGTTCGCACGCGCGGGGCCGTCCGGGGCTCTACTGTGCAAAAGCGCGTATGTGATTGGCAGAGTGACGCTTAGGAGAATTCGACAAAGCAGCAGAGGGCGGCCGACCGGGGGTTTGACTGTCAGAGAATCAGGCGGCGTCAGAAAATCGGACGATCGTTCGAATGGACGAGGCGAAGAAGATAGCCGCCCAGAAAGTTGTCGTCCGCGGCCAACTCGACAAAGCAGACCAACCGTGAGCTCAATCGAATCAAGCTACGCCTCGGTCGCGATGACCGCTGCTTCCTCCGGCTGCAACACGCCCTCGGGCTCGATTTCCTCGGCCGGGACGTGCGCTTCCGCGTCCAGCCAGGGCGGCAGCAGCTTGATCAGTACAAACAGGATGACGAACGGCAGCATCAGCAGCAACCCGGCGACGAACAGGCCTTCGCCCCCGAGCAGCTGCATCTTGTACACCGTCAGCCCGCGCAGGCTCTTGGAAAATAATTGCCCGCCGATGACCACATTCCAGCGCGTGCTGAAGATGCCGATCTGGATGAGCGTGGCCGCGCCGAGGTAAAGCATGCGGCGCAGTTCGTCGGGCAGCTTCAGCAGCGGACGCCGCGGATGCAGCGCCGGCGACACCAGCGCCAGCAGGATCAGGGGAATGATCGTGCCCATCAGCGCCTGCACGATCACCAGGCTGATGAACAGGCGGCTGGCGACCAACTGCCCGAGTATCCGGATAGACTCCTCCGCTTCGTACAGCCGGTGAATGAAATCGAGCATCTCCAGCGAGAAGTCCACGATCAGCGCGTAAAACAAGAAGCTGGCCAGCTTGTCGAGGCAGATCATGTCAATCTGCTTCGACCGGATCAGCGTGGTGAACATGTACAGCAACAGCATCAGCGCGATGCCGGAAACGATCGCCGAGAACAGGAACACAATCGGCATCAGCACGCTCGACCACCACGGGTTGGCCTTCACCGACCCGAAGATGAATCCGACATAGCCGTGCAGCAGGAATGCCGAGGGAATGCCGACGATGGTGATGATGCGTCCGGCGTTGCGGTCGAAGCGCAGCGCCTTCTCGGTCAGATCGAACACTCCCAAGGTCAGGATGCGGTGGATCCAGCGTCGCAAGCCGGTTTCCTGCTCCGACCACAGGATCATGTCTTTGCGGTAGTCGAACCAGATTTCCAGCAACAGCACCACGGTCAAATACCACGCATAGACGAAGCCGAACATCGCCATCGCCGAGTGCACGTTGGGCGTGAGGAACATCTCGAAGGCGCGCTCCGGGTGGCCCAGGTGCGCCAGCAGCGGCAGCGGCGCCACGATCAGAAACGCCAACGCCGCCAGCAGCGACAGCCGGTACGTCGGCTGCAATTCCTTCACGTTGAAGACGCGCACCAGCGACGCCAGGATGAACGCGCCCGCCACCAACCCGGTCAGATAGGGGTAGAGCACAATCAGGATGCTCCAGTGCAGTTCCACCTCGTTGGGGTAGATGTAGCCGGAGACCTGTTTCAGAATTTCCGCTAACGGTTCCATGCCTAACGCACCTCCTCATCGAGGTCAGCGTAGAAGACCTTGGGCTTGGTGTTGAGGTGGGGTTTGAGCGTGTGCAGCTTGCGGAACCGCTGGAAGCGCGCCAGCGGGCTGCTGCGCTGCTTCAGGTCGCCGAAGACGCGCGCGCCGGTGGGACAGACTTCCACGCAGGCCGGCTGCATTCCTTTCGTGATGCGGTGGTAGCAGAAGGTACACTTTTCCGCCGTCTTGGTGCGCGGATCTACAAAACGCGCGCCGTACGGGCACGCCTGCACGCAATAGCGGCAGCCGACGCAGTAATCCTTGTCCACCAGGATGACGCCGTCTTCGGTCGAGAACGTCGCGCCCACCGGGCAGACCTGCACGCAGGGCGGATCGTCGCAGTGGTTGCACAGCTTGGGCACGAAAAACGTGCGCAGGATTCCCTTTTCCTGCGTCGTCGGGGGAAAGCCCTCGATGCCGCCGTTGGGGCTGTCCACCGTGGTCTCTCCCGAGCCGTTGATGAAGTACCGCTCCACCCAGGTGCGGAAGTAGAACGGCTCGCGCGGAACGTCGTTCTCGTTTTTGCAGGCCTCCACGCAGCGGCCGCAGCCGATGCACTTGGCAACATCAATGCCCATGCCATAGCGGTGCTCGCGCGGGTTGTAGGCCGCCTCCGCCGCCGCCCATAGCTCGACCGCCTTGAACTTCAACCCGACCAGCAGTGCCAGTCCTGCTGCCGGCCAGGTGCGCAGAAAATCGCGCCGCGACTTCATCCCCGCTTGCTTGCGATCTTCCCGGCCCTCCATCAGACCCCCTCCGGCATGTGTGGATAGTGGCACTGCCAGCACAAGTAACGCCCGCCGTGCGTTTCCAGGTTGATCCGCGGAATTTCCTTCGGGCTATTGGCGTCGCTCCCGTGACACTTGGCGCAAAAGGCGCGTGTGCGCGGCTTCTCCGGGCGCACCTCGCGTGGCGTGATCTTGTGCTTCACCGGCGCGTTGTGACACTGGTTGCAGTCCAACCCCGCGTGCCGCGAAACGGCCTTGGTGCGGGCGATCTCGCCATGGCACGCGCCGCACTCGCCGGGCACATGCGGCGTCTCCGGCCGGTGCGGGTTGTGGCAGGTGATGCAGGGTTTCATCGGGTTGTGCGTCTGCGGATCAATCTGCGGGAAACCCGTGGGGCGGCTGGGATCGTAGCGGTGGCACAGCGGACATCCGGCGCGCTTGTTGGGCTTGGGCAACTGCACTTCGGTGGGCGACTCGGTGTGCGCCGCCGCCGGCCCGTGGCACACCTCGCATGAGACCGACTGGTGGCGGTTCTCGGAGTGCATGGCCGCGATCTCCGCGTGGCACCCGGCGCAAACCTCGCGCCCGGCGTATTTCACCGGCAGGTTCTGGATGGTGGTGACCGCCGCGGCGCGGTAGTGCCCGCGCTCGCCAAACGTTTTGGGCAAGAGCCGGTGGCGCGCGAACAGCATCCCGCCCGCGAGCACGGCGAATACGATGATCAAACGCGATAGCTGCTTTGGCATTCCGTCGGCCTCTTCAAGACACGCCCTGGCGCAGCGAGAATGAGTTCACTGCGCCAAGACAGTCCTGTCGCGTAGAGCTAGCCAAAGATGATTCGCAACCATGTGGCCATTGAGCTGGGGCACGAGGGCGTTGTCCAAGTTGTTGAAGAACAATGCCGAGGAGAGAACTTGCGAATGCCGTGTGGAAAACAGCCGCGCGATGAATTGTCAGAGAATCAGGCGGCGTCAGAAAATCGGACGATCGTTCGAATCAGGTGAGGGCAGATGCGTCAAACGGCTCACCGGCTTATCGGTTAAAGTGCTCTGTGATGAGCAGACTAAAAATCGCTACGACCGTGCTCCTGATCTCGGCAGCAATTGCGGGTGCCCAGGAGATTCCACCGGCGACCGCGCTGCCGGTAACCCTGAATTCCACGCTCGATGTCAGGAAAGTCGTAACCGGCCAGCCGATTACCGCCAGGATCGCGCAGGACGTGCCGTTGCCGTCAGGAGGCAAGATACGCGCCGGCTCGCGCGTGACCGGACGAGTGCTGCAGGCGGGTACCAAGGTCGGCGGCAGGACGTATGTCCGCCTGCGCTTTGATCAGGTCGGCGCCAATGGTCGAGACATTGCGATTACCACCAGCTTGCGCGCCGTCGCGTCACCGCGGGAAGTGCAGGAAGCGGAGCTGCCGAGACACGGCCCCATCCTGGGCGAATCGCCGGCGAACTGGACCACCGTTCAGGTAGGCGATGACGTGGTGTATCGAGGCGGCGGACACGTCATGGACGACGCCAAAGTTGTCGGCGACCCGGTGAAGGATGGCGTGCTGGCCGTGCTGTTGGCCGTGCCACGTGCCGGGTGCGAAACTGCCAGCGGCGATCACAGGCTGGCGCTGTGGGTGTTTTCGTCGTCCGCCTGCGGCGCTTACGGCTTCTTTGGCCGCCTCGACATTGCCCACGCCGGGAATTCAAGTCCGATGGGCGAGATTGTTCTGGAATCAAAGAAGAACGTGCATGTGGATACCGGCAGCGCAATGCTGCTGATCACGGTGAAAACGATGCAATAGGCTATTTCCGCGATTCGATCGGCGTATTCAGAAACGACAGCAGGTCCCCCACATCGCTCTCCTGTAAGACCGGCCACGATTGACCCGCCTTGCGGCTCTGCTCATACATCTTGGCGCCATGTCCCCACAAATTCGTCGCCAGACGCACTGCCGTGTACGGTTGACCACGTCCGCGCAATGCCGGCCCGCGCGCTGTGCCTCCGGCGCGCGCCCCGTGGCAGTCGGCGCAGCCGCGCCAGGCGAAGATGCTGGCCCCGACGTGCGGCGATCCTGATGGCTCCTGGTAATGCAGGCTGTAAAGAAACACCGCCAGGTCGGCCATCTCCTGCGACTCAAACGTGGGCGGCGCCAGCCCCACCGAGCGCATGGCGCGATGCATGTCGGGGAAATGATTCAGCATCGCCTCCCCGAATTGCGAAAACGTGGGCGGCAGCTTGCCGTCGACCCCTAACACCGGTCCGGCCGGCTGCTGAGGCGGACCGCCGGCAGGCACCACCGCCGGCGTGGGAGGGTTTCGAAGCGCGTGGCAGTTGATGCAGTACTTGGTCTGGAAGACCTGCCATCCGCGGTCGGGGTCCGCCGCCGGGACGGACGGTCCGGCGGCCGAGCTTCCGCCTTGCTGCCGCAGGTAGGCAAACAGGTCGCGCAGTTCGTTCGCCTGGAAACGAGGCCACGCAACACCCACGCCGCGCATGTTGCTTTCCATCGCCGAGGCGTGGTTCCACAAGACCTGCGTCCAGGTAATCGGCGAATCGGCCCGCGCCAGCTCCTGCACCTTGGGCGCGGCTCCGGCATTGCCCTCCGAGCTGTGGCACCGGGCACAATTCTTGGTGACAAACAACTGCTGCCCGTGCGCCGCGTCTCCCGGCTCGTCGGAATAACCGGTCAGGTAGAGGTAGGCGACCAGTTGTCCCGTCTCGTCATAGGACAGCGTGGGATAGGGAAGCTTGGCCTGGTTCATGGCCTCGTACATGCGGGGCGCGTGGTTCCACATGGCCGTGACCAACTGCGGCAGCGTGGCGGCACGTTGCCGCAGCGGCGGCCCCAACTGTCCTCCACCGGCCTGTCCCTCGTGGCAGTTGGCGCATCCCTTGTCGCGGAAGACTGCGCTGCCCTGGGCAGGCTTGGGCGTGACCGTGGTCGCCCAGCGGTTCTGGGTGTTGCTGTATTGAACGCGGAGGATCACCGCGAAGGCCAGCAGCGCCGCGATTGCGATTGCCATCCAGAGCACGAATTCCCGCCGCGGCTGCGTCATTTCGCCTGCTCCGGCTGGACCTTCAAATCGCGCATCTTGCGGTACAGCGTGTCGCGCGAAATGCCGAGCAGCGCCGCCGCCTTGGTGCGGTTACCCTGGCACATGCGTAACGAGCGCTCGATGGCAATTCGTTCCATTTCGTCCAGCGCCAGCGGATGTTCCTCGAAGCGGGCGGCCGCGGCCGGCGTGCCTACCAGCGTTTTCAGGTCCTTGTCGGTAATCGTCTGCGGATCCGCCTGCGACAGCGCGGCCACGCTCTCCAGCACGTTTTGCAACTCGCGGACATTGCCGGCAAAGCTGTGGTTCAGCAGCAACTCGGTGGCGGCGCGCGCCAGCGTGATGTGACGCCCGTAGCGGTCCGACAATTGCGCGGCAAGATGTTGCGCCAGGACGAGGATGTCCTCGCGGCGCGTGCGCAGGGGCGGGATTTCGATGACCACGGTCGCGATCCGGAAGTACAAATCGTCGCGCAGGAATTCCGACCGCAACTGCGCCAGCGGCCGGTTGGTGGCGGCGACGATGCGCACATCCACCTGTACCGGGCGGGTGCTTCCCACCGGCCGCAGCTCTTTTTCCTGCAGCACGCGCAAGAGTTTGACCTGCGCGTCCTTGGGCATTTCTCCGATCTCGTCGAGAAACACGGTGCCGCTGCCCGCCGAGACGAAGACGCCGGGCGCGTCGTTGTAGGCGCCGGTAAAGGCGCCGCGACGGAAGCCAAACAGCTCGCTTTCCACCAGATCACGCGGCAACGCCCCGCAATTGATGGCAACAAATGGCTCGCCCGCCCTCCGGCTGGCGCCGTGAATGGCGCGGGCCAGCATTTCCTTGCCGGTTCCGGTTTCGCCGACGATCAGCACCGCCGCATCGCTGGCCGCCGCCGCCCGCGCGCGCTCCACCACGCGCTGCATTTGCGGCGAAACGAACACCAGGCTCTCGAACGGGTCGTGGATCTCCTTCAGGTTGGCTTCCAGTTGCGCCACCCGCTGCCGCAGCCGGTGCACTTCCATGAGTCGCCCGATTTTCTTCTTTACCGCCTGCCGGTCGAAGGGTTTGGTCAGGTAGTCCTCGGCGCCACGCTTGATCGCCTCCACCGCCGTTTCCACCGTCGCGTATCCGGTCATGATCACGACCGGCAGATCGGGATTGCGCTGGTGAATCTGCTCCATCAGCGACAAGCCGTCGGTGAGCGGCATGACCAGGTCAACCAGCGCGACCGCGAGCCCGGGATTCTCCTCGGCGGCGACCATCGCCTCCGCGCCCGACAGCGCGACCACCACGGTGTATCCCTGCTCCACCAGGAAATCGCGCATCGTGCCCGCCAGGCCGGCATCGTCGTCGATGATCAGGATTTCCGCGCTGCCCTGGTCCGGGCTCATGTCCCTGCCTCCTGCGCGAACGCCGCAGCATTCATCCTGCTGCCCAGCCACAACGGCAACTGCACCGTGGCTACGGCCCCTCCGGCGGAAGCGGCGTGCAGGCCAATCGTACCGCCGTGTTCCGCCACAATATTGCGCGCGATCGCCAGTCCCAGCCCGGTGCCCCTGCCCGGCGGCTTGGTGGTGAAGAACGGCTCGAAGACGCGCGCGACGTCGGCGTCGGAAATGCCGCAGCCGTTGTCGGCAATCTCGATCGTGAGATTGCCGTCTGTCTGGCGGCAGGCGATGCGGATCTCGCCGCCGGTGGAAACCGCGTCCAGCGCATTGCTCAGCAGGGTCAGCAGCAAGGTTTCGATCTGGTTGCGATCGGCCAGCACCTTGGCGCCTGCGATCTCCGCCAGATCGGCGCTGGCTCGCACCTTTTTGGCGCTGAACGACGGCGCCATGAACCCGAGCACCGCCTCCACCAGCGGCCCCACTTCTTCCGGCTGCTTCTGGGGAGCGGGCTTGCGTGAGAAATCGAGCAGCCGTCTCACAAACTGCTGGCAGAAACCGATGGTGTTCTCCAGTTGTTCCAAGTCCGAGGCGCATCCGTTTTTGTGCTCCGCCCGCGCGCGCATCATCTGCACCCGCAGCAGCATGGATGCCATCGGCGTGTTGAGGTGATGCGCCGTGCCCGCCGCCATCTTGCCCATGGTGGTGAGCTTTTCCAGTTCGAGCAATGTCTGGCGCAACCGTACCCGCTCGCGATTGTCGTAGGTGACTTCCATCACGTATTGGCGGCCGCCTTCGCGGAACGGCAAAAGGCTAAGCTGGACCTCGATGGCATCGCCTTTGCGATTGCGGCGTTGCGTCTCCTGGTCGAGCACCGCATCGCCGGCGTCCACCGAGTGCAAGAACGATTGCAGCTCTTCGTCCTTGTCCAGCGGCACCGTGGGCAACGCATTTCCGATGACCTCCGCTTTGGTGAACCCGTAAAGCTGCTC
>DASWAR010000325.1:0-10157 GCA_036391015.1 Terriglobales bacterium
CTAAGCGCGAAACCCCGGGGACATCCGGATCTCACCCTCCCGGCGCGGCCGGGAGGGTTTTTCACTTCAAGTCAAAAGTCAGAAGTTAGAAGTAAGCAGGTCAAAGGACGATGCGGACTGCGGAGTCATGACAAAAGGCGCAAGGCAGTTGTCACATGTTGCCTTGCGCCTGACGTCGCGCTTGTCCAGTCCCTGTCGCTTCTGTGCCAGATCCTTCGCGGCTGCGCCGCTCAGGATGAGCCCAACCCGGTCACTTGTTGGCGGTCAGGCGGTCGTAAATGAAACCGGCTGCGCCACCGGAAATAGCGCCGATGGCCGCGCCCTTGCCGCCGCCGGCTATCGCGCCAATGGCAGCGCCCGTACCCGCGGAACCAGCCACGATCAAGGCCGACTGCTCGTTGGTGCGGTGATGCCGGACGGGCTCACCGTAGGCATCGCGCACGGTCGGGCTATTCGAGTAAGTGGAATCGTTGTAGGTTGAGGTCGAAGCGCGCCGCGCGCGGGGCCGCGTGGTTGGAACCGGCTGGTCGCTGGGCTGCGCCGCCGCTCCGTTGTAGACCGCGGGCTGCAAGACGCTGTCCTGGTCCTGGTTCTGGGCCAGTGCGGTCTGCGGATTCATGAACTTCGGGACCGCCCACAGTCCAAGTGCCGATACCAGCACCGCAGTGATGACCGAGGATACGATCGCGGTACGGATCACGGTTGATTTCATGCCTACCTCCCGGCTGAGCCTGGGCCCAACCTGCAAAACTTGGCAGGCTGGAGTGCAGCGCGGTTTCCAATATGTAAGTAACTGACAACAGGCATGTTGGTAGCTGGATGCGGCAGTTCAGAGGTGTAAATTGTTCCCCGTAGTAAGTAATTACTTACATGACATAATGTTACGCCAGTGCAACGCCTAGGGGTCGGAGCGACCAGACGCCGAATTGCTGGAGCTGGAGCTGGGGCTAGGGGTTCGGGGCTAGGGTTGGGGGGCGAGTTGCCAGTTCCTAACTCCCAGCCCCTAACCGCTAACCCCTAACCCCCAATTCCGACTTGATCTTGTTTAAAGCCCAGCGCGCGTGTTCGGCAACGACGCAATCGGCATCGGCCGCCAGCTTTTCCAGCGCGGGCAGGCAGCGCGGGTCGCCGCTGTTGCCCATGGCGATGGCTACGTTGCGGCGCAGGCCGTTGTACTTGGCGCGTTTCACCGGCGAGCGGCGGAAAGTCTGGCGAAACTCGTCTTCGTCCATCGCCGCCAGCCACTCGAGCGCGGGATTCACCAGGTTTTCGCGAGGCGCGAATTCCGGCGCCCCAGCCACGGGGGCGCGACGGTTCCAGGGACAAACGTCCTGGCAGATGTCACAGCCGAAGATATTGCGGCCGATGCCCTGGCGCAGGCCATCGGCGATATCACCGCGCTTTTCGATGGTGAGATACGAAATGCAGCGGGTGGCGTCAAGCTGGTAGGCAGCGATGAATGCATGGGTGGGACAGGCGTCGAGACACCGGGTGCAGGCGCCGCAGCGGTCGGGCGCGGGCAGGTCCGGTTGCAGCGCGAGAGAGGTGAGGATGACGCCGAGAAAAATCCACGACCCAAGCCGCTGGTTAATGATGCAGGTGTTCTTGCCCTGCCATCCCACGCCGGCGTAGCGCGCCCACACGCGCTCAACCAGCGGGCCGGTGTCCACGTAGCAGCGCGTTTCGGCGTCGGGTGATTGTTCTTTCAGCTTCGCCTCCACCGTGCGCAGGCGGCGCAGGACGGAGTCGTGGTAGTCCTCCTCGGTCCAGGCGTAGCGGGAGATCCACGCGTGGCTGGTCGGCGGCCGGCCATCGGTAATCGGGTCGGTGGATTTGGGCTGATCGGCGTTGTAGTTCAGCGCGCAGACAATGACCGAGCGTGCCCAGGGAGCGACCTCGGCGAGCGAGGCGCGCTTGAGTTCGCCGGAATCGCCGCGGGTTTCCAGGTAGCGCATTTCGCCGGCGTGGCCGGAGGCGATCCAGGCGGGGAAGTAGTCGAGCTCCGGGAAGCGGCCGACGGGGGCGACGCCGCTGAGCTCAAATCCGGCGGCGCGGGCAGCGCGGGTGACCAGGTCGGTAAGCGTGGTTGCGGAGGGCACCGCATCCATGGTATCGCGGGCGCGGGATTCGCGGTGGATCTGGCGATTTGGTGATTGAGTGAGTGCAAATCGGTACAACAGCAAATCACCCAATCGGCAAATTCCCCCGGAGAATTTCCACAACTGTTTTCCACAACTTTTTTCCAGCGCGCAGGCACGCGATCGACGCTGCCGAGCGCAACCAGCTTGCGCAAGCGGGTGAAAAGTAACCGCGGTCGGTTGAACCAGATCTCTGGTTTTGCCGTCGCGGTGAAGGTGCGCGGCGGCGACGGCAACCGTGCAATGCTGATTTTTACCGGCAAAACGCGCTTTGCGGTGGAGGGTGAAACCGGAATGCACTTCTCGGGTGAAGTTACCAAAGTACTATTCAAGAATATATTGTGACCACCATACAATCTGTCCAAAAGTAATTACCCGTTAGGTTCGCAAGGCGAAAAAGCGTTGACCCTGTATTTCGAACCGCAGTACGATGGCGCGAGGTAAGGTTGGAGCGCGATGAAGTATCAATTTGTAGGGAAGATTCTCGCTTGCATGCTCGCGGTGATTTTGCCCGCGGCTACTACGATGTCCGCCGAAACGCATGCCGCAATGCTGTATGCGACCAACACGGTCATGCTGAACGGCGTGGGTGCGGAGCGGTCATCGGCGGTGTTCGCCGGGGACAGCATTCAGACTCCTGCCAACGGCGCCGTGAGATTGACGGCCGAGGGCAGCACGGTCATGGTTGGACCGTCGACGACCCTGGTGTACGAGGGTGACGCGGTGCGGCTTGGCTCGGGTTCGACGATGGTTACCACCGACAAGGGAATGAAAACCCAGGTGCAGCGGCTGCAGATTGCTCCCGCGGCACAAGCGCGCACCAGCTACCGGGTGGTCCGTGGTGGCGGCCAAGTGATGGTTGCCGCTCTGCATGGTTCGGTGAAAATTTCCGACGGCAGCAGTTCGAAAACGGTGGCTGAAGGCAACACGACATCGGTTCCGGACCCCGAACCGGCGCCGCAAGGTGGTGCTGCCCCGGCCGTGGGTGGGGGCGGGATTTCGCGCAAAACGGCAGTGATTATATTGGGTGGTGTTGCAGCCGGTACTGCTTTGCTGGTTTACGAGACTACGAAGACCCCGCTGACACCTCCGTAATTTCCCAGTGAGGGGAACCTTGGACCCGGGCAAACAGCCCGGGTTTTTCTTTGCGCGGTAAAATTCCAGAGGTTTGCGCCCCAGTCTTGACGAACCCATTTATAATCCTGTGCGTAGTTTCCGACCGCTTGGACCTCCAGGAATACCTTGGTCAAGGCGGCGACGCCCGGTAGCGATTGGTGACCGGGATCAGGGTGCAGGTGGAAACGCCGGCGCCTCCCGTGCCCGCTCCACATGCGAGCAGGCCACTTGGAAAGGAAACGCCTTCCAGGGGACAGCGTCCGGCTGTCACGTGAGTCTGCCTGCAGTTTCCCGAGTTACAGATTCGAGTTTCGGTTTCAGGCTTCCGAAATCTCGGTTTCAAGGGGCGGCATGGCAGCGATCGCTGAAGTCGGGCAGAGTACGCGGCTGCGGGACAAGTTCGGGCGCGCCATCACCGATCTCCGCATCGCCATCACCGACCGCTGCAACTACAAGTGCGTTTACTGCCGCACCGGCAACCAGGGCGCGCTCTACGCCGAACTGCCGATTGCCGATTACCTGCGCATGGCGCGCGTCTTCACCTCGCTGGGGATCACCAAGGTGCGCATCACCGGCGGGGAACCGCTGCTGCGCCACGGCGTGCTCGAGTTGGTGCAGGAATTGTCGCGGCTGCGCACCCTGGACGGCGAAGGGCTGGACATCGCCATCACCACCAATGGCCACCTGCTGGCCGAGATGGTGCAGCCGCTGAAGGACGCCGGGCTTCGGCGGGTCACGGTCAGCATGGACGCGGTGGACGCGGAGCGGTTCGCGCGCATCACGCGCGTGCCCAACGGATTCGAAGCGGTATTGGCGGGAGTACGCGCGTCGCGACGGGTGGGGCTGGACCCGGTGAAGGTCAATTGCGTTCTCCTGCGCGGCTTTAATGACGACCAGATCCCCGCGTTCGGCAGGTTTGCGCGCGAAGAAGGCGTCGTGGTGCGGTTCATCGAATTCATGCCGCTGGAAGAAGAGCGGGTGTGGTCGCCGGAGATCGTGGTGCGGCTGGAAGAGATCCTGGAGCGCATGGCGGAATTCCGCCGGCTGGTGAAAATTCCTCACCAGCCCAGCGAGACGGCGCGTCGCTATCGCTTCGACGACGGCCGGGGAGAGATCGGGATCATTGCACCGGTTTCGCACCCGTTCTGCGGGCACTGCAGCCGCGTGCGGCTTACCTCCGACGGCAAAATCCGCACCTGCCTGTTTTCCGTGTTCGACCACGACCTGGCGGCGGTGCTCCGCCGCGGCGGCTCCGATGACGACATGGTGACTTTCATCCGCGGTGTGATCCAGCACAAGGAAGCGCGCCATCATATCGGCGAGCCGGATTTCGTGCCGGCATCGCGCACCATGGTCCATATCGGCGGGTAAGCACGGCCTAGGTGCTTCTCCTTACCTGGCGACCCGCCCCGCTCGCGTTCCCAAGCTTCGCGGATGGTTTCACAACCTGGCCTCCGAACCTGCCTGACGCCGATTTGAGCCTACTGAATTTTCTGTATTTCACTGGGACCAAAGTCGGGTTACAGTAGTGACACACCGACCAGGCATCGAAGCCCAATCGGATGTCCCCCTATGAAAAACATCTACGAAGTGCTGCGACAAAAGGAAAACGAAATACAACAATTGCAGAAAGACATCGAAGCGTTGCGGGTGGCGGCGCGCTTGCTCGCCGACGACAACGAATTGGACACGGTGAGAACTGTGACCAGTACCGGGACCGCACCGCGGGTATCGGCGGCAGCAGTTACGCCCGCAGTCAAGCCCGCGGAAACTTTAGGTCCGGCGGTTGGAATCCGGCAGTTTCCCTAACGGCGTAGCAGGAGACTCGCAAGCAGGGTAATTACGGATGGGCACCTCACCAGCGGAAACCCCGAAACCGGGCGGGGACACAGGGACGCACGACCGCCGTGTAACAGTGCGGCGCAACGTCGTGGATTCGCACCTGGTCACCGTTGATCTCGCGTTCCAAAGCGGCGCTCTGGTACTCGACCTGAGCGAAACCGGCATGGGCGTGCAAGCGCTTTCCAGCGCGCCCATGGGCGCCGCCACCTCGCTGCAATTCGATTTGCCGGAGACCGGCGGACGTGTGGACGCGGTGGGCAGGATCGCCTGGACCGACAGCTCCGGCCGGCTGGGAATACGCTTCGAGGAAATCGCAGAGTTGGGCCGCGTGCACCTGGCACAGTGGCTCTCGCTCGACCGGCGCCCGGTGGTACTGCCCGGTCTGAACGCGGCGACGCCGACCTGGCCTGCGCCTTACACTCGCGATGAAATTGCCGCCCTGCGGCGCGACCTAATCACGGAAAAGCTGGAAGGCGAAGCGGCGCTGGCGTTCGTCGTCGAACGCGTGCGCAACGTGACCCGGGCGACCGGGGCGGCGATCGCGCTCGAAGACGGCGGCTTCATCGTGTGTCGTGCCAGCAGCGGCAACGCGCCCGACATCGGCGCCCGGATGGATCCGAATGCGGGGCTATCGGGAGAATGCATTCGCACCGGCGAGATCGTGCGCTGCGAGGACACGGAGAACGATCCACGGGCCGACAGGCTGGTCTGCCGCAAACTTGAATTGCGCTCCATGGTGATTGTGCCCATCCGCGTGCAGGGGCGTCCCGCGGGAGTGCTGGAAGCGTTCTCCTCACGCGCGCACGCATTCCAGAGCAGCGACGTGCTGTTGCTGCGGCGGGTTACGGACCTGGTGGCGGGAATTGCGGTTCGGCAGCCGGAGACGGCAGCGACCTCGATCACCGGCCCGCAGGCGTTGATGGCGGCAGCGACGCTGGAACCGCTGATTGCGGAACCGAGCGAGCAGCCAGAAACCCCGCTGATGATGGATGACGTTGTTACGGTCGAGGAGGTGATTGCTCTTCTAACTCGACCGCCGGTGGTGACCGAGCCTCCGGCTCCGCCGCGTCCGGAAAACGTGCTTGCCGCGCCACCGTCTCTGCCGCAGCCGCGCACGGAAATCCTGGTGCAGGCGAAGCCGGCAGGTGCGCCCGCGCCGACGCCGCAAGTTGCGGCGCCGGGGGTGAGTCCTGCACCGCGTCCGGGTGTCGCAGCGCCGGTCGAGCGTCGGACACCAACGCCGCCAGTCGTTGCGCTGGTGGATCGCCCCGCGCCGCGTCCGGCTGTTGCCGCGCCAGTCGAGCGTGCGGCGCCAACGGCGCTAGTCGCGGTGCCGGGGGAAGCTCCCAAGCCAAGTCCGGCAGTGGTAACGCCGGTGGCACCAACCGGGGCGCTGGCAATCAGGGCAGAGGTAGCAACCAAGCCAGCGGTGGAAATTCCGGCAACGCGCAGCTCCGCAGCGCCGCGGGACGAGGTAACGCCCCCGCCGATGGCAACTGCCGCCATGAGAGCCATGGGCGCGGCCGCGCTGGCGGCATCAGCGGCCGCGAGACATCGCCCCGTGCCGGTCGAACTGGAGGAGGATGACGCCGCCGACATGCTTGGCCCGGCTTCCATGAACGACGCGATGCTGGCGAACATGGCGGCGCAAATACCGTCGCCGTGGAGACTAAGACTAACCGGCGGGGGCATTCTGGCAGCGGTGCTGATTGTGGGCGGCTGGCAAGTGTGGCGTGCTATCTCGCCTCCCCGAGGCACGCCCATGGACAGCGAAGTCAAACAAACCAAGCCCGTGGTGGACAAGCCCTCGCCCTTGTTGGAGTCCAGTACGCCTGCGGCGCCTCCTCCCGCAGCGGCGCCGGTGAATGCCGTGCCCGTGGCGCAGACGCCGATCCCGGCTGGCTCCGTGAAGGCGACGAATCCGCCCGCTGTGGCGAAAAACGCCGCTGCGCGACCCGCTCCCGCCCCTCGCGGGCCGGTGACAACGCCTGTGGTGGCCGAGGTGGCGAAAGTGGAGGTTTCCGAAGCACCTCCGGCCATGGGCCTGGTACGTCCGACAGGCCCTTCGGCGATCTCCAGTGTGCTGGCAGGGCCGGTCGCGCCACCCACCCTCGACAAACCGGCGATATCGGAATTGACCGGGGGCAAGTTGACGAAGCGCTACGACCCGGTTTATCCCAGCTCGGCGGCGGGAGTGAATGGCGAAGTTGTGTTGAAAGCGACGATCAGCAAGGATGGGAAAGTCACGCAAGTAAAGATCGTCAGCGGTCACGCGCTGCTGGCGCAGTCGGCAGTCTCAGCGGTGAAACGCTGGCGCTACGAGCCCTTCCGCCTCAACGGCGTTCCCATCGAAATCGAGAACACGATCGTGGTCAACTTCAAAGCGCTCGGAAAGTAAGGCCAGTCCCAATCTTCGCTGTCTCCGAAGTTACCAGCGTTCATGCCGGCAGGCGTTTTGACTTGCGCCGGCCATCCTCCAGATGCACAATTAGGACTTGCCCGCGCTGGTGCGCGTAATGTGGGCTGAAGCTTTTAGCCAGGCTGCGCATCTGTATGGGTAAGAAACAACCAGCGGCTTCAACAACCCCGTAGGTCGGGCCAGCAACCGGGCAGTGGATCTACTGGAGCCGAAGGATGCTTTCAACATCCCCGTTCCACGCGCTCAACGCGCGGAACTGAAGGCGAGTTCAAAAGTGGTAACAGCAACCAGCTCCAGTTGCAGGCTGGACAGCTATCTTGTCTTGCCGGATTCCTCGATGGACGAGCGCATCACCGCCGCCAAACAGGCGCTGGGCGACGACTGCGTGGTCCTCGGACACCATTACCAGCGTGACGAAGTCATCCGCTTTGCCGATTACACCGGCGATTCTTACAAGCTTTCCAAAATGGCGGCGCAGGCGCGCGGGAAGTTCATCGTGTTCTGCGGCGTGCACTTCATGGCCGAGAGCGCCGACGTGCTCGGCCGCACCGGCCAGGTGGTCGTGCTTCCCGATCTGAACGCCGGATGTTCCATGGCCGACATGGCGGAAATCACCCAGGTGGAAGACTGCTGGGAGCAACTGGCCGGCATGGGCCTGACCAGCGACGCGGGCGAGGGCATGACGCCGATCACCTACATGAATTCCACGGCGGCGATCAAGGCGTTTTGCGGCGAGCGCGGCGGCGTGGTGTGCACCTCGTCCAATGCTCGTGGCGCGTTTGACTGGGGATTTGCCAGGAACGAAAAAATTCTTTTCCTGCCCGACCAGCACCTGGGCCGCAATACCGCCGACGCGATGGGAATCCCGCTCAGCGACATGGTCGTCTGGGACCCGTTCCTGCCGCAGGGCGGCTTGAGCAAGGAGCGGCTGCGCGCCGCCAAGGTCGTCCTGTGGAAGGGACACTGCTCGGTGCACCAGCGCTTCCTGCCGGAGCACGTGGACAAAGTGCGCGCCAAGTATCCGGACATTCGCGTCATCGTGCATCCGGAGTGCCGGCTGGAGGTCTGCCGCAAGGCCGACGGGATCGGCTCCACCGAGAAGCTGATCAGGATGGTGGAGCAGGCGCCGGCGGGTTCGAAATTTGCAATCGGGACGGAGATCCACCTGATCAACCGGCTGGCAAAGCAAGTAGCGCCGGACAAGATGGTGATCACGCTCGACGATTCCGGATGCCTGTGCACGACCATGTTCCGCATCTCGCCGCAGCATTTGTGCTGGGCGCTGGAAAACCTGGCGGACGGCAACGTGGTAAACCGCATCCAGGTCGCGGACGAGGTGAAGCGCTGGGCGCGAGTGGCGCTGGACCGGATGCTTGAAATCCAGTAGCGAGTCCCGAGCCCCGAGTTGCGAGCAAGAGCAGATTCCTCGCTGCGCTCGGAATGACAACTTCCAATGAAAAAAGCCCGGCCAAATAGCTGGGCTAATTCTTTCCATTCTTCATTCTGCATTCTTAATTCTTCATTCTTCATTTCCTCAAGCCTTACCGGGCTGGTTGCCTTTCGCGCCTTTTTCCACGGTGCGGATGCACTCTTCCAGGATGTCGAGCCCGATATCGGCCTGCTCGCGGGTGATGATCAGCGGCGGGCAGATGCGCAGGGAGTTCTCCCCGGCGCCCAGGAACAGGCAGCCGCGCTCGAAGGCGAGTTCGACGACCTTGTCGCGTGCCGGTCCGGCGGGCGCTTTGCTCTGTTTGTCAGTGACCAGTTCGACGCCGATCATCAAGCCGCGACCGCGCACGTCGCCAACCATGCCGTACTTCTGCGGCCACGCACTGATGCGCTGCAAGATGTGGCGGCCAATGGTATCGGCGTTGGCGATCGCCTCGCGCTCCAGAACATTCATCGTTGCCAATGCCGCGGCAATGCACACCGGATTGCCGCCAAAAGTGGAAGCGTGCGAGCCCGGCACCCAGTCCATGATTTCCTGGCGCGTCATCATCACGCTCAGGGGCATGCCGGATGCGATGCCCTTGGCGATGCAGACGATGTCGGGCTCAACGCCGGCGTGCTGGATGGCCCACCATTTGCCGCTGCGCCCGGAGCCGCACTGCACTTCGTCGGCGACGAGCAGGATGCCGTGCCGGTCGCAGATCCGGCGCAGTTCCATCAGGAACTCCGGCGGCGCCACGACGTAGCCGCCTTCGCCCTGGATGGGTTCCACGAAAATGGCCGCCACTTCCTCCGGAGGAAGCGTGGTCTTCAGCACCTTTTGCTCGATGAAGCGCGCACACTCCAACGCGTACTCCACCGGGTCCGTGCCTTGGGGCCGGCGGTAGACATTCGGATAAGGAACATGTGTGACGCCGGGCATCAGCGGGAAAAAGCGGCGGCGCTGCTGCACCTTCGATGAGGTCAACGACAGCGCGCCCATGGTGCGGCCGTGGAACGCGCCGTAGAAGGCGATGATGTTCTGCCGCTTGGTGTGGTAGCGCGACAGCTTGATGGCCGCCTCGATCGCCTCCGCGCCGGAGTTGCCGTAATAGAAGCGGTGCGGCCCTTTCATGGGTGCGACGGCGGAGAGTCGCTGGGCAAGCGTGATCATGCTCTCGTAATAAAAATCGGTGCCTGACATGTGAATCAGT
>DASWAR010000326.1:0-1746 GCA_036391015.1 Terriglobales bacterium
GATCCGCGCGATATCCCGATGAAGATTTTCCCCGGCGTGCACTACACCATGGGCGGCATGTGGGTGGATTACAAGCAGGCGACCAACATCCCCGGGCTGTATGCCGCGGGCGAGTGCGAGTACCAGTACCACGGCGCCAATCGCCTGGGGGCGAATTCGCTGCTGTCGTGCATCTGGGGCGGATTTATCGGCGGCCCGGCAGCGGTGCAGTATGCGCGCTCGCAGCCGACGGCGGCGAGCAACGGCGCCTTTGACAGCGAGCGCAAGCGCCAGGAAGAAGCCAATGCCCTGCTCATCAACAATCAGGGCGACGAGAACCCGTTCAAGCTCTGGCGCGAGCTCGGCGACATCATGACGCGCAACTGCTCGGTCATACGCTACAACAAGAACCTGCAGGATACCGACGTCAAGCTGGTGGAGTTGCTGCAGCGTTTCCGCCGCGTCAACCTGAGCGACAAGACGCAGTGGGCCAACACCACGTTCGCGTTCGCACGCCAGCTCTACAACATGCTACAACTGGCGCGCGTCATCGTGCAGGGGGCGGCGATGCGCAACGAATCGAGGGGCGCGCACTACAAGCCGGACTTCCCCGAGCGCGATGACAAGAATTTTCTTAAGACGACGAAAGCCTACTTCGCGGCCGACGCGGACGAACCCCGGTTTGAGTTCGAGGCGGTGGATACATCGTTAATCCCACCACGCCCGCGGCGGTACGACGTGGCGAAATAGAAGAGCATGGCGATGCTTAGGATATGAACGGCAAACGCAGCCCGGCACTGTTGGTCGCAGATATTGTCATCGGCATTCTGATGATCGTAGTTGCGCTGGTGTTCCACCTTTTGATCCCGGGGATTCCGTTCGCATTACTGGTCGTGGGGGGAGTTTTACTGGCAGTCACAGGATTTCTTTACCGCTAATAGGAACAGGCATTCATAGACATGGCGAACAAATCGATCATTCTTAAAATCAAGCGCCAGGACGACCCGCAGCACGCGGCAACCTGGGAAGAATTCGAGATTCCCTATAAGCCGAAGATGAACGTGACCTCCGTCCTGATGGAGATCGCGCTCAACCCGGTCACGCGCGACGGCAAGCCGACCACGCCGGTCACCTACGACTCCAACTGCCTGGAGGAGATCTGCGGATCGTGCGCCATGCGCATCAATGGCCGCACCCGCATGGCCTGCTCCGCCCTGGTGGACCAGCTCGACCAGCCGATCGTGCTGGAGCCCTTCAGCAAGTTTCCCGTCGTCCGCGACCTCGCCGTTAACCGCAGCGTTCTGTTCGAAAACCTGAAAGTGGTGCAGGCCTGGGTGCCGATAGATGGCACCTACGACCTCGGCCCCGGCCCGAAAATGTTGCCTGAGGAACAGGAGGCGGCGTACCCGCTCTCGCGCTGCATCTCCTGCTGCTGCTGCATGGAGGCCTGCCCGCAGTTCAACGAGTCCACCGGCTTTGTGGGAGCGGCGACCATTTCCCAGGTGCGTCTGTTCAACACCCATCCCACCGGAAAGGCGCTCAGGACCGAGCGCCTGCACGCGCTGATGGGCGATGGCGGCATCCACGAATGTGGCTATGCCCAGAACTGCGTGGAAGTCTGCCCCAAGGACATCCCGCTGACCCGGTCCATCGCCGAGGTCGGAGGCTCGGTGATGAAGCAGGCCTTCGCCGACCTGTTCCGCCGGTAACGCTGGCAGCGCTGGTGACCGAAGTAATCTTCCTGACCCCGAGAGTTGCCTCGGGGTC
>DASWAR010000327.1:0-27064 GCA_036391015.1 Terriglobales bacterium
ATCGGCCGGAATTGGCGCGTTTTCGCACTTGGTACGGCGGAGAAACAAACTGCGCTGACTGAATGGCGGAGAGAGAGGGATTCGAACCCTCGATACGGTTTCCCGTATACACGCTTTCCAAGCGTGCGCCTTCAGCCACTCGGCCATCTCTCCGGATACACTTCGAAGGCGGGACGACTCTCTCATTCTACCGTATGGAGCGGGGCCGGCCAGCACGGTCATGGGCGACTTGCAGGCTCGTCCATAGGCGGCGCGGCGTTGCCTCGAACCGCTCGGTTGCGGCGACCTCTCACTCCGCTTTTTTGTCGCCCAACTGCTGTGCCAGGTAGTTCTGGATTCCCATTTCCTTGATCACGTGCAACTGGCCTTCAAGCCAGTCGACATGGTGCTCTTCGTCCATCAGAATCTGCTTCAGCAGCTCGCGCGACCCGTTGTCGTTGGCGGTCTCGCAGGTGCGGATGCCGTTGTTCAGGCGCTTCACCGCGTCGTATTCCAGTTGCAGGTCGTTCTTGAACTGCTGCTCGATGGTCGCGCCGATATTGATCTTGAAGTAGTCGCTCATGCTCGGCGTACCGTCCAGGTACAGGATGCGCTCGATCAGCTTCTCGGCGTGCGTCATCTCCTCGATGGATTCCTTGCGCGTGGTTTCCGCCAGCTTGTAGTAGGTCCAGTTCTCGCACATTTCCGCATGCAGAAAATATTGGTTGATGGCCGTCAACTCCGCCTTCAGCGCTTCCTGCAGGACCGCGATTACCTTGGCATCGCCCTTCATGATTGCCTCTCTTTGGCCAGACGCACAGATGATTGCCGGATTGAATTGCGAACCCAGAAGTTTACCAGATGGGAAAAGTGAACGGTCGGGCTAGTGGGCGAGATCCCGCTGAATCTGTTCGGCCGATTTCCTGGCGCTTCAACACGCTATTCCACTACTCCGGTGCTGCCGGCGGCGGCGGCCGCTTCGGTTACATCCGCCGCGGCGCTGCCCTTGGTCATCAGCCGGTGGTGAATGCAGTACAGCGCCAGTTCCAGGCGGTCGGAAACGCCCAGCTTGTCGTATACCTTGCGCAGATAATTCTTGATCACCTGCTCCGTGGTTCCGACCTGCTGCGCGATTTCCTTGTTGCGCATGCCCTGTGCCACGCAGGAGACGATCAGCAGTTCCTTGTCGCTCAGCCGGTTCTTGGGGCGCGGCGCGGTCAGCGCCGTCGCCTGCGAGCGGTAAGCCTCGATCATCCAGTTGACGCCGCGGTTGTCCAGCCAGGTCTCGCCCTCGGCGACTTTGCGCACGCACCTGACCAGCAAGTCGGGGGCGATCGAGCGCGTCACGATGCCACGCACTCCGCGGCGCAGGTATTCCACCGTCTGATCGGCATCGACATCCCCGGTGATCACGATCATCTTGACCTCCGGGGCGCGCTTCAGGAGTTCCGTCGCCGCTTCCGGTGGATTGGAAGAGATGCGCGACTCGAACAGCAGTACGTCAGCCGGAAATTTGGCCACCGCCGAGAACACCTGGGCCAGCGTTTCCGCCTGCGCGACGACGCGCAGGTCTTCTTCCACCGCCAGCACTTTGCGGATGCCGACGCGGAAAATAGCTTGCGAATCCGCGATGATGACACGAATGGATGGGCCGTTTTCGGCCGAGGCGGGTTGAGTTTCCGCTTGTACTTTGGCCAGTCGGCTGGCCATGTAGCTCCCCCCAGGAGGTCTACTGCTGACGCTCGAACCGGTACTCGTCGATGACGGCCGCAATGGCGCGGCGTTCGCCTTCGACGTTACAACGTACCACGCGTCCCAGACCGGTTACCAGTACATCCGTGGATGCGCCCAACACTGCTGCCGGCATCGAAATGCGGAATTCGATCGGCGATCCGACCTTCATTTCCGATTTCAGATGAAACAGGACCCCGCCGGCTGAAATGTCTTGCGTTTCCGCCTGGTGTTCTTCGCCCGATGTCGTGATGGCGATGGGGAGCCTTAGCGGGAATCGCACCGAACTTCTCAGTTCCGTAGATGTCTCTTGTAGTGCCACGAAGTCGGTAGATTACACCGGCTCTTCCCTAAGCGAAAGTTACCAAAGTATTATCGGGTAAGGTCACCTGCGAGGGTTACCTCGGGAGTCTTCAGTTTTCGGCCGTCAGTCTTCAGGCTCGAGGGGTTTAGAGGCTGACGACTGAAGACTGAGGGCTGGAGACTCGCTTAGAACTTCGTCACTTCCGTGAAGTTAAATCCCTTCACCTTCATCGCCGGCACGACCATGTCAAACGACTCTTCCCCGCTCGCCCGCACCGGCTGTCCCATCTCCTCAACGTTCGCCAGCATGTCAATCAGGCTTTGGTTGAAGCGGAAATTCAAGATGCCGTGCCGCACCTTGCCGCCCTCGACGTAAAACGTGCCGTCGCGCGTCATGCCGGTCAGGATTTTTTCGTACGCATCCACTTCGCGGATATACCACAGCCGGGTGATCAACACGCCGTGTTCGGTCGTCGCCACCATCTGCTCCACCGTCTTCGGTTCCGCCGGCGGCGCAAAAACAATGTTGAGCGGAATTTCGCCGATTTCATTCGGCAGCGGCAGGCCGTGACCGGTGACCTCCACCGGCCCCACCTTGCCTGCGTGCGCCGATTTCTTCATCTTCTCCGCCGTGGCGCGCGCGTACACCAGCCGCTTGGGGACGCCGTTCTCCACCAGCGGAACGCGCCGCCGCCGCACGCCTTCTCCGTCGAACGGCGCGCCCGACTGCAGCGCATGATCGACGTCGTCGTAGATGGTGACGTTGGGGCCGAATAACTGCGTCGCGATACGGTTGTTGAGGAACGACCGCTCGTCGAGAATCGCCTGCCCGCCCCAGTCCCAGAACATGAAGCCGCACAAATCCAGCACTGCCGCCGGCTCCAGGATCGCGGTGTACTTGCCCGGCGCCAACTCCTGGGGCGCGGCGGACTCCCGCGCCTTGCGCGCAGCAATCTCCGCCAGCGCCACTGGATCCAGATTGCGCACGTCCGGCGAGTTCGCCTTCTGCCAGCCCGACGAGTCCCTGGCCAGCATGGTGACCGATATCGCTGCCGAGGTTTGCGTGTGATAGGCGCACAATCCGCGCGAATTCAGGACGGCTTCGACCGATTCTGACGTGGCGTAGATCCCTGCCGTGGTCAGGTTCTCGCGCTGGGCGACGTGCACGATCTTGCCCACCGCTTCCGCACGGTCTGCGGGAGTGATACCGGCCGTCTCGCTGAACGTGCGCCCCACTTGCGGGCCTCCACCAAACGCGTCGGGTCCGGCAACCGGCAACAGGTCGGAATCTTTTGCCTGCACGCGCGCCAAATCCTCGCTCGCCTTGACGCAGCGGCGAACGCTCTCGTCATCGAATCTGTTCGTCGTGGCGCGTGCCGTGCGGCCGTCGAACACAGTGCGTACGGAAAGAACGTAATTTTCTTCCGCGACGTTCTGATGAATGGTGTTGTTGGCAAAGCGCGTCAGGGCATTCCGCCCGCCGGAGATGAGCAACTCAATCTCGTCCGTGCTCGCGAATTTTTTCACCCGCTCGAAAGTGTCCTGCGCTTTGTCTCTCGTCAGCACGATCTTTCCTCAGTCCCGAAGGGACGGCCCGCTAGTCGCCCAGCACGGAGTGCTGGGTAGAAACGAAAAATCCGAACCGAGTCCCGCAGGGACGACGCGAAAAGTTAGTTTCCCTTGTACGCCGTCCCGACCGTTACTCCACGAAACCTCGCCGGACTCGCGCCGTGTCCCGTTCCCATCACCTGCTGGGGCTGGCCCTTGCCGCAATTCGGCGTGCCCCACAACGTCCAATGCTCGCGCGAACAAATGGCGTCCATCGAATTCCAGAACTCGGTCGTAATCCCCGAATACGACGGGTTCTTCAGCATGCGCCCCAGCTTGCCGCCTTTGATCTCCCAGCCGATCTCGGTGCCAAACTGGAAGTTGTAGCGCTTGTCGTCAATCGACCAGGAGCGGTTCGTCTGGAAGAAAATTCCGTGGTCGGTCGAGGCAATCAGTTCTTCCGGGCTGAGCTTCTTTTCCCCCGGCAGGATGCTGACGTTGGTCATACGGATCATCGGCAGGCGGTTCCATCCTTCGCCGCGCACCGTGCCGCCCGATCGCTCCAGCCCTACCATCGCCGCCGTCTCGCGCGAGGTCAGGTAACCGGTGAACAGTCCGTTGCTGATGATCGGCGTGCACTGCGCCGGAACGCCCTCGTCGTCGTACTTGAAAGTTCCTAGGCCGGGCCCGTGCTCGGGGCGCGCGTCGGCCACCACGTTCACCAGTTCGCTGCCATACTTCAGCTTGCGCAGCTTGTCGATGGTGAGAAACGACGTGCCGGCGAAATTGGCTTCCATGCCCAGCACGCGGTCGAGTTCGATCGGGTGTCCCACCGACTCGTGAATCTGCAGCCCGAGCTGCGAGGAATCGAGGATGATGTCGAACTTCCCTTGCGGACACTGGTCGGCCTTAGGCAGCGCGACGCACTCCTCGGCGATCCGCCGCGCGTTCTCCAGCAGCTTGAGCTCTTGAATCAGCTCGTATCCCTTATCCTGCCACTGCCCGCCGAACGAAGTCGGATACGAGCGCTTCTGAATTTCCGAGCCGGCAAAGGAAAACGCCGCATATCCTGCGCCGGTCGTGTACTTCACCTGGTGAATGTCGGAACCGTCGGAGGAGTAATACCACTGCTCGTAGCGACGGAAATTCATGTTCGCTTCCGCCAGCGTGATGCCCTGGACCGCGCGCAGCTCGGCATCAACTTTCATCAGCAGATCGAGGTTCTGCTCCACCGAGATGCCGAAGGGATCGATCTGGCACGGGCTGGTCCAGTCATCCGTGTAGGCCTTCTCGGGCGCGAGGCGCACGTCCTGCTGCTTGACCCGGGCCGACGCGCGCGCGATCTCGACCGCCTGCCCAGCGGTGATCTCGACTCCGGTGCGCGTCAGGTCCTCGGTGGCGGCAAATCCCCAAGCGCCGTCAGCCAGGACGCGAATGCCGATGCCGAGGGACTGGCTGTCGGCCGCGTGCCCGACCTTGCCGTTCTTGGTGGCGAGTCCGCGCTGGCGCTCGTCCACAATGCGGCAGTCGGCGAACTGCGCGCCGCGCGCGTCGCATACATTCAGCACCCAACTGGCAATTTCCTTCATGCTCATAACCAGCAGACATGATAAATGAGAGGCGGGAGATGCGGGATGAACCGGCGGAAATCGGCGCTGAAGGTCGTCAACCTGGAGCAGGACATGCCGACCGTGCCGCTGGCGTTGTCGTTGATGAATGACGCGCTGCGGATGGCGCGAGCCGAGGGGTATGCGGCGGTCAAGATCATCCATGGGTACGGCTCTTCCGGGAAAGGCGGCGCGATTCGCATGGCCGCGCAAGCGGAGTTGATGCAGCGGGTGCGCGCCGGCGAACTACGCGCCTTCATCGCCGGCGAGGAGTGGCGCATCTCCGATGAGCGCTCGTGGGCGCTGCTGCAGCGATGTCCGGAGCTGAAACACGATACCGACCTAGGGCGGGGGAACAAGGGGATTTCGCTGGTTGTGTTGTGAGGGCAAGAATGAAAAAGCCGCCCCGGAGGGCGGCTGAGGAACCCTTTGAGCCTCAGTGATTATGGTGCTCGTCCCTGTCGTGGTGGTCGTCCCTGTCGTGATGAGGGCCCAGGTGCCCGCGGATTTCACCGCCCGTGTGGCTGCTGGTGTGCACGTTGACGTACGCCGCACCGGCCCGGATCGCGTTCACCATCTCGGCAAACCCCGCCGCTCCGGGATCGATCCCCCTGTCCGTTCGTCGAGGCAATCACATCCGCGGCCGTGAGCGTGCCGGTGATGGTCGCCGGATTGGTGGTGGGGCAAGCCTGCGGAGTTGGCGGTCCGACGGGCGGAGTCAGATTGGTGCACAGGAACAGCACGATCCCGCCCGTGATCGCCGGCCGTCCGAAGTGAATGTGCGACTGCAGCACGCCGGAAGACAGGTCGCGCCAGGTCAACTCGTAATGGATCGTGGTGCCGTCGTCGCTGATGGTCGCCTTGAACTCGCCGCTCGCCGGTGAGTTAATGGTCAGCGGCGTCTCCTGATAGCCGACAAGGTGAGTCCTGACAACTCGGTCGTCGTTGTCCTTGTCTTTATCGCTGGCCGCAAGCGGCGCGGCGACGAGGGCAAGAATCGCTGTTGCTAGAACTAAGGTTCGCTTCATGCGCTTCCTCCTGCGCTGGGTTGAGCGCTTAGATTTATTCCGGGGACGGAGGTTACACGCACATTCGCGTTCTTGTCGGATCAACCCGGCGCGGAAATGGGGTTGGGCGACGAGCAATCGCTGCCCACCGCGGAAACCGGGGATAACTGCCGCGAAACTTATTTTCGTCTAGCGCCGTGCCAGCGTGATGCCGGGCGGAATGTTGACCTCGCCAGCAACGTTCTTCAGCTTTACCTGCCCTGATTCCTTGGTGCGGACATTGACGCTGCGAGCGCCGTCAACCACCAGATCCCCCGATGTGTCGTCTACCGTGAGCGCGCCGACATGCGAGGCGCGGATCTGGCCGGAGGTGTCACGGATGTCAACGTCGCCGCCGACCTGGCCGACTTCGATCTCACCGGAGTCGTCGTCAATGTGCACGCTGCCTTTCACGCCGGAGACGCGAATATTGCCGCCCTTGTTGACCAGCCGTGCGGAGCCAGCGTCGATGGCGTCGAGATTGCCGTCGGAAGCGGTGACGTTGAGCTCGCCCACGCGCAGAAAGTGAAGCTGGCCGGAGCGGCTGGCGAGCGTGGTCGTGCCCAGCACGTCCTGCACGCGCACGTCGCCCGATTCCTTATCAATGCTGAGGGGGCCTTTGACGTGGCGCACGTCGAGGGTGCCGCTGCCATCGTGTACATCGACCGCGCTGTTGATGTCCGAGACTTCGATCTTCCCAGAGGTATCGCGTAGGTTGAGCACCGCGCCGGCGGGCACCACAACCTCGAAGTCAATCGGGTACTCCGCTCGGCCGTAATTCCGCCACGACGGCTCGATATCGGTGACGATTTTCAGCTCCGGCGTTCCTTCGCCGCTGACCTTGATCAATTTCTTTAAAATGCCATCTTCGCCGAGCCTGAAAAGCCAGTAACGGTCAATGGAAACCCGCATGTGTACCGACGTGGCGGCCGGATCGCCGCGGATAATAAGGTCGCCTTCCTGTACGTCGAAGGTGATGGAGCGCGCGTTGCCGGCGGGGACATCCATGGTGTATCCACGGCGCGACGCGGCAAACGACAACGTCGCAAAAACCAGCATGAGCAGGGCAATCACGGCAGATTTCATGAGGAACTCCCGGTTGTTGGATGCAAGATTGGGGCGAAGCGGCCATTGGTGATTTCCGGTTCGTGCTTGGCCGGCGAACGCGCTAGTGACTCCCGTGACAGTTCAGAGTACACTTCCCGCCCGTCTCCACGAAGTTCATGGCCACAGACAAGTCAGAGCGGCTCCTCGGACGCCTTGAGGAAAGCAAGCGCCGTTTCGGCCCCGGCGAAGCTGCGCGCGCGGAGAAGGCCATCGCCGCCGCGGGCAAGGGGCACTTCCGCGACGCGCAGTCACTCATCCGCTTTCACGACGCACTCCTGTTCCTGCGCGCGTTCCCGCAGGGGCCCGGTGTGGTGCGGATCAGCGAAGCGCTGCTCGCGGGCATGCACGCGCGGGTCGAGCAATTGCGCGCATCCGGCGCCGACATGTCCGCGTTCGACGACGAATCGGTCTCCGGCATCGCCGGCATTGAAATCGTTGACACGTTTCCCTACGAGATCGCCACCTGGCTGGCGGAGTCGTATCCGCAGTACGTCGAAATCTGCTGGGACGCCGACATCAACACCGCCCGCCTGGCCAACACCTGGCCGCGCTTCATGCCGCTGCTCGATGAAGACGGCTTCGTCGAGCCTGACGTGCCCTATCGCGAGTGGCTGGATGCGGCTCGTGGCAACGAGCTCGAAGTAGCGTGGCTACTGCGGCGCTTTGCCTCGCCCAACATGCCCGAGCGCGGCCAGGCGGAACTCTACGAATCGCTGCAACTGCCGGTGCAGTGGAACCTCGGCGAGCTTCCCGCCAGCCGCACTCTCGCCCGCCGCAACTCGCCTCCGACCTTCTATCATCGCGAGCCGCTCATCCGCCGCGGCGACGTCTCGCTGGCGCGCGAACTCGCTTCCCCACTCAGGCTGGAGACCCTCTCTCCCGGCGAGAGCGCCGACATTATCAACATGGGGCGCGAGGTGCTGACCGTCCGCTACCGCGGGCTGTACGGCATGACTTTCGGAGCGACGCCGGTCTATCTCGCCGAGGTCGGGCGCGGCACGCAGATTTTTATCTGGGGACTTCCGCCCAGCCGGCGTTTCCCTCTGCGCACCTACGCTGCGGGGTTCACGCTCAAGAACGGAATCCCGCTCAACTACCTGGAAGCGATCGCACTCGCCGACTGGATGGAAATCGGCTTCAACACCTTCTATGCTTTTCGCGAAGGCGAGACGGGCTGGACCTACGCCCAGGTGCTGCGCGCGCTCCGCCAACTGCTCGGCATGGATTGTATTTCGGTGTATCCCTACCAACTGGGTGAAGACAACGAGGAAGCGATCGCCTCCGGCGCGTTCTGGTTCTACCGCAAACTCGGTTTCCGTCCAGGGCGGCCGGAACTTGCCGCGCTGGTCGAAGCGGAAGAAAGGAAGATCGCCGCCAACCCGCGCTATCGCACGCCCGCACGCACCCTGCGCAAACTTGCCGCCGGCCATGTCTTCTTCGAAATGCCCCGCACGCCGCGAGGCGATTGGGACCGCTTCCGCACGCGCACCCTCGGCATGGCCGTGCTCCGCGAGATGGCGAAGTCCGGTGGCGACGCCGACGCCTTTCGCGCCGCCTGCACCCAGCGCCTGGCCTCGGCGCTCAACCTCTCTCCGGGCGAGTTGACCTCCGACGAGCGCTACGCCTTCGGCAACTTCGCCCTCGCCCTGAACTCCTCCGCCGACCTGCGCACCTGGACGGCGGCGGAAAAATCGAAGTTGCTGCACATCATTCGCGCCAAGATGGCGGACGAAGAATGGGACTACCTGCGCCTGATGCGCGAGCACCCGCGCCTGCGCCAGGCGCTGATACGGCTGGGTTCCCCCCGCGCCCTGGCGGTGGACGTTTAAACTCATTTTGTGGCCCTTTCGCGCACGGAGACAATTCGCGCGTTCTACCAAACCCTGTTTCGCGCTTGGGGACGCCAGCACTGGTGGCCGGCCCAGAGCCGCTTCGAGGTTGTCGTCGGCGCCTTTCTCACCCAGAACACGGCTTGGACCAACGTCGACAAAGCCATGGCGCAACTCCGCCGCGCACGCGTACTCAGCCTCAGCGGAATTCGCAACACGCCGCTCCCGCAACTGGAGCAGTTCATCCGCTCCGCCGGTTATTTCCGACAAAAAGCGGCGCGGCTGAAAAATTTCGTCGCCTACCTGGATGAGCGCCATGCCGGCTCTCTCCACCGCATGTTCGCCCGCCCCACCGCCGAATTGCGCGAGGAATTGCTGGCGCTGAACGGCATCGGCCCGGAAACTGCGGACTCCATTCTTCTCTACGCCGGCAATCATCCGGTTTTCGTCGTGGACGCTTACACCCGCCGCATCCTCGACCGCCACCGTATCCTCCCGCCGAAGGCGCCCTACGGCGACATTCGCAACCTGTTCGAGGCCGCCCTGGGCACACCCGAATTCGTCGCGCAATGCGAAGACGACCTGCATCTCCTGGCCACTGACCACCAGCCACTGGCCACTTCCGAAGGCGCGTCTCATTCGCCCTCCCGGATCAGCACCGTGCCGCGATCCGCGACCGCCCAGGTCTTCAACGAAATGCACGGGTTGATCGTCGGCGTAGGAAAGAATTTTTGTTTGAAGTCGGAGGCGCTGTGCGACCATTGCCCGCTGCGGGTGTTCCTTCCGGTTCGAGGGCCACGGCTGACGCCCCAGGCCCCCAGGCGCGGGCCGCGTCTTCGCTGAATTTCCTTGCTGGTTCTCCCGTTATAATGTTCCTATCGCCCCGCATGTTGCGCTTCTTTCGCGGGGCCGCTCGTTTTGTCTGCACAAGCGCCAATTCGTACCGAGGAAAGCTCGCGCCGGCGCCGTACTGCCCTCATCATTCTCGCCGTCATCATCTTTCTGTTGTTGTTTGTAGTTTCCTCCCAGCAGGCATTCGATCTTACGTTCCTCCGCCCCACCACCAGCGAGCAGACGCTGATCTTCTCCGCCCTCTCCTCGCTCATCTTTCTGCTGCTGCTGGCGCTCATGGTCGTGCTGGCGCGCACCCTGCTCAAGCTGTTTGCTGAGACGCGCGGCGGCGTGCTGGGTTCGAAGTTTCGCACCAAGATGGTGCTGGGCGCTCTGGTGTTGTCGTTCGGTCCGGTGCTGTTCCTGTTCATGTTCGCCTATGGACTGATGAACCGCTCGATTGACAAGTGGTTCTCTCGCCCGGTGGAGGAAGTCCGCCAGGACACGGCGCGTGTCGGTGCCATGCTCTCCACTTACGCGCTGAACAACGCCAAGGCGGAAGCCACCTCCATCGCCGAAGCGGCGCCTACGCAGCGCGGGTTTGAGAAAGGTGATTTCGGACAGGTGGTCAACATCTTCCGCCACCACGAAGCACCTCTTCAGGATGGCTTCGCGGTTGCCATCCTGGACGGTGAAGCCGAGGCCGCGTTCCACCTGCCCGAACCCTGGCCGATGATGCGCCAGCGCATCGGCGAGCACCAGGGCACGCTGCTGCCGCTGCCCAAGTCCTTCACTCTGAACGGCGTCGAGTACATGCTGGGCGCGGCGATGGTGGGCGGCCGCGGCGGATGGGTGCTGGTCGGAATGCCGCTGCCGCAGGAATTCTCACGCACCATGGCGCAGATTGAAGCCAGCCAGCGCCGCTACATGGAACTGGCGCAGCAGCGCAAGCTCGTCCGCCGCACCTACATGGGATTGCTGCTCCTGCTCACCGTGCTGGTCCTGTTCGCCTCCACCTGGATGGCGCTGTTTCTTTCCAAATTCGTCACCCGGCCGGTAGCTGCGCTGGCGGAAGCAACCGAGCAGATCTCGCGCGGAAAATTCGATTACCGTGTCGCCGTGGATACCGGCGACGAACTTGGCAAGCTGCTGCTCTCCTTCAACCGCATGGCGGAGGAGCTGGAATCCTCGCGCCGGCAGATCGAGGCCTCCAGCCGGGAACTCGCCGATGCCAACGCCGCCCTTGAACAGCGCCGCCGCCACATGGAAACCATCCTGGAAAGCATTCCCACCGGCGTGCTTTCCCTCGATGCCGAGCGCCGCATCACCCACACCAACAACGCGCTCAACCGCATCCTGTGGCCCGACGGCAACGGCTCGCATGAAGGGGTTCGCGTTGACCACATCTTCCCGCCCGAGGTGATGCAGGAGATGCGGCATCTGCTGCGCAAGGCCGACCGCATGGGCTCCACCACCATCCAGATGGAAATCCAGTTTCAGCGCCGCCATCTCATCGCGGCGGTGACCGCTGCGTCGTTGCAGCACGAAGGCCAGCGCCTCGGCTACGTGCTCGTCTTCGAGGATTTATCGGATCTGCTGAAGGCGCAGAAGCAGGCCGCCTGGCGCGAGGTCGCGCGCCGCGTCGCGCACGAAATCAAGAACCCGCTTACCCCCATCGCGCTCTCCGCCGAGCGCATCCGCCGCCACCTGGAGCGCGGCACGCCGCCTGACCCGCAGTCGCTGGAAGTGATCAAGAGTTGCGCCGAGACCATCGGCGGCGCCGTTGAAACCGTGCGCACGCTGGTGGACGAGTTCTCGACGTTTGCCCGCTTCCCGCAGGCGCAGCCGCAGCCCGCCGACATCAACACCATCGTGGAATCCGCGCTCGCCATGTTCAACGGGCGGCTCGACGGCATCCGCGTCCACACCCAGCTTGCACCCGACCTGCCTAAAGTCATGGCCGATCCCGAGGCCATCAAGCGCGCCATCGCCAACCTGGTGGACAATGCCGCCGAAGCCATGCAGGAGTCTCATGTCCGCGAAGTGGACATCAGCACCGCGCTGGCCGGGACGCGCGACGCTGTCGAAATCGTGATCGCCGATAGCGGCCACGGCGTCACCCACGAGCTCAAGGAAAAATTGTTCCTGCCGTATTTCTCCACCAAGAAGCGCGGCACGGGGCTCGGGCTGGCCATCGTCAGCCGCATCGTGGAAGACCACCGCGGCACCATTCGTGTCGAGGAAAACAAACCGGTGGGCGCGCGCTTCATTGTCGAACTGCCGGTCGCCGCCGAACCTGCGCAGATGGCCCATGCATAGCGTCCTCATCGTTGACGACGAGCCCGGCATCCGCGAGTCGCTCAAGGGCGTGCTCGAGGACGAAGGCTATACCGCCGCGCTCGCCGGCAGCGGGGAGGTCTGCCTGGAGATCCTCGACAAGCGCCCCTTTGACGTGGTGCTCCTCGACATCTGGCTGCCCGGCATGGACGGCCTGGAAACGCTGCACAAGATCAAGCAATCCGACGCCTCGCCCGAGGTCATCATGATCTCCGGCCACGGCACCATCGAAACCGCCGTGCGCGCCACCAAGCTGGGCGCCTTTGACTTCCTGGAAAAGCCGCTCTCCATCGAGAAGACCCTCATCCTGGTGAAGAACGCGGCCGAGGCGCGCCGCCTGCGCGTGGAGAACCGCGACCTCAAGCGCCAGCAGCCCAAGTCGGTGATCGCCGGCGAGAGCATCCCGATGAAGGCGGTGCGCCAGCAGATCGCGCTCATGGCGCCGACCAACGGGCGCGTGCTGATCTTTGGCGAATCCGGCACCGGCAAAGAACTTGTCGCCCGCGCCATCCACGCCGAGAGCGAGCGTTACGAAGCCATGTTTGTCGAGGTCAACTGCGCCGCCATTCCCGAAGACCTGATCGAGAGCGAATTGTTCGGCCACCGCAAAGGATCATTTGCCGGAGCGAGCGCCGACAAAGAAGGAAAATTTCAGAAGGCTGATGGCGGCACGCTGTTCCTCGACGAAGTCGGCGACATGAGCCTGAAGACGCAGGCGAAAGTTCTGCGCACCCTCGACGAGCAGAGCTTTACGCCGGTTGGGGGAGACGAGGTGGTCACCGTGGACGCGCGCGTGATCGCCGCCACCAATCACGACCTGGAAGAAGAAATTTCCAAGGGCAATTTCCGCGAGGACCTGTTTTATCGTTTGAACGTCATTCCCTTCTACGTCCCGCCGTTACGCGAGCGCCTGGAAGACGTGCCCCTGCTGGCGCGCCATTTCCTCAAGGAATTTTCCTCGCAGTACAGCCGCCACCCGAAGGAGATGACCGACGACGCCATTGACACGCTCATGCGCTACTCGTGGCCGGGCAACGTGCGCGAGTTGAAGAACGTGATCGAGCGCATCGTCATCATGAATCCCGCGGTGGCGAAACTCGACCGCAAGCACCTGCCGCCGCTGGTCTATCGCGATACTTCGCGCCGCGGTGGCGACGGCTTCTCCACCCTGCACCAGGCGCGGGCGGCCTACGAACGCGACTTCATTTTGAAAACCCTCGACCAGAATCACGGCAACGTCAGCCGCACCGCCGAAGTGCTTGGCCTGGAGCGATCACACCTGTACCGGAAGATGAAGACGCTGGGGATTGCGGTGAAGGAGTAGCGGCGCGAACAGGTCCTGTCTCGTTCCTCTTAGAACCCTGTTGCGGGCACGATGATCCGGGTGTATCTTCTGCCCAATCCAGATGTGGAGGTGAGCACATGCATCGCTACACACGCATCGGGCTCCTGGTCCTCTGCGCCGCCTTGGTGGCGGCAACACCCTCAGATTCACCGTCACGAATGAAGGCCGATTACGTCGAGGCTTGCAGTTGCCATGCCTTCTGTCCGTGCTACTTCAACAAGGAAGCCGAACACCCACACTGCGAATTCAACATGGCCGTCAAGGTTCGCGAAGGCCATTCCGGAAACGTACAGTTGCGGGGCGCCAAGTACTGGTTGACCGGAGACCTGGGTGACAAATGGGGCAACGAGAAAAAGGGTAAGTGGGTGGTTGTCAGCTTCGATCCCACAACTACCAAAGAACAGCGCGAGGCGCTCGCGCCCATCATCCTGAAAACCTACGGCCTGGAGTGGTCCGACCTGAAGGTGCAGGAAGCGCCCATTGAAATCACCCAGACCGGTGATATTGCTGAAGCCAAGCTAAGCGGCGGAAAAATGGCGTACATGAAACTGCAGCGCATTCCCGGGGTTGACGGAAAAGGCGTACGGCTGCAAAACGTCGCTTATTTTGGTGCGCTGAGTAACGACGGTTTTCAGCTTTACAAGTCGATCGATCACCGCGCCGACATCGCCGGCCATCAGTTCAGCTACACCGACCGCAACGCGTTCTTGATTACGATCGACACCGGTCTGGGAAAATGAAGAGAAGCCTTTCGACATAACCGAGTGCCCCACCCAACGATGTTTTTCGTTGGGTGGGATCTTCAATCCGCTAACCGAGAACTACTTCAGCCCCTCCACCAAGTACAGATCCGACAGCGTGCGATGGACCCAGCGCAGTTCTTCTTCCGAGCCGATGGAGATGGTCACTCCAGGTTTTTTTCGAACTGCTCGCGCGCGGCAATGTCTTCCAGTTGCCGGCGCCAGTCGAGCCCTTCGACGAAGTCGCTGGAATCGCGCCAGCCAGGACGCACCTTGACGAACATTTCGAGAAAAACTTTCTTGCCCAGCGCGCGCTCGATCTGGTGACGCGCTTCGGTCCCGATCTTCTTCAGCATGGAGCCGCCCTTGCCGATCAGGATTCCCTTCTGCCCTTCGCGCTCGCAGTAAATAATCGCGGCGATGCGCAACAGGCGCTTGTCCTCTTCGAAGCGTTCAATCAGCACCGTGGTTGCGTACGGAATTTCCTGCTGCGTCGAGATCAGCACCTGCTCGCGGATGATTTCGGCGGCCAGAAAACGCATCGGCTGATCGGTGAGCTGGTCGCTGGGGAAATATGCGGGAGCTTCCGGCAGTGCGCGCACGATGGCGTCGAGCAGCTCTTCCAGGCCACGCTTCTTGCGCGCCGAGATGGGAATGATCTCGCGGAAATCGTGCAGCTTCGACCACTGCTCGATCAGCGGCAGCAACTTGCGCGTATCAATCAGATCGATCTTGTTGAGCAGCAGGATCACCGGCGTGCTGGCGCGCTTGGCCAGGTCAATGACGAACTGCTCGCCCGTCCCGAACCGCTGCGTGATGTCGGTGATGAGCAGCACCAGGCCGCTGCCCTCGAGGGCGTCGCGCACCTCCTGCATCATTTTCTTGTCCAGGCGATTTTCCGGCCGGTGCACGCCGGGCGTATCAATCAGGATCACCTGCGCTTTCGGCCTTCCCTTCTTCGCCGGAAGATTGAGGATGCCCTGGATGCGGTTGCGCGTGGTCTGCGGCTTGTGGGTCACGATGGCGAGCTTCTCGCCCACGAGCGCGTTCAGCAGCGTGGACTTGCCGGCATTGGGACGCCCGAGAATGGTGACGAAACCGGATTTCATGAATCCGTTCCCGTTTTCGCATGCTGCAAGGTCGAAATGCGCAGGCGCTCGACGCGGCGGTCGGTGGACTGCAGGACCTCGAAGCGTAGGCCCTCGGCATTGATGACCTCGCCCTGCTGCGGGATGCGCCCGGCAAGCTCGCTCACCAGGCCCGCGACCGTCGTGGCCTCGTGCCCCTCCGGCCGTATGCCGAACAGTTCATCGAGCCGATCCACGTCCATGCTGCCGGGAACGATATAGGAATATTCGTTTTCGCGGATGATGTCCTTCTCGCGCTCGTCGCGGATCTCGCCCACGATCTCTTCGACCATGTCCTCGATGGTGACCAGGCCCGCGACCGCGCCGTATTCGTCCACCACGATCTCCATGCGGATGCTGTCGCGCTGCATCTCGCGCAGCAGGTCGCTGACACGCTTGCTCTCGGGCACAAACTTGATGTCGGTGCTCATCAGCTCGCGGACTGTCCGGGTGCTCGCTTCGGTGTCGGTAACCTGGAGCAGGTCGCGGGCGTGCACGATGCCGACGATCTTGTCGATGGAGCCTTCATACACCGGCACGCGCGAGTACGGCCGCGTGCGCAGCATGTCGGTGAGCTTCTCGACGGTGGTGTCGGCGGGCACAGCGAACATCTCCGGACGCGGCTTGATCACCTCGCGCACTGTCTTGTCGCCGAACTCGACCACCGACTGGATGAGCTCGCGGTCGCTCTCCTCCAGAATGCCCTCCTCCTGGCCGGCCTCGATGAGCGCGTCCACCGCTTCCGACGGCCGCTCGGGTACAGGCTCGGCGTGCTCGCGGGTGAGCGCGAAAACGGAGATGCAGAATCCGATCGCGAGCGTCACCGGCATGGCGAGGTACAGCAAGGCGCGCAGCGGAATGGTAAACCTGGCGAGCCAGGTGCCGCGAGTGCGCGAGAAGAGCACAAACGGGAGCAGGCGGTTGCACACGACCACGCTCAGGACCACGGCGAGCGCGGCCTGCGCAGCCTCGGCGGCGGTCCAGGTACCGGTGTGAAAAACGCTGTACGCCACCAGCATGGCGAGCGCTGCGGTGGCGAGCTGTTCGAGCACGGCGACGGAGAGCGCGGCGCGCTCGCGGCCCATCTTCAAGCGCGGTTCGACCTCCTTCTCAAAGGCCTCGATGTTCTCCTCGAATTCGCGCGAGAGAAACTTGCCGCGCTCGGTATACAAGCGCTCGACATAGGAGACAAGCCCGAGAATGAAAAGGAGCACGGTGAAGGCGATAGCGATGGCGATGTTCATCGGGCTCGCCTCCGCGCATGGCGCACACGCGAGGGCGCGTGTGCCACATGATCAGTACGCCGGATCAGACCGTTGCCGAGTCCGAGTTGGCGGCGGAGGCGTTCTTCCTTGCGCGCCATCTCGCCGCCGTCGGATTCGTGGTCGTAACCTGCGAGATGGAGCATGCCGTGCAGGATCAGAATTTTCAGCTCCTCCGCGGGCGCGTGCTGGTAGAGGCGCGCGTTGCGGCAGGCGATATCGGTGGAGATCACGATGTCGCCGGAGAATGCATCGGCGACAACCGGAACGGGAGGAAACGAAAGCACGTCGGTCGGCTTGTCTTTTCCGCGGAAGCGCCGATTGAGGGCGCGGATGTCGCGGCTGGAAGTCAGAACAACATTGACCTGGCCGCGAAGGCCCGCGGCCTTGCGCGCGCGCTGCGCGAAACGGGCCAGCGCCTGCTCGGAAATTCCCGGCGCCGCTTTCCTGATCATGACCATAAAAGCGAACGGGAGGGCACGTGCAGCCCTCCCGTGACCGCCGTCAATTTTACTCTTCGACGTGCTCAGGGGCCGTTTCCATCTCGGGTGCGACCGGCTCGACCGGCGGCGGCGAACCGTTGCGGCCGGACTTGCCGTTGATGGGCAGCACCATCTGGTCGCCGCTCATGCGCGTCTTGTAATCGTCGTAGGCGCGGATGATGCGCTGCACCAGGTGGTGGCGGACCACGTCGCTCTCGTCGAAGTGCACAAAGGAAATTCCGTTGACGTTGCCCAGGATGTCCATCGCTTCCAGCATGCCGCAGCGCTTGGTGGTGGGCAGGTCAATCTGGGTGATGTCGCCGGTGATGACCGCCTTGGAGTTGAAGCCGAGACGGGTGACGAACATCTTCATCTGCTCGGAGGTGGTGTTTTGCGCCTCGTCGAGGATGATGAACGAATCGTTGAGCGTGCGCCCGCGCATGAAGGCAATGGGCGCGATCTCGATGATGTTCTTCTCCAGGTAACGATCGATCTTCTCCGGGTCCATCATGTCGTAGAGCGCGTCGTACAGCGGCCGGAGGTAGGGATCGACCTTCTCCTGCAAGGTTCCGGGCAGAAAGCCGAGGCGTTCGCCGGCCTCCACCGCGGGCCGCGCCAGGATGATGCGGTTCACTTTCTTGGCAAGCAGCGCGGAGATGGCCATGGCCACCGCGAGGTAGGTTTTTCCCGTGCCCGCCGGCCCAATGCCGAAGACCATGTCGTTCTTCTCGATGGCCTCGACGTAGCGGCGCTGGTTGGCGCTTTTGGGCTGCACCGGACGTTTCCCGAAGGAGCGCTGGCGTCCGGCTTCGGCGAGACCGCGCAGGGTCGCCGTCGGGTCGGAAGCAAGGATGCGCAGAATGGAGCCAAGGTCGCCGTTGTTGAAGACGAAGCCGGTGCGCTGCAGATGAGCGTAGTCGGTGAAAACCTGCTCGGCGCGGGCGACGTCGCGCGCGGCGCCTTCGATTTCGACGGATTCCGCCTTCAGGTCAATGGTGACGTTCAGGCCTTCTTCGAGGAGGTGGAGGTTTTCGTCCCGGGTTCCGAACAGGGTCTCGATGTTCTTGGTGATGTCGATATTCTTCTTCATTTAATGCTGAGCGTTAGCCTCCCGCCGCGGCACCGGAAACGCCGGCGCGCGCGCGTACGGACATGGACGTGTATGGAGTGGAAAGATGGGCCGATGCTCGCCACCAGGTGGAAGCAACTACCATTGCGCTTAGAGTACGACGTGCTCGGGACAGAGTCAATGGCACAAACAGTCCCCACCCGTCAGTCTCCAGCCACCAGGCAAGGCGATGATCCGAACGTCTGAATAGCACTTACTTCCACTTTCATTAGATGTCGGAAAACGTTGCAACGGAGCGGTTGGACAGCAACATATGCGAGCAAATACAAAGCCTTACCGAAGGCGTAATTGGCGCGTTTTCATGGGATTCGCTACTGGGCGGAAGCCTGGCGCGATTGACCGATGCAGCGGCAGGCCGTAGAATAAACGTTTGGCCCAGAGAAAAAATTCCTAGAGGACGACCAGTCGAATATGGCAAACCACTTTTCGGCCCTGAAACGCGCCCGGCAGACGGAAAAGCGCACCGCCGCCAATCGCGCCAACAAGTCACGCCTGCGCAGCGCCCTGCGCAAGTTCCGGACGGCGCTGTCCAGTGGCAACAAGAACGAGGCAGCCGTCGGATATCGCGAGACCACCTCGGTGCTCGATAAGGCGGTACAGAAGGGCATACTGCACAAGAATACGGCGTCGCGCTATAAGTCGCGGCTCGGCAAGCGGCTGAACGCTGTGGGGAAAACCAGCGTTTAGCGTTTAGCTCTTAGCTTTCGGACGGCAGGCTGCGGCCTGCCGTTTTGCTTTTGCCGGCATGGCGAGGACGCCCAGCGCGCGTGGCACGCGGCAGAACGTAGCCCCGGGCGTGAGCCCGGGGTCAGCTGCCTGCCTGAGCAAAAGCCCGCTTTAGCGGGCGACAGAACCGTTTGTCACGTGCCGGTACTTTGCACCGCATCCAGCCGGATCCCAAAAAACCCTTCTAGCGCGGCGTCGTATTCCTGGGTAGTAGCGAGAGCGGATTCCCGGCGCTCGCCGTCTTCGGTGATCACCAGACGCGCGCCGGTCAAGGTAACGCGCCCCCTGGGGGTCAGAATGCTGCATACGCGGTTGCGCGTGAAATGAGATTCCGGCGAGGTCTGGTGATGACGGCACATGCCTTCAAATTCGGAAAGGCGCCGGGGCACGAGCGTGAAGTCATACAGCATGCGCCACTCCCAGTCCGAATCGGACAGCACGGGCACGCCGCGCCGGTTGCCGGGCTCGGGAGAATAGCGCAGGACGCGCCAGCGCTCTTCCCGGGTATCGAGGCAGTAAAAAACATTGCGCTGAAACTGCTCCGCGTTAGGCAACAACGGAAGCGGCTCGATGAAAGATTCGCCGAATCCCACGTCGGCGAGCCAGGGCGTATCCAGATCCACCCGCAGAGTGAGGTGATCAAATTCCGGGCCAACGCGGTTCTCCTCGATGGGAACGCGTGCGGAGAGCAGGGTTACGCGGAAACCGAGTTCGCGCAGCAGCGCCGCGAACAGGCTGTTCAGCTCGTAGCAGAAGCCGCCGCGGCGGCGGAGAACAATCTTGTCGTACAGGTGCTCCTGGTCGAGCGCAATGGGCACGCCGCGGTGAATGTCGAGGTTCTCGAAGGGCACGGCGAGCAGGTGCGCGTAATGGATCGCGCGCAAGTTTTCCAGCGTCGGCGCGAGGGGGCCGGAGTAGGAGATGCGGGCGAGATAGGAATCGAGGTTCAAGCTACACCGGCAACTGCTGCTGCTCCCAGCCGGATTCGGCGAGGTGGGGTTCGGCGCAGAGGTCGAGGACCAGGCGCTCGAGGATGAGGCGTTTGCTGGGCGGGTTGGAGCGGAGGTCGAGGTCGGCGCGGGCGATCAGGCGCAGGGCGCGCGTCAGTTCGCGCCGCGATTTGTAGCGGCGCGCCTGGCGCAGGATGTCTTCGGCGGCGAAGGGTGGAACGCGGAAGCCTTGCCAGAGCGCGGCCCAGAGCGCGCGCGAGTCGCGGACGCGCTTCTCGAATATCACCAGCATCTGGCGAAAGGTTTTCGCCAGCATGTAGAGGTGTCCGATGGCGGCTTCCTCGCCTTCGCCGCTGGTGAGGATCGCTTCCAGCACCCCCAGCGCGCGCACGCGGTCCTTGGCGGAAATGGCGTCGGTGAGTTCGTAGAGCGAGCGCTGCTTGGCGGCGAGGACCATGGTTTCGACGTCGCCGAGCGCGATGCGCTTTTTCTCGCCGACGTAGAGGATGAGCTTTTCCAGTTCGTTGGCCACCAGCATCATGTCGCCGCCAAGCGCGTCCACCAATTCGCGCGCGGCATCATTATCGATCTTGACGCCTTCCGCGGCGCCGGTCTCGACGGCCCAGCGCACGGCCTCGCCTTCCTCGACGCGCGCCAGCTCGACAATCCCGCAATACCGGCCGAGGGTTTCGCGCAGCCGCTGGTAGCGGTCGCGGTCGGTGAGCTCCATGCGGCGGACGTCGGCGGGAATGTTGATGAAATCGGCGACGAAGATGAGCAGCGCGTCGGGATTGGGATTGGCGGCGTAGTCTTCGATCGCCTTGAATTCTGCATCGTGCGAACCGCGAGTGTAGAGCGCCTTCACGCCGCGAATGAAGAAGACCTGGAACGGCGCCATGAGCGAGGGCGTGCGGGCGGCATCGAGGACTTCGATGAGCGGGGTTTCGGAGAGATCGAATTCGTGGAGCGAAAAGTCGCGCAGATCGGGCGGAACCAGGTGCTTGAGCACGGCTTCGCGGCATTGGCGGCGGAAAAAAGCTTCATCACCGGCGAGCACGTAACAGGGCTTCAGCTTGCGCTGCACGATGTCGGTAACGAATTTTTCCGCGGCAGCGAAGGCGCGCATTCAGTAGGCCTCCAGGATATTGGAAACCAGGGTGCGTGCGAAGTCGCGCGACAGGCGGTCCACGGCGGGCGAGTCTTCCTCGAAGAAGCTGGTGAGCTCGCGCGAGACCTGGTACTGCTCGCGGAAAGTGTAGTTGGGTTGGTCGAACAGCACCGTGCCCTTGCGATCCACCAGCGAGACGCGCATGGTGACCGTGACCAGGGCGCTGGAGGCGCGGCCGGTCTGCGAGTCGTAGGTGAGCGGCGCCAGTTGCATGGTGGTGACCGCTCCGTGCAGCGTGGCGTCGGCATCGTCCGTTGGTTCGCTGATCATTCGGAATTTTGTGCGGGTGACGAATTCGCGAACCACGGCGGAGGTGAGCACCTGCTCAACCCGGTAGTTTTGCGTCTGGTTGGTGAAAGCGGGTACGGCGATGGTGTGGACGGAGTCCGGCAGGCGCACGTAGTGGGTGGTGGTGTGGTAGCCGCAGCTCACCGTCAGCAGCATAGAGGACAAAAGGGCGATGATGAATAAACGGTTCGGCACGTGTTGGAAAAGTCCCGAGCCCCGAGTCGCGAGCCCTGAGCCGAAGCTAAAGCCCCTCAACGTTTTTCAGTTTTCGCCGGGCTAAAGCCCGGCGCTTCCACCGGCACACGCGAGGGCGCGTGTGCCACACCCGCACTCACAACTCGCACTCACAACTCGGAAATCGGGACTCGCAACTCTACTGCAATTTCCCTTTCGGCATGGCGGCCACCATTTGCTGGGCGGCGTCAATGGCGTTCAATGCCAGCACGCGCAGGTTATCGGCGGCGGCCCAGATCCAGAATCCGGTCTCGCGCTGGGCATCGGCGCGGATCCACACCATCACGTCCTCCGACCCGGCGGCGGCAACGTTGCTGGGCGACTCCTCGGAGCCGCGGGTCAGCGCAACGTGCTCGCCGGCGATGGCCTGCGAAAAATCGCCGATCGAATGTGCCTGCTCCAACTCAATGTAGAGCGAAAAGACGTGTCCGTGAAAGATCGGCGCCTGCACCAGCATCACGGAAGGCACCGTTACATCGGCGTGCGGCGTAACCCCCGGCTGCGGAACCTGTCCGGTGATTTGGCGGTAGTGGCTGAGGATGCGGCGCTCGGCGCTTTCCAGCGTGGGCGAGGAATTCTCGCCGTAACGCGCCAGGACATTGAAGGCGACCTGCGCGTCGAAAACCAACTTGGGCATGTCCTGGAAGGAGAGCAGGTTCACGGTCTGCTCGTGAAGTTCGTCCATGCCGGCGCGGCCGTGTTCGGAGGCGGGCTCAAAGACGGTGGCAACGGCGGAGCGTAGGTTGGCGACCTTCTGCGCGCGAGCGATCAGCAGCGCCAGCACGACTGCGGCGGGGTGTGCCGTGACCACGGGCGCGGGCTCCAGTTCCGGTATTTGCGAGTGGCGCAGCTCGCGTTCCAGCCAAGGGGAGCGGACGCGGGCGCCAGGCGCGTCTTCCAGAGCGTGCGAGAGGTCAACGATCAGGCTACCGGCCTGCTGCGCGATGCGCCAGTGCTTGCGGGTGAAATCCGGCTGCGAGGCGAAGAAGGTGAAGTCCACATGCTCGAAGTTTTCCGCGCGCACGCTTTGCACAAACGTCACTTCCTCGCCGACCGACTCGAGCTGGCCGAGGGATTCGTCGTCGTCAAGCAGCTTGATGTCCACCGCGGGAAAGGCGGTCTCGGGCAGGACTTCGGCGAGTTCCTTCCCCTTCAGGCTGCCGGCGCCGACGATGGCGACGCGATAGAGACCGTTCTCCGAGCCCGATCTGCCGGGTTGGTGTGCGCGGTTCATCGTGCGGTCGGGGCCTCCAACGGGGGTGGCGGCGGGCTGCCGCGGCGCCGCAAGATGTACATCAGGCGCGCGAGAACGCCGGAGAGCATGTAGAACAGCGCCAAGAAAAAGAGGAAATACTCCGAGTAACTCACAATCAAGGCGATCACGATACCAATCACTACAACGAGCTGGAACGGATGTCTGCTGCGAAAATCAATGTCCTTGAAACTGTAAAAGCGCCAAGTGCTAACCATCAGGTAGGCGACAGCGAAGATGAGCCCTACCCAAATCAGCCCCATCCACCAGGCGGTGATTGGGTTGCCCTTGGTAAAGTGCACGATGGCGGCGATGACACCGGCCCCGCCTGGGATCGGCATGCCGACAAAATATTTCTTGCCCGGGCGGCCGGGATTCGAGGGTTGCGGGTTCACCTGGATGTTGAAGCGGGCCAGGCGGCTGGCGCCGGCAATCAGGAATGCGAACGTCGAAACTGCGCCCAGTTGCACCACCCGCGCCAGGACATCGCTGCCGTTGAGTGGGGCGAGAATGCGGAATCCCCACATCCAGGCGAGGATGGCGGGCGCGATACCAAAGGTGATGACGTCGGCCAGAGAATCGAACTCGCGGCCAAAGTCGCTTTCCGTATTGGTCAAGCGTGCGATTTTGCCGTCGAGGCCGTCGAAGATGATGGCGAAGCCGATGGCCTTGGCGGCATTATCGTAATGCCAAGGCTCGGCCACCGAGCCCAGAATGGCGTGGTACAGGGCGTAGTAGCCGAGCGCCATGTTCAAGGTGGTGAACAGCGACGGCAGCAAGTAGATGCCCTTGCTGAAACGGCGGCGCCGCGGCGAATCGTCAGCACGACGAAGTGGCGGCCAGTTCATCGGCGAACTCCCTGTTCGCGCTGTGCGCCGGTCAGTTCGTTGCCGCGGTCAGCGAGCTGCGTGACCGGCGCCAGAGCAAGGATACTGGAACCGCCGGCCACGTGTTGTCCAATTTTCACCTGCACCGAGGCGGCAGCGTCGAAGATGACGTCGCAACGGGAGCCAAACTTGATCAGGCCGATGCGCTCGCCGCGCGCCACCGTATCGCCGACGCGCTTGGTGAAGATAATACGGCGCGCGATGAGGCCGGCGATCTGCTTGAAGACGACCTTCTGGGCGCCGTCATCCACGGTCACGATGTTCTGCTCGTTGCCCTCGGCGCTGGCCGCGCCCATGGCGTTCTTGAACTGGCCCTTGCGGTACTGCACATCCCGGATAACGCCGCCGATGGGCGAGCGGTTGACGTGGACGTCAAAGACACTGAGAAAAATGCTGATGCGGGTGCGTCCACGGCCCTCCACCTCGACGGCCATGATATCGGTGACGCGGCCATCGCCGGGAGAGACGATCGCGCCCGCCGCCGATGGGACCTGGCGGTCCGGGTCACGAAAGAACCAGGCACAAAACGCGCCGAATACGAGCGGGATGATTGCCCACGCCGGGGCAGCCAGCCAGGCGAGAAGCCCGGCAGCTACCAGGGACCCGAGCGCGTAGTAGTAGCCGTCACGAACCATGTGGTAAGAGGCAATTATAGACGGGGCGGGGACGTTGGGTCTGTCGGTCCATCGGTCTGTCGGTTATCGCTTACCGGTTGGGCTGAGCCGCACACTTCCCAGGAACTTCCCGCCAAGTGACCGATAGACCGATTGACCGATTGACCAAAAAGAAAAACGCGGCAGAAACCGCGTGTTGGGACGTACCAAACTTGTTTGCCGTGGTGGCGGCAAGGACCCCGTCATGGGGGCTGGCAAGTGACTAAGCTACGTTGTTGTTCCGATGCCGAAACTGCTGCTCCAAGGACTCCATCTGGTCCTTGAGGCGCAATTTCAGCTTTTTCAGGCGGACCTCTTCGATCTTCTCATCCTCGGAGAGAAATCTCTTTTGGGTGAGGCTATCGAGCCGCTGGGAGTATTGGGAATGTTCAGTAACAAGGCGCCGAAACTCTTCATTGCTGGCGAAGAGCACATCCCGAACCTGAGCTGCCATCCAGCAGACCTCCTACCAACAGTCTGGCAAGGACTTTAAGCTAGCACAGGGTCAAGGCAGCTTCAATCGGTTTTGCAGCCGATACGCCGAATTTCTTTCCTGCCCTGCGGGTGGTGCAATTTGGGAAAGTGGCCGGCCAGGGGCTAAGGCTGGCTGAGCGGTAGTCGGTAGTCCCGGAAATCAAAGCGGGCTACAAGTTACGGGCTACCGATGACCCTGCGGTAGAGGACCGCGTCTTCGTCGGGGTGCTGGTAGTAGTGGCGTCGGCGTCCCGTCTCGGCGAAACCGTACTTGGCGTAGAAGGCGCGCGCGGCTGCATTCGATGCGCGCACTTCCAGGAAAACGCTATCGCCGCCTTGCTGCTTCACCACGGCGAGGAAGTGGCCGAGCAGAGCGGAGGCCAAGCCGCGCCGCCGCGCACCGGCAGCGACAGCAATGTTTTCCAGTTCCCATTCCGGGCCGATCTGATTCGCAATCAGGAAGCCCTGCACCGTGTCTCCGATAACGATGGCTAGGCGTGGCGGATCGCCGGCAAAAATGCGGTCGTATTCGTCTTCGCTCCAGTGCGCGGCGGTCGGAGCCTGCGCTTCAATCCGGCGCATGGCGGCAACGTCGGCGGTAGTGGCGGGACGGATGTGCAAGCTGTTAGCTCTTAAGCTCTTAGCTTTTAGCTTGTTCGGCTCCTGTCTGCGATATCCGCGCCTTGCGTCTGGCTAACAGCTAAGAGCTAATAGCTAAGAGCTTCTTTTCGAAAAGATCTCCGCGTCGGAGCGGCGGATGTAGTTGGCGTCCAGCGCTTCGGGCAAAACGACCTGACCGGCGGCAATCTTGAGCGCGCCGATGCGGGCAATCACGTCGCTCTGCGGACGGGACATAACCTGCACTTCCTGTCCACGGGCGCGCAGCAGGGAAACGACGGATTCGTCAGGAGTGATGACCGGCACGTGCGGCGCCAGTTGCGCCTCGGCGGCGAATTCCTGCCTCGGCATCAGGACCTCACGCACGCGCTTGGGTACCGCGTTTTCGCCGACCACGTACTCACCGACAAAGACCTCGCCGCGCATGGCGTCGAGAGCGGCGATCACCTGGACTTCGAAAGGTTGACCGACAGTTCCGGGCTCGGAGAGCCGGGCCACACCTGCGGCGCCCGCCCATGCCAGCGCTTCCAGCAGCGAAACAGCGGCGATGGGCTTGTGCGTAATTTCAGCCAGAGCCTTCACGGTTGAGAGTCCCACGCGCAGACCGGTGAATGAACCGGGGCCGGTGGCGGCGGCGTAGGCGTCAATGGCGCATTTGTCCAGGTTGTGACGCGCGAGCAGCGCCGAAATTTGCGGCATCAGTTGCGCCGAATAGGTGCGGCCGGCGAGAGGCACGAGTTCGAGCAGTTCAAAATCACGGGCGTGGGCGCCCGCGCCACATTCGCACAAGGCGACGCTGCCGTTCGAGCCGGCGGTATCTATGGTGAGAACGATCACCCGATCACCCGATCACGAGATCGCCCGATCACTAAACTCCCTTCGGCTGCTCTTCGCACAATTCCAGCAGCACTCCGCCGGAGCTGGAAGGATGCACGAAGACGTAGAGATGCCCGCCGGCGCCGACCTGGATTTGCTCGTTGATGAGGCGCACGCCGGACTTCTTCAGCTTCTCCACCGCGCTCGCCAGGTTGTCCACGCGCAGCGAGACGTGGTGCAGGCCCTCGCCGCGTTTGGCGAGGAATTTGGCGATGGGCGAGTCGTCAGAGAGCGGCTCCAGCAGTTCGATTCGGCTATCGCCGAGGGGCACCATGGCCAGCCGGACCTTTTCCTGGGCCACGGTCTCTTCCGGCATCACCTGCAAGCCGAGGTTCTGGTAAAAGGTTTTCGCCTGGGCAAGGGATTTTACGGCGATTCCGAGATGATCGATTTGAAACATTGCGAGTTCCTTGCGGGATTTGTGATTTAGCGATTTGTGATTTAGTGATTCAAAGCGTTGCGTTCGGGTTGCGCAATCACTCAATCACAAATCACTAAATCGCTAAATCACAAATGGGTTACGACCGTCCGAGCT
>DASWAR010000328.1:0-12901 GCA_036391015.1 Terriglobales bacterium
GGGCGACGGTGTGGCGGGAGCGAACCATGGAAGTAGCACATCGAGTGTAGCACTTTTGCGGAGGCGCTCAAGACCGAAGAAACACCGGCGTTAGGCTTTGGGCTCTAGGGTGACGACCTGCGGTCGGCCGTGCTGCCTTACGCCTAAGACCTATCGCCTAAAACCTAAAGCCTCCTTGCGCCTTGCGCTCCGCCGCCTTGAGCCTGTTTAATCAGCGGCACGCCATGCGTCCACGCTTTACATGGAATCTCGGCTCTCGCGTCCTGCCGCTCGGCGGACGCACGCTCGTCATGGGCGTGCTCAACGTCACGCCCGATTCCTTTTCCGACGGCGGGCGCTTCTTCGATACCATGGCCGCCGTCGAGCACGGTCTGCGCCTGCTCGACCACGGCGCCGACATCGTGGATGTGGGCGGCGAATCCACCCGCCCCGGCGCCACCACGGCCGGCGCCACCACAGAATTCGTCGCCGAAGAGGAAGAACTGCGCCGCGTTTTGCCCGTGGTGCGCGAACTGAAGCGCCGCCGGCCCGGCGCGGTGCTTTCCATTGATACCTACAAGTCGGGAGTGGCGCGCGCGGTGGTGGAAGCGGGCGCCGAGATCGTGAACGATGTCAGCGGCTTTTTCTGGGACCCGGCGATGGCGGCGACGTTGGCCGAACTGGGCTGCGGCGCCGTGCTCATGCATACGCGCGGCCGGCCGGACCAGTGGAGCACGCTGCCGGCGGTGGACGACATGGTCGCGCTGGTCTGCGACGAGTTGCGCCGATCGAGCGAACACGCCCTGGGCGCGGGTGTCGCGCGGGACCGGCTTGTGCTCGATCCCGGCTTCGGCTTCGGCAAGCGCTTCGAAGAAAATTATCCGCTGCTCGCCCGCTTCCAGGAGTTTGCCGCGCTGAGGTTTCCGCTGCTGGCGGGACCGTCACGAAAATCGTTTATCGGCCGGGCGACCTCGCGCGCCGGAGGCACCACGCCAGCCGGCGAGCGCATGGTCGGTAGCCTGGCCGCGGCGGTCATTTGCATCATGCAAGGCGCGCACATCGTCCGGGTGCACGATGTGAAGGAAACGGTGGAGGCGGCAGCCATGGCCGATGCCGTGCTGAACTGCGCGGCCAAATGAGACGGGGTTGGCAATCGGCTCTCGGCGATCGGCTGTCGGGTGTACAAGCCCGAGCGCCGAAAGCCGATGGCCGTCAGCCCCTCGCTAGAACAGCTTTTTCGAGTCGAGGAGGATGGTCACCGGCCCGTCGTTCACCATCTCGACTTCCATCATTTCCTGAAATTTTCCGGTCTCGCAGCGCAGCCCGGCCGCCCGAATCTTGCCGACGAAGTATTCATACAGGCGCACCGCCTGTTCCGGACGCGCGGCGGCATCGAACGACGGGCGTTTGCCGCGGCGCACGTCGCAATACAACGTGAACTGGGAAATGGCGAGCACCGCGCCGCCGGCATCCGCGACTGCGCGATTCATCTTTCCGTCCGCATCTTCAAAAATGCGCAGCCCGGCGATCTTGTCTGCCAGGTAGTCGGCGTCGGCCTCTGTGTCGTCCTGCGCGACCGCGAGCAAGACCAGCAGTCCAAGCCCGATCTCGCCGACCACTGCGCCCACGACCTTCACCGACGCCCGGCTCACGCGCTGCACCACGGCTCGCATGGAATCAACCTACCACGGAGGCAAATTGGTAATTGGGTAATTGGGTAATTTCGTAAAGTGACAAAACGCGCCAGACAAAATTGCCAAATTACTAAATTACAAAATTACCAATTCAGGTTTTCCTCCGTGTCTCCGTGCCTCCGTGGTTCACCCGCTCATTGACCTACGCGGAACCCGCAGCCTAGAATCCCGCTTCGTCCTTCTCGCTTTGGGGTGTGCCGATGCTTAATCGTGTCCCGACTTTTCTGATCGCGATCGTGCTGCTGGCCTCCGCCGCGCTGGCGCAATCATCGCCCGCACCAGCGCTGCCTCGCCCGGGGTCCCCGGCACGCGCCGCGCGTGCTGGGGTGGTCGACCTGGTGATCCAGAACGCTACCCTGCTGACCGCCACCCACGGCCGCATTGCGAACGGCAGCGTGGTGGTGCGCGCCGGCAAGATTGCGGCTTTCGGCGCTAACGTCTCCGCTCCCGCGGGCGCCATAGTGATCGATGCCGGCGGAAAGTACGTCACGCCCGGGCTGATTGATGCGCACTCGCACATGGCGCTCGATGACGATGTCAACGAGGCGACCAGCCCCATCGTCCCGCAGATGATGATGGTCGACGCTTTTCAGTTCGCCAGCAAGGAGATCTACCGCGCCCTTGCCGGTGGCGTCACTTCCGCCATGCTGCTGCACGGTTCGGCTGACATGATCGGCGGCCAGGCCGTCATCATGAAAACCAAGTACGGGCTCGGCCGCGACCAGTTGCTCTTCCCCAACGCTCCCCGTTCCATCAAGTTTGCCAGCGGCGAAAATCCCAAGCGTGTCTTCGGCCAGCGCCAGCAATTGCCCTCCACCCGCATGGGCAACTTCGCGGTGCAGCGCCAGGCCCTGCTTGACGCTCAGGATTACGTGCGCCAGTGGGACGAATACGAAGCCAAAAAGCAGAAGGGCGACAAGGACGCGAAGATGCCCAAGCGCGACCTCAAGCTCGACGCCCTGGTGGAAGTGCTCAAGGGCAAGCTCTACGTCCAGATCCACTGCTATCGCGCCGACGAGTTCCTCACCGAGATGGCGATGGCGAAAGAGTTCGGCTACAAGCTGCGCGCCTTCCACCACGCGCTCGAGGCCTATAAAGTCGCCGACAAGATCGCGGCCAACAACGTCGGCGTCGCCACCTGGGCCGATTGGTGGGGCTTCAAGCAAGAAGCCTGGGACGCGACCCCGTGGGCCGCCGTCATCCTGATGCGCAAGGGCGTGCGCGTCGCCATCAAGAGCGACTCCGAGGACCAGATCCGCCGCCTGAATGTGGAAGCCGCCAAGACCATGCGCTACGGCGGCGCCACTGAGGATGAAGCGATGAAGATGATCACGCTCAACCCGGCGTGGATCATCGGCGTCGACGACCGCGTCGGTTCGATCGACGTCGGCAAGGACGCCGACCTGGTCATCTGGAACGGCTATCCGCTGTCCAGCTACGGCGTGCCCGAAAAAGTGTTCATTGACGGCGAGCTGTTTTTCGACCGCACCCTTGCCGGATATGGGCTGACGCACTTCGCCGGCACGCCCGAGAGTCTGCCTTCCCCGCCAGGATCCGGCGACGAGCCGGAAGCGGAGGTGCGCTGATGAAAAATCCTTTGCGTATCTTTGCGTCCTTTGCGGTTGTGCTTTTTTTCGCCGCCAGTGCTTTCGCGCAGCAACCCTCACGCGCGCAGGAAACGCGCACCACCCCCGTCGCGATCAAGGGCGGAAAGCTGCTGACCATTACCCATGGAACGATTGAAAACGGGGTGGTCGTAATTGAGAACGGAAAAATCACCGCCGTCGGTCCGGCGGCCTCGACGCAAATTCCCGCCAACGCGCGCGTGCTTGACGCCACCGGGATGACCGTTTATCCCGGCCTGATTGATTCGGAATCGCATCTCGGCCTCACCGAAATTTCCGCCGTCCAGTCCACCAACGACCTGGTCGAGACCAGCGACGAGATCATGCCGCACATGCACGTCGCCGACGCGTTCCATGCCGAGAGCGATCTGATCCCGACCACGCGCGTCAACGGCATCACCAACGCCATCGTCGCGCCCGCTTCGCAGGACACCCTGCCCGGCCAGGACTCCTTCATCCAGCTCGCCGGGCCCTCAGCCGACGAGATGCTGGTGGTGCGCGACATCGCCATGCCGCTCAACTTCAGTGGCGCGCAGCGCCGCAAAATGGATTGGCAGAGCGGCCGCGGCACCTATCCGACCACGCGCATGGGCATGGCCGCACAACTCCGCCAGGCATTTCTCGACGCCCTCGATTACCAGCAGAAGGTTGCCGATTCCGAGAAACGCAAAGGCGAAAAGGGAGTGCAACCGGTGAAGCGCGACCTGAAGCTGGAGGCGCTGCTTCCCTACCTGGACGGCAAGAAACCGGTCGTGCTCGCCGCCAGCGAGCCCAGCGATCTGGAAACCGCCGTCAAGCTCGCCAACGAATTTCACCTGAAATTCATCCTGAACCACGTCACCCACTCGCGGCCGGTGCTGGACTACATCGCGCGGCTGAAGGCGCCCGTCATCGTGGGGCCAATCTACGACTTCCCCAAGGACAACGAGCGTTACGACGCGGTGTACAGCCTGCCCGGCGAGCTGGTGAAACGCGGCGTGAAGATCGCATTCGCCTCCTATGACTCGCACCAGGTGCGCAACCTGCCCTACGCGGCGGGATACGCGGTCGCCTACGGGCTTCCCTACGACGAGGCGATGAAGGCGCTGACCATCAACGCCGCTGAAATCTGGGGCCTGGCCGACAAGCTGGGATCGCTCGACGCCGGCAAGATCGCCAACGTGGTGGTGGCCAACGGCGATCCGCTGGATGTGAAGACCGACGTCAAGCACGTCTTCATCAATGGCCAGGAAATTCCCCTCTGGGACCGCCAGATGGAGCTGCGCGACCAATATTCGAAATAGTTTCAGTTTCGGTTTCGAGTTTCAGGCCCCCGTTGGTAGTCCGGACGGAGCGCAACGAAAGTAACGCCCCGAGTCCTTAACCCCGCTTACTTCCACCACCGTTCCGCAGTAACATCGGATGCAGAGTTCCTGAACAACAGGGGATCCGATGAAGCGGTGGATTGCCGCAGCTCTTTTTCTCTCTTTCGCGACCGCGGCCGTGGCTGCCGACCAGAAACTGATTGCGCTCACCTTCGACGATGGCCCGCGCCCCTACATTCTTTACGGCTACACGCAGGCCGGACACACGCCCACACCGGGGTTGCTCGACCTGCTCGACCGCGAGCACGTGAAGGCGACGTTTTTCGTCATGGGCTGGCGGCTCACGCCCGGCAGCTATGGCGACCGCCGTGAATTCAAGACCGACAAGACCTGCCTCGACGCGGCGCGCGACCTGTTTCGCCGCGGGCACGAGATCGAGGACCACACCTTCAGCCATGTGCAGTTCAAGTTGTTCGAAAAGCAACACGGCGCAGGCAGCGCGGTCGGCGACGTGGACCGCGCCTCGGAGTTGATCAAGGGAGTCACCGGACATCGCGCCGAATTTGTGCGCCCGCCGGATTGGATCACCTGGGACGCGCTCAACCAGCAACTCGAAGGCCGGGGCTATCGCGTGCTCGGCATCTCGTCGGAAATTCCGCTGCCCATGCGCGACGTGAACAGCGCCGACTACCTCTGCGCCGGCGCGCACCCGGTACATTGCCCCAAGCCTTCGCTGAATGCCTTCGTGCTGCAGGAAATCGAGCAGCGCGAGAAGAAAGGCGTAACCACGCACATCCTCGCTTTCCACGAGCTGTCGACAACCGTGATCGCACTCGAAACACTGTTGCCGGAACTGAAAGCGCGTGGATACCGCTTTGTTACGATGCAGGAGTACGTGCGCCTGATCGGGCCGCTGGCGCCGGTGAAGCGTGCCGCGATGAACAATGGCGGTTAGCCGCTGCCGCGCGCGACACAGTCCTGAGGAGAAATAGCTGCTGCCGAATGCACCCAAGGGCGTTGAATTTCTTCCGCCGCTGCTGGCGCTGATCACCATCGGCGTCTCAGTCCCGCTGGTGCTGCGCAAAGTTCCGCCCAACGTGATCTATGGCGTACGCACCCGCAAGACGCTGTCCGACCCGCGCATCTGGTACGAAGCAAACTACCGGGGCGGGATCGCCTTCATCATTGCCGGCATCGCGGCGCTTCTGTGCTGGGCTGTTTTGATGCTGCTGGTGGACCGAAGCACAGCCGCGGTTGCCAGCATATTCACCTCTATCGCCGCCATGCTGGTCGCGACCGTGGTTTGCCTGGTGGTGTTCGCAATCTGTAGCAGGGGATTTATTTCACTTCCACGCCCGCAAAGTGATTGACCACCTTCTGCAGCGACGCTTCGTCTTCCACGTTCAGACAGGTCATGGAACGGTCAATCTGGCGCATCAGGCCGCACAGCACCTTGCCCGGCCCGACCTCGATGAAAGTCGAAATGCCTCGCCCGATGAGCAAGCGCATGCACGGCTCCCACTGGACCGCGCCGGTAACCTGGCGAATGAGCGCGTCGCGGGCCTGGTCCGGGTCGGAAACCACTTCGGCGTCAACGTTGGTGACCACCGGCACCCTCATGCTGTGGAACGCCAGCGCCTGCAGGTCGGGCGCGAGCCGGTCCTGCGCCGGCTGCATGAGCGCGGAATGAAAGGGCGCGCTCACCGGCAGCATGATCGCACGCTTGGCGCCGCGGTGTTTCGCCATTTCCGCCGCGCGTTCCACCGCCGCTTTGCTGCCTGAAATCACGATTTGGTCGGGCGAGTTAATGTTCGCCGGCTGACAGCAAACACGAACCCCACCCACATACGCAAACCCGTGGCGGCTTTCATCGGTGCTGATCGTCAGTAAGACGTCATCCAAGTCGTCCGAACCAGATTCTTTCAACTGGTGCGCGGCGCGAACATCGTCAACAACGTGGAAGCACAGTGCCCGCAGCTCATCGATCGGCATGCCAAGAATGGCAGCCATCGCGCCTTCGCCCACCGGCACCGCTTCCTGCATGTAGCGCCCGCGATGGTGCACGGTGCGCACCGCGTCCCGGAATTCCAGCGTCCCGGCGGCAACCTGCGCGGAATATTCGCCCAAACTGTGTCCAGCGGTGATTGCGGGCGTGATTCCCTTCTCCTGCAGAACGCGGAACGCTGCCACGGCCACCGTCAGGATCGCCGGCTGCGTGATCTCCGTCAGCCGCAGCTTGTCTTCGGGACCTTCCCAGCACACCTGCGAAAGCTTGAACCCAAGCGCCGCGTCGGCTTCAAGGAAAGTCTCTTGCGCCACCGGGTGCATTTGCGCCAGCTCGCGGCCCATGCCGACCGTTTGCGAGCCCTGGCCGGGAAAGATGAAAGCGACGTTATGGTTCATGCGTACGTTCAAGAGTGGTTCATTTCGTCAGTTTGTCAGTTTGTCAATACAGCAGGGCAAGTACGAATTTAAGGTCTGCAGTTGACAAATTGACATACTAAAAAACTGCCAGCTACTTCGAGCCGGCCTCGGAGGCCGCTGCCGACGTAGTCAGCCCGCGCGCAATCGCTTCGTTGATATTCGCATTGGCAAACTCGGAGGCCACGCGAATCGCGTTCTTGATGGCGTGCGCGTTCGACGACCCATGGCTGACGATGCACACTCCCTTGATGCCCAGCAGCGGAGCGCCGCCGTATTCGGAGTAATCGAGGCGCTTCTTGAATTCATCGAAGGCGCGTCGTGACAGCAGGTATCCGACCTGCCGCGTAATGGTGGCGCGCAGCGTTTCCTTCAGGATGTAGCCCACGGTCTCCACCAGTCCTTCGGAAACCTTCAGCGCGACGTTGCCGATGAAACCATCGCAGACGATCACGTCCACCTTGCCGTTGTATAAATCGCGGCCCTCGACGTTGCCCACGAACTGCAGCGGCAGTTGTTTCAAAAGCTGGTGCGCGGCGCGCGTCAGCTCGTTGCCCTTGGACTCTTCCTCGCCGATCGAGAGCAACCCTACGCGCGGATGCTCGGCGCCAAAGATGGCGCGCGAGTAAATCTCGCCCATCACCGCCCACTGCTCCAGGTTGTGCGGCTTGGAATCGACGTTCGCCCCGACGTCGAGCATGATGCTCGCCGTCCCCTGCGCGGTGGGAAAAACCGCGGCCAGCGCGGGACGGTCCACGCCCGGCAGCGCGCCCAGCACCATCTTCGCCGTGGCCATCGCCGCACCCGTATTTCCGGCGGTAATGAACCCGGATGCCTTGCCGTCGCGCACCAGGCGCAGCCCGACCCGCAGCGTGGAATCGCGCTTGGCCCGCACCGCCTGCGCCGCCTTCTCGTTCATGCCGATCACTTCGCTGGCATGGACCACCTGTATCTGCTCCAGCGGCGCGGAGGGGTGGTGACGCAGTTCGGCGCGGACCTCATCTTCAGGCCCGACCAGCAAAACGTGGATGTCGTGGTGACGCGCGGCCAGGATCGCGCCTTCAACTTCCGGTTTCGGCGCGCGATCCGAGCCCATGGCGTCGACGGCGATTACCGTGGGCATGAATCAGGCTTCAGGCTTCAGGCGCCAGGCTTCAACAACGATGGAGCACTGAGCCCGGCGACCTATTCCTTTTCCTTGATGGCCAGAACTTCGCGGCCCTTATAGTAGCCGCACTTCGAACAGGCCCGATGAGGCAATTTCTTCTCGTGGCAGTTGGGGCACTCGGAAAGCGAGAGCGCCGTCAGAAAGTCGTGTGCGCGCCGTGTCGAGGTCCGCGCCTTGGAGTGTCTTCGTTTAGGATTTGCCATACTGTTCCCGATTGAATTTTACGTTTTCGTTCAGCGCTGTTTCGCGTCTGAACATTTCAAACTCTAAAATCTCAAATTTCAATTCTTCACTGTTCCAACTTGTCCTTCAGGCCCTTCAACGCCTGCCAGCGCGGGTCGGCCACCGGCGCCGGGCAGCGGCAATCGCTTTCGTTGAGGTTGTGTCCGCAGGTCGGGCACAGGCCCTTGCATTCCTCGCGGCAAACCACTTTCATCGGCACTTCCAAAAGGATCTGCTCCCCCAGGATGTCCTTCAACTCGACGCCTTCGCCCACGTAATAGCCGATTTCCGCCTCGGCCTGCGTCACCGAGATCTCTTCGCGCCCCGCATCCACGCCCCGCGGCCGGTACAGCAACTCGAATGGTCGCGCCACCTCGCGGGTCACCGGCTCCAGGCAGCGGGCGCACGCCGTTTCCACCGAGGTCGCCAGCTCGCCTTGTACGCGAATGTCCAGGATGACGCCCTTGCTGCCGTGACGTTCCTCGATCAGTGTCGCACGGCCGCTGGTCAGCAGCGGCGCCGACTGGCGCATGTCTGGACCCAGATCAATCGTTTCCGGGGGATATTCCTCCCGAAAATTGATCTCCTTCTGTACCAGAACTTGCAGGCTGATGAACATCTCGGTACTGACGTAAGCGCAACCCCATCATGCAATTAAACGCGGGCAGCACAGACGGCAGAATTCTCCCTAGGGCAATACTAGAGAATAAAGGTCAGAGCGAGGGGTGTCAATCGAAGTCCCGAGACCCGAGTCGCGAGCAAAACCGGAAGCTCCGCGCTCGCGACTCGGGACTATTCCAGCGGTTGCGTGCAATTCGCGCCGCCGTCCGGGTCCTGGGTGATGCGCGCGATCTGGTCCAGGCAAAAGCCACGCCGCCCGGTTTGGCCCTGGAGCAAAGGCGTAGCCACCGCCGTGAACCCGCTGATCGGCGTTCCTACGGGGTTTCCGATCGAAAACTGGTATCCCGCCTTGGGGCACGGCTGCGAGGTACAGCCCAGCACCCAATCAATGATGCCGGCATGGTTGGCGTCAATCGGCTGACCGGACGGAGGGTAGGCCAGCTTGGTGAGCTGGTCGGCAAAGCCGAAGTTGGGATAGGTGATTTGGTAGGTCGTCTGCGCGTTGGCAATGGCGTGCAGCGACGAAACCGCCGACGCCTCGTTGGCCGACATCTTGGAACGCAGCAGGTTGGGAATGGCCATCGCCGCCAGGGCCAGGATAATGGCCACCACAATCAGCAGCTCGATAAGCGAGAACCCCCGTTGGCGGCGCATGTTCCTCCTCTGCGGGCCTGCCAACGATATGTAAATAGGCTGCGGATTTCAAGCGTCAATCCGCCCCAAGGGCCAACCCCGGCCGGTGTGCGCTTTTCACCCCGATTTACTTCTGCCTTCTGACTTCTTACTTCTGACTTGTTGCTAGGCCCCGGTCTCCGTGCCCGTTGGACGCGTGGCTTCGCTGCGGATGTTGCTCACCGTGCGCTGCACGCGGTCGCGGCCCTGTTTGTAGGTCTCGCGCGCCGAGCCGGCCAGATCCTGCGCCCGCTCTTGCAGCCTGTTCCGTGTTTTTTCCCCGCTCATGGGCGCAAACAGAACGCCCAGGCCGACTCCCATCCCCAAGCCAATCAGAAACGCTTTCATGATTGTTCTCCTTGTCAATTGTGCGGTCCGCCGGTTGAACCCTACCCCGGGCCTGCGCCCCGGCCCACTCCCGACACACCTCTTACCACCGCTACACAGATGCAAACGAGCCGAGAAAGTTTGCTGCTGTGATTGTGGTGCAACTCGCAAATCGATTCACAATAAAGACTCGGGCCTAAAGCACTGATAGACTAGGCGGCCATGAACTCAGGCTTTGCTACCGCTGAAGGCACCGCACGCTTTGCACAACGTTTTCCACAGGCGGGAGGCGCCGGCCACTTCCGCCGTCCCGAGTGGGTGAAGGACGTTGGCGAGCTTACTCTCTCCTCCATCGGCCTCGGCACCTATCTCGGCGAGGCCGACGATGCCGCCGACCGTGCCTACACCGCCGCCATCTCCGAGGCGCTCCGCTCCGGAATCAATGTCGTGGACACCGCCATCAACTACCGCCACCAGCGCTCGGAACGCAACATCGGCGCCGCGCTGCAGGAAGTGATCGGCGCCGGCCAACTGCGCCGCGACGAGGTGCTGGTCTGCAGCAAGGCCGGATACCTGACCTTCGATCGCGATATGCCCTCCGATCCGCGCGCCTACTTCTTGAAGGAATACATCGAGCCCGGCATCCTCGATCCGGCCGAAATCGCCGCCGGAATGCACTGCATGGCGCCACGTTTCCTTGCCGACCAGCTCGAGCGTTCGCGCCGCAACCTTGGCCTGGAAACCATTGACGTCTTCTACGTTCACAATCCCGAGGCGCAGCTCGCCGAGATCCCGCCGTCCCAATTCGTCGAACGCCTCATTGCGGCTTTTGCCGAGCTGGAAAACGCTGTCCAAGCGGGCAAGATCCGCTGCTACGGCGTGGCTAGCTGGAACGCGTTTCGCGTGGATCCCGGCGACCGCGGTTATATACCCCTGGAAGCGGTCCTGCATTGCGCTTACAACGCGGGTGGAGAAGAACATCACTTTCGCTTCATCCAGTTGCCCTTCAATCTCGCGATGACCGAAGCGTGGTCGGCCAACAACCACCAGCTCGACGAGGCAGAGGAAGGGGTGTCGGCGCTGGAGTTTGCCCACCGCCTTGGCATTGCCGCCGTGGGCAGCAGCACGCTGGCGCAAGGCAACCTCGCGGGCGAACTGCCGGACTTCGTCGGCAAGCGCCTGGGAATGAAATCCTCGGCGGAGAATGCCATCCAGTTTGCGCGATCCAGCCCGGGATTGGTCACAGCCCTGGTCGGCATGGGCAGGCCCGAGCACGTCAAGGCGGACCTCGCCGTCATCTCGCATCCTCGGGCCGATCTGGAGCAATGGCGGTCGCTGTTCCCGCAGCCTCGTCCCAGCCCCGCTTGATGCGGTGCGCCTGATATGGTGCAGATGTGGTGCCCCACATCTGCCTGCCTTTGGCAGATGTGGGTCTTTTTCGCCAATCGTTCTCGGTCTTTATTCGCGAATCGTCGTTTACAATCACCCTCGGCAATCACAAATCAGAAATCGCTAAATGTCATGAGACCCACTTGGGCGGAAGTATCGCTGAGCGCGCTGCGCCATAATTTCCGTCTGATCCATCAGCATGTCGGCCCCGAGGTCACCGTCTGCGCCGTCATCAAGGCCGACGCCTACGGCCACGGCGCACCCGAGTGCGCGCGCGCCCTGCAGGAGGCCGGCGCCACTTGGTACGGCGTGACCTCGACCGAAGAGGGCGTCAAGATCCGCGAAGCCGGCGTCACCGGACGCGTGCTGTTGATGACCGGCTTCTGGCGCGGCGAGCAGGAAGACGTGGTCCGCCACCACCTGACGCCGACCGTCTGGGAGTGGTGGCAGATCGGCGCGCTGGAAGCCGCGCTCGGCAAAATCAACGCTGCGCCGCGATCCTTCCCCGTGCACATCAAAGTCGACACCGGCATGGCACGCCTCGGCGTGCCCGACTACTTCATGAACCTGTTCCTGAAGCGCATCCGGGCCGCCGAACCAATCGAACTCGAAGGCGTGTTCAGCCACCTCGCATCGGCTGAGGTGCTCGATGCCGAAGACGCCAAGCACCAGGCGCAGCGCTTCGCCGAATTCGAGCAGTTCGTCTGCCAGCACGGCTTCTCGCCCCAATTCCGCCACATCGCCAACAGCGCCGCCGTCGGCGGACGCCCGTCGCTATGGCGCAACATGGTGCGGCCGGGAATGTTGCTCTACGGCTATGGCCTGCCGTTGATGCGCACCGAGGACGATCCCGAAATTCCGCACCCCTTGGCTGTCGAGCGCGTGCTTTCCTGGAAATCCAAGATCATCTCCATGAAGGATGTGGGCGCCGGCCAGACCGTCGGCTACAAGGCTGCCTACGTCACCAATCGCCCCACCAAGCTCGCGGTTCTGCCGGTCGGCTATGCCGATGGACTGTCGCGTCATCTCTCGTCGCGCGGCCGCGTGATCGTGCGCGGAACCTACGCCCCGATGGTGGGAATCATTTCCATGGACATTACGGTGGTGGACGTCACCGATGTGGACGGCGCCGCGCTCGGCGATGAGGTCACCATCCTCGGCGCCGACGGCGACTGCATGATTGACGCCTGGGAGCACGCCCGCCTGGAAGCCACCATCCCCTACGAAGTCCTCTGCCGCGTCGGCGGCCGCGTGCGCCGCACGTACATCGAGTAGCTGTCAGCTGACAACGTGCCAAGAAAAATGTAGGTCCCGGCGCCTCGCCGGGACCGCGCCTGACGGCACCATACGTGCTGCCGCGGGCGCCCTCGCCCGCGGCTAGGTCATTCAGCCTTCTCCGCCCAACCCATCGTGACCTGGCCGGGCATAGTCGAAATCAGCAGCAGTTTCTTGGGGGAAATCACATACGCGCGGAATGGA
>DASWAR010000329.1:0-6991 GCA_036391015.1 Terriglobales bacterium
GATCCGCCACCGCTTGCCAGCACAATGGCCGCGCCCAGCAGCGTGCGCCCGGTGACGACTTCCCGCCGAGCGCCCAGCCCGATAGAATAGGTACGCATCAGAGGAGGCGTATGCGCGCTCTGCTCATCATCGGCATCCTGCTTATCGTGCTGGGTATCGTATCTCTCTTTGTCGGCATCCCGCAGCGCCACAGCAGCGGACTGACGTTCGGCGACGCCCATATCGGCGTCCAGACGCAGACCTCGGAGCGCATTCCGCTTCCCGCCTCCATCGCCATCATTCTTGGCGGCGTGGTGCTGGCGGCGGTCGGCGGGCGCTCGCGCCGCTAGTTTTTACAAGTTCTTACCGGCTGCCCGAATCCTAATCCGCCGCGCCAAATCTATAATCCCGTCATGCGCCGTGCCATCACTCACCTCAAGAAATCCGATCCCGTCATGGCCTCCCTCATCGCCCGCGTCGGTCCCTTCCGCCTCGACCGCCGCCCCGCCACGTTTGAAGCAATGGTCCGCGCCATCGTCTTCCAACAGCTCGCCGGCGCCGCCGCCCGCACCATCTACCAGCGCCTGCAGAACGCCTGCGAGCAAGCCACCGGCGCCCAGGACACCGAGCGCTCCCTTTACGGCGGCTTCGTGATCACGCCCGATTCCGTGCTCGCCCTCACCGAAGACCAGATGCGCGCCTGCGGCCTCTCCCGCCAGAAGCTCAGCTACATTCGCGATCTGGCAAACAAAACCATTGCGCGCGACGTGGACTTCGCCATCCTTCCCGACATGTCCGACGACGACGTCATCGCGCACCTCACGCGCGTGAAAGGCGTCGGTGTGTGGTCGGCGCAGATGTTCCTCATCTTCGCCCTCGGCCGCCTCGACATCATGCCCACCGCCGACCTCGGCATCAACATGGCAATCTGCAAGGCCTACGGCAAACGCAAGATCCCCAAGCCCAAGCAGATTCTGAAGTTTTCGGAAAAGTGGAAGCCCTACCGTTCCCTGGCCTGCTGGTATCTGTGGCGCTCGGTGGACAAACCCGCGAAGAAAACCCAGCCACAGAGGAAAACTCAGCCACAGAGGACACAGAGGAACGCGAAGGCAAAGAAAGCAAAAGCTTCCTGATCCCCCGTGTCCTCTGTGGCTAATTCCTTTGTTGGGATTCCCATTCTTGTTGTTCCGATCCGCGTCCATCCGCGTAAATCCGCGGTTAGCTGTCTTTCTCCGTGTCCTCTGTGGCCAAATTCTTTGTTGCGATTCCCATTTTGTTGTTCCGATCCGCGTTCATCCGCGTAAATCCGTGGCTAGCTGTTTTTCTCCGTGCCCTCTGTGGTTAAATAGGCTGTTCAATGCCAGCCGAGCGCAAAATCCGTGTCCTCGTCGCCAAACCCGGTCTGGACGGCCACGACCGCGGCGCCAAGGTAATCGCGCGTGCCCTGCGCGACGCCGGCATGGAGGTCATCTACACCGGCCTGCGCCAGACCCCGGAGATGATCGTCAACGCCTCGCTGCAGGAAGACGTGGACGTCATCGGCCTTTCCATTCTCTCCGGCGCGCACAATGCCATCGTGCCGCGCGTCATGGACCTGCTGAGCCAGAACAAGATGGACGACGTGCTGGTGCTGGTAGGCGGTATCATTCCCGACCAGGATGTGCCGCAGCTCAAGCAAAAGGGTGTTGCCGGTATTTTTCAGCCGGGCACCGCCATGGACGAGATCATCCAGTTCATACGCCACAACGTGAAACCGCGCGGCATCCCCGCCAGCACCTAAACCAGCAATTAGCTGTTAGCAATTAGCCGGTGAAGTGTCTAAACTCGCCGTTGTTTTCTAATTGCTAATCGCTAATTGCTAATCGCTTGCCGGCCGAACATTTCCAACTCGAACACCGCGACGCCTGCGCCGTCCTCCGCCTCATTTCCCCCGACGGCACCAACCGCCTGACTCGCGCCTGCGTGCTCGCCCTCACCGATGCCGTCCGCGAACTTGCGCGCGCCCCACGCCCGCTGATCATCACCGGCAACCACAAATTCTTTTCCGCCGGGGCCGAGTTGTCGGAAATCGTCGCCCTCACCGGCCCCGCGGCGTATGCCTTTTCGCACATGGGCCAGGCGCTGATGAATGAAATTGGCTGCTTCCCCGCACCCGTCGTCGCCGCCGTCGACGGATACTGCATGGGTGGCGGACTTGACCTGGCGCTTGCCTGCCATCGCCGCATCGCCTCGCCGCACGCCGTTTTCGGACATCGCGGCGCTGCCCTCGGCTTAATCACCGGATGGGGCGGAACTCAGCGCCTGCCGCGCCTGGTCGGCAAAACACGCGCCCTGCAGATGATGATCGAAGCCGAGAAAGTCCACGCGCGTGAGGCCCTGCGCATCGGCTTGGTGGACGCGATCGCGGACGACCCGGTCGGCGACGCAGTTGCTCAACTCTTGCGGTGAGGGCGCTAATCGCTAATCGCTAATTGCCAATTGCTAATTACTGCTTCAGCGCCACCGCCACTCCATCCCTTAGCGGCAAAATCGTGGGAAACAGTTCCTTCGCGCCGTACAGCATCCGGTTGAACTCGACAATCGCTCGGGTTGACTCCAACCTCTCCTTGTTGTTCGGATCCGCCACCCGCCCGCTCCACAGCACGTTGTCGGTGACGAACAGCCCGCCTCGGCGTATGCGCGGCACCGCCAGGCGGAACACCTTGGGATAATCTTCCTTGTCCACGTCGTTAAAGATGACGTCGAACGGCTCCAGGTTCTGCTCCGACAGCAGTTCCAGCGCGTCGCCCACCTTGATCTCGATCCGCTTCTCCACCCCGGCGCGCTCGAAATTCTTGTACGCCTCCATGGCTTTCTTGGAATCGCCGTCGGTATAGACCACGTGCCCGCCTTCGCCCACGCCGCGCGCCCACCAGATGGTCGAATATCCGATCGCCGAGCCCATCTCGAACACGCGCCGCGCTCCGCTCAGCCGCGCCAGCAGGTAAAACAGCCTCCCCACCGCCGGTCCCACGATCGGGATCTTGCGCTTCGCCGCCTCTTCTTCCATCTCGCGCAGCACCGGGTCGCTCTCCGGCAGCAACGAGTAGAGATAATCGTCCACCGCTTCGCCGGTGATACCGCCCATCGCCCACGAGGGCCGCTGTTTCTTCGCCATAATCCACTCTCACGAAAAATATAATGTGTCATCCCGAGCGAGCACGACCGACCCTGAGGCGCAGCGAAGGGGAGGAAGCGCGAGTCGAGGGACCTTGCGTTTCTTTCAGCACGCCCTCTTCAATTCAACTCCCCATTCATCCCATCGTCTGCCCGGGTTTTATGGCCAGCACATCGCATCCTACGTCGCCGACCAGCTTCTTCAACTGCGCGGGCGTGCCGGTCAGTGCCGGAAACGTGCCCCAGTGCATGGGGATCACCGTCTTGGGCCGCAGCAACTGGCACGCGTACGTCGCCTCGCGCGGCGACATGGTAAACAGGTCGCCGATCGGCAGCATCACGATTTCCGGGTGATACAGCTCGTGGATGATGTGCATGTCGCCGAACACGTTGGTATCGCCGGCGTGGTAGAGCCTCACCCCGCTGTCCAGTTCGATGACGTAACCGCACGCCTCGCCGCCATAGATGATGGAGCCATCGTCCTCCTGGATGCCGCAGGAGTGGTCGGCGTGCACCATGGTGACGTGGATGCCGGCGACCTGCTGCGAGCCGCCCTTGTTCATCGGCGCAATCTGCCTGGCGCCCTTTTTCTGCATCCACGACGCCAGTTCGAAGATCCCCACCACCACCGGGTTGTGCTGTTTCGCGATCGCCACCGCGTCGCCGATGTGATCGAAGTGGCCGTGCGTGCACAGCATCGCATCCACCTTTTTCAATTTCTTTTCGCTGTCCGGGCACGACGGATTCCCCATCACCCAGGGATCAATCAGGATGGTCTTGCCGCCGGTGTCCAACCGAAATGTGGAGTGCCCCAGCCAGGTAAGTTTTGCGCCTTTCAGATCCATGATGGCCGCCTTTCTGCCATGTCAGATGCAAATGAGGCGGAAGGATTTTATCAGCCCACCCGGGAATTGACGCAGAGGACACAGAGGACGCGCAGGAGGAGGGACTTAAGGAAAGCAATTTTGGATTGTCGATTGCTGATTGTGCGACACTGTTTTCCCGAAATCGTCAATCGACAATCAGCAATGCTTTTGCTTTCGTTATTGCTTTTCTTCCCTCTGCGTCCTCCGCGTCCTCTGCGACAAATCCCGGGGGTGTCAAAACCCAAGACTTCGGCTACCATAGCGGGCCATGCATTCCACCACTGCCGTGGGTTCTCAACTCAAAGTCCTGTTCACCCGAGACCAGATCGCGCGCCGCGTCAGCGAAATGGCGGACCAGATCACCCGCGACTTCGCTGGGCAATCCATCATCTTCGTGGGCGTGCTGAAGGGCGCGTCCATTTTTCTCGGCGATCTGGCGCGGCAGGTAAAACTGGATGCGACCTTCGACTTCATCAGTGTTGCCAGCTACGGCGCCGACACCAAGACCAGCGGTGAAGTGAAGATGAACAAGGACGTGGATTCTTCCATGGCCGACAAGAACGTGATCATCGTCGAAGACATCCTCGACACCGGCCTCACCATGGGATACCTGCGTAAGCTCTTCCTCGCCCACCAGCCGCGCGCGCTGAGGGTAGCTGTGCTGCTCGACAAAGCCTGCCGCCGCATCGAGCCGGTCAAGGCCGACTACGTCGGTTTCGTCATTCCCGATGAGTTCGTGGTGGGATACGGCATGGACTACGCCGAACGCTACCGCAACCTGCCCGACATCTGCATCCTGCCGCCGGAATTGCAGTAGAACAACTGCGGTGCCCCAGGACCGCTGGTGCCCCACATCTGCCCGCATTTGGCAGATGTGGGTCTATACCGCCCCTTGCTTGCAAACCAGCGCTCCAATGACATCGGCGACGCGTTTCAATACTTCAACATCGCCTTCCATGAAGTTGTAGGCTAGGGCGGAGTGCATTTCCAGAACGCCCACCGTCCTGCCATCCACGCGCACGGGAGCGACCACCACGGCAGCAATTTTCATCCGCCCGCAGGCTTCGGCATTGATGATGCCGCGCGGATCAGAAGCAGTGTCTTCGCAATCCACCACCGCGCCGGTGCGCAGACATTCCGCGCGGATGGCAGCAGCCGGGTGAGGACCGGTGTCGGGTTGCGGCGTCGTCCCGAAGCTGGCCTGCAACGCATCGGCGCTGCCTTGTTTCAGGGCGACGGCACATCCGTCGGCACGGGTCGCCGTGCACACGTATTCCAGCATCAGGTGCAATGCCCTGCGGTCTTGCTCTGCCTGCAAGTCTTCCGCGGCCGCCGCCTTGGCGCCACCTGCTTCCATGCGGCTCAGGGTAGGACATCCGCTCGCCATTATCAATGATGTCTGGGGAACGCGCCGGGCGCAGGTGGAGAGATCGGGAAACCGCTACTCGCTGCTGGAAACTTCCGCGTCTTTTTCCTTGCGTGCTTTCCGCCGCGCCGGACTCACCAGCCAGGCGATGAAGATGCTCACCACGTACAGCACCACCATAGGCGCTGCGAACAGGCACATGTTCAGGATGTCGGTGGTCGGCGTAATGATCGCCGCAATGAGGAAGATCACCAGGATCGAGTAGCGCAGGTTGCGCCACATCCACCCCGCGCTGATCACGCCCATCAGCGCCAGAAAGAACACCAGGATCGGCATCTCGAAAATGATGCCCAGCCCGAGGATGATGGTCAGGAACAGGTCGGTATATTCGCCGATCGTGATCATCGGCTGAAATTGCGCGCCGTAGCCGATCAAGAAATCCAGCGCCGCCGGGTACACCATCTTGTATCCGAACACCCCGCCGGCGATGAACAGACCCACCGACGAAATCATAAACGGCGTTACGTAGCTCTTCTCGTGCCGGTACAAGCCGGGCGCGATGAATGCCCACACCTGGTACAGCACGAAGGGCGAGGCCAGGAAAACGCCGGCAATGAACCCGACCTTCAGGTACATGTTGAACGGCTCGGTCGGATTCAGGTACACCAGCCGCTGGTCGAGATGATGGTTGCGCAGCGCCTCCATGATCGGCACCTGCATGTAGCCGTAAATCTTTTCCGCGTAGCCGAAGCAGATGCCGAAACCGGCGGCCACGAACACCAGCGACCAGATGATGCGCCGGCGCAACTCCTCGAGGTGATCGAGGAAGCTCATGCTCGCCATTTTTTCGGAGACGGCCTTGCGCGCCGCGGCGGCGGGATCGAAATCAGACATCGGCGGCCTTGGCTGGATGATCGGCGGGCGCAGTCGTCACTGCGGCGTCGTGTACAGAAGCGGCCTCGGGCGCAGAAGCGGCGTCGTGCGCGGGCGTCACTGCCCCTTCGTGCGCAGGCGCGGGGTCGTGCAGAGCGACGGCGGCAGCGCTTTCTTCCGGTTGCCCCATCCTTGTCTCGCCCGGGAGCGCCTGCCCCGAAGCATCGCGAGGGGGCGAGACGGGGTGGGTATTTTGCGGCGGCAGGATCTGCGGCTCGGACGCGCGCTTGACCGTCTCTTCCAGCTCCAGGTTCCGGATTTCGCCTTCGATTTGCGACTTGAACTCGTTGCTGGCCTTCTTGAATTCGCCCATGGCTTTCCCGATCTGCCGCCCGATTTCCGGCAGCTTCCGCGGCCCGAAGATAATCAGGGCCAGCAGGAAGATAAAAATCATTTCGGGTAAGCCGAGGTTCATGGCTCACATAATACTGCGCCCCGCGTATTTCGGTCTATCGGTTGGTCGGTCTTTCGGTCTATCGGTCCGTAGGTCTATCGGTCAGTCGGTCAAGGGGCGAGTCCCGAAGGGGCGCTACTTCATAGCCGGCACGTCAGTGCCGGGAATTGGTCCCACCTAACCCGAGTCCCGTAGGGACGGCACGAAAATAGCCCAGGACTTCAGTCCTGGCCTCGCGGGGCTAAAGCCCCGCTCGGAATGACAAATCAAACCGTCCATGGCGACTACTTGAGCCCT
>DASWAR010000330.1:0-8864 GCA_036391015.1 Terriglobales bacterium
AAAGCAGGAGCTGCTGGAGCTATTCGATCCTGCCGAGCGGCTGACGCGCATCGCCGACGTGCTGGAGATCGAGATCGAGAAGCTCAACATGGACCGCACCATCCAGTCGCGGGTGAAGCGGCAGATGGAGCGCGCGCAAAAAGAGTACTACCTCAACGAGAAGATCAAGGCCATCCAGAAGGAACTGGGACGCGGCGAAAAGAGCGAGTGGGACGAGCTGAAGAAGAAGATTGACGCCGCCGGAATGCCCAAGGACGTGCACGACAAGGCGATGCAGGAACTGAAGAAGATGGAAGCCATGCCGCCGATGTCGGCCGAGTCCACCGTCTCGCGCAATTACCTGGATTGGCTGCTGGCCGTGCCGTGGAAGAAGCGGTCGAAGGAAATCCGCAACATCGAGCGCGCAGAGAAGGTGCTGAACGAAGATCATTACGGGCTGGAGAAGATCAAGGAGCGCATCCTGGAATTTCTCGCGGTGCGCCAGTTGGTGAAAAATCCCAAGGGCTCGATCCTGTGCTTTGTCGGGCCGCCGGGAGTGGGCAAGACGTCGCTGGGCATGTCGATCGCCAAGGCGACGGGACGCAAGTTCGTGCGCATGTCGCTGGGCGGGGTGCGCGACGAGGCCGAAATCCGCGGCCATCGCCGCACCTACATCGGCGCGCTGCCGGGGCAGATCATCCAGATGATGAAGAAGGCCGGCACGAAAAACCCGGTGTTCATGCTGGATGAAGTTGAGAAGATGTCGATGGACTTCCGCGGCGACCCGTCGGCCGCGCTGCTGGAAGTGCTCGATCCCGAACAGAATTACATGTTCATCGACCACTACCTCGACGTGGAGTACGACCTCTCGCAGGTGTTCTTCATCGCCACCGCCAACGTGCTGCACACCGTGCCCCCGGCGTTGCTGGACCGCATGGAAGTCCTCCGGCTGCACGGCTACACGGAGGACGAGAAGGTGGAAATCGCCAAGCAGTTCCTGGTGCGCAAGCAGCGCAACCAGGCCGGCTTGACCGACAAGACTTGCGTCTTCACCGACGACGCGATCACCGGCATCATTCGCAACTACACGCGTGAAGCGGGCGTGCGCAACCTGGAGCGCGAGATCGGCAATGTCTGCCGCAAGGTGGCGCGCCGGGTGGTAAAAGACAAGAATTTCACCATCGTCATCAATGGCGAGAACGTCGGCGAGTTCCTCGGCGTCACCAAGTTCCGCGACACGGTGGCGCACGAGCGCAGCGAAATCGGGCTGGTTACGGGACTGGCGTGGACCGAGGTCGGCGGATCCATTTTGGCGACCGAAGCCACGGTGGTGGACGGCAAGGGCAAGCTGCTGCTCACCGGCAAGCTGGGCGACGTGATGCAGGAATCGGCGCAGGCGGCCTTGAGCTACGTGCGCTCACGCTCGCACCGCCTGGGACTGCCGCGCGATTTCTACCGCAGTATTGACATCCACGTGCACGTGCCCGAAGGCGCCATTCCGAAAGACGGGCCGTCGGCGGGAATCACCATCGGGACGGCAATCGCCAGCGCGCTGAGCCGCATCCCGGTGCGGCGCGATATCGCCATGACCGGCGAAATCACGCTGCGCGGCAAGGTCCTGCCCATTGGCGGGCTGAAGGAAAAGCTGCTGGCGGCGCACCGCGTCGGCATCATGGAAGTCATCATGCCGAAGGACAATGAGAAAGACCTGCCGGACATTCCGGAGAATCTGCGCAATGCCATGAAGCTGCACTTCGTGGACACCATGGACGATGTGCTGCGCATCGCGCTGGAAAAGCCGCTGCCCGCGGTTTCCAAGGAAGCAGCAGAAGCCGCCGAGGCGACGCTGATGACACCCACGCCACCGGGCGACCAGCCGGCGGCGCATCAGTAGTCTTCAGTCGTCAGTCTTCAGTCGTCAGCAAAAGCCCGCGGAAGACGCGGGCTTCCTGCTTTCATGCCAGAAAGAGGAGCTAGACCACCGACCCCTTCGCGTGCCTTCGTGTCCTTCGTGGTTGACGCTTACCACTGGAAACTGGAAACTGTCCTGATGAAAGTGAACGCCAAGTTCCTGCGCTCGGCGGTGGATGCGGCGCACTTCCCGCCCCTGGGACCGCCGGAGATCGCATTCCTGGGGCGTTCCAACGTCGGCAAATCCAGCCTGATCAATTCCCTGCTGGGCGAAAAGATGGCGCGCACCAGCTCCACGCCGGGACGCACGCGGATGATCAACTTCTTCGAGGTTCGCCGGCCGGGCAAGCCGCACCCCGAGTGGTTGTTTGCCGATCTACCCGGATACGGCTACGCCAAGCTGCCGCGCGAGCTGACGGCAGAGTGGCCGAAGTTCATCGAACCATACCTGCAGGAACGGGAGTCGCTGACACTATGCATCGTGCTGGTGGACGCCAACATCCCCTCCCAACACAGTGACAAGCAACTAGTGAAATGGCTGCAACATGCCGGACGGAAGTACGCCATTGTCGCCACCAAGGCCGACCGTCTGTCGGGCAACAAGTTGACCCATGCCATGCGCGGCCTGCGAAATGACTTTCAGACGGAGCGCATCCTCCCCTTCTCCACCCGCAGCGGCGCGGGGCGGGATGAGCTGTGGAAAGAGATAGTTGCGAGTTGCACGTCAGCGGGTGCTCCGGCGATCTGAAAAGAACCTGGCAGCGCACAGGCGAGAGCCTGCCCTGAGCTTGCCGAGGGGGCGGGTGTGCCACAAAGCTGAATTCCGTAACAAGGTGGCAGATAGCAGAAGACTTCGTTACCCTGGCAAACCGTTGCATACCTCTACATTTAGCCGGTCGTTGCTGAGTATCGCCATTCCCCAGTGTTGAGAATTGCATCACAAATCACCCTCACAAGTGATCGACCTCACATCCTGTTTTGGTCCAAAGGTTGAGACTTTCAACTGTAAGGACACCGATCCTGGCGGTTGTAAAGGAACGACTCAAAGGAGACTGGCACTAATGAAGACGTACAAAGTAACGATCCTGGTATTGGCGATCGCCATTGTGCTGTTCATCGCTCTGCCGAACCTGGCGTGGGCGGCGGAAGACGGCGGGGCGCTGTTCAAGGCGAACTGCGCGATGTGCCACGGAGCCAACGCGGAAGGCAAGCCCGCGATGAAGGCCCCGGCGATCAAGGGCAAGACCGCGGCCGACGTGACCAAGGCGATGGGAAACCCGAAGCACGCGCCGGTGGCGAAGAAGGTGAACGACGCGCAAATCAAGGCCATCGGCGATTACCTGGCGACGTTGAAGTAAAGACCCAGCGGCGAACCTGCCGCGCACGTACGGCCGGTGAGACCGGCAGAACCGAGGGTGGCGTGAAAAGCTCAGCCGCATCTCGGCTGACCCGCAGCCTCGTGGTTGCGGACGCGAACCAAGGGCCCAAGCCACAGATGGGGGGCCAGTTGCGAAGCCTGGTCCCCCTACCCCGATTAATTCAAACGTTCGTTCTACTTCGAGCCAGCCTTCATTCCCAGCATTCGATCTGGCGCCGTCCCGACGTTCCTGGCAATCATTTCATTCACGGGCGAACGCGCTCCAGCACCTCGAATTTCTCCCGGAGAATTTCATGAGCAAGGCACTTTTATATGACGCCACGCTGTGCATCGGCTGCAAGCAGTGCGAGCAGGCGTGCGCCGACAACAACAAGCTTCCTTATAACGACACCATTGCCGCCGAACAGCGGCAATCGGAGCACAAGTTCACCGTCGTTTTGGCGAAAGACGACAAGTTCATGCGCCGTCTGTGCATGAACTGCAACGATCCGGCCTGCGTATCGGTGTGTCCGGTGGCGGCGCTGCGCAAGACCCCGGCGGGGCCGGTGATCTACGAAGTCAGCCGCTGCATGGGCTGCCGCTACTGCATGATAGCCTGCCCTTTCGGCGTCCCCCGCTACGAGTGGAACAGCGTCAACCCCAAGGTACAGAAGTGCACCATGTGCTCGGACCGCGTGCTGGCGGGCAAGCCGACGGCCTGCACCGAAGCCTGCCCGACAGGCGCGACGAAGTTCGGCGAGCGCAGCGAACTGCTGGCCGAAGCGCGGCAACGGCTGCGCGACAACCCCGGCAAGTACGTGGACCACATCTACGGCGAAAACGAAGTCGGCGGCACCAGCGTGCTGCTGCTCTCCAGCGTGCCGTTTGAGGAGTTCGGCTACCGCACCGACTTCCCGACTGATCCGCTGCCCAACCGTACCTTCGCGGTGCAATCCCGCATTCCTGATTTCGTGCCCTTGTGGGGCTCGCTGCTGGGTGGAATCTGGTGGATCACTCACCGGCGTGAGGAAGTCGCGAAAGCTGAAAGCAAGCCGGAGAAAGGCGGCACGAAATGAAGATCCCTAACATCAGGTGGTTCAGTTTCTGGAAGCTGGTGCTGTATTTCGTGCTCGCCGCCGGGGCATACGCCACCGTGTACCGCTTCTTCCTCGGCCTCGGCCCTTCCACCCACCTGACGGACCAGTTCCCCTGGGGCATCTGGATCGGCTTCGACGTCCTTTGCGGCGTGATGCTGGCAGCCGGCGGGTTCACCCTGACCGGCGCGGTGCACATATTCAACATCAAGCGCCTGCACCCGATCGTGCGCCCGACCGTGTTGACGGCGTTTCTCGGCTACATGCTGGTGTCGGTGGCGCTGATGGTGGACCTGGGCCGTCCCTACAACATCTGGCACCCGCTGATCATGTGGAACCCGCACTCGGTGATGTTTGAGGTAGGCTGGTGCGTCATGTTGTACACCACGGTGCTGGCGCTGGAGTTCGCGCCCGTCGTGCTGGAGCGCTTCCGGCTGGAGAAGCCGCTGCGGATCATCCGGGGGATCTCCATCCCGGTGGTGATCGCCGGCGTGATTCTCTCGACGCTGCACCAGTCCTCGCTGGGCTCGGTGTACCTGATCGTGCCCACCAAGCTGCATCCGTTCTGGTACACCCCGCTGCTGCCGGCGTTCTTCTTCTTGTCGGCGATCGCGGTGGGCCTGGCGATGACCATCTTCGAGTCCTCGATGAGCGCCAAACACTTCGGGCGGCAACTGGAGCTTCACATCCTGAAGGATCTGGGGCGCGCGCTGATGGTGGTGCTGATCGTGTACTCGGTGCTGCGCGTCGAGGACCTCATCCATCGCGGGGTGCTCAAGCAGGTGCTGGTTGCCGGCTACGAGCGCAACTTGCTGCTGCTCGAGTTGGCACTGGGGCTGGCGATCCCGATCGTTCTGCTCTCGTTCCGCAAGGTGCGCGAGACGCCGGGCGGGCTCTACCTGGCATCGGTAAGCACGCTGCTGGGCTTCGTGACCAACCGCTTGAACGTGGCGGTGACCGGCATGGAAGCCTCCGCCGGGGTGCGTTACTTCCCAAAGTGGACGGAGATTGCGGTAACGGCGGCCATCGTAGGCGCCGGATTTGCCATCTTCGGACTGGCGGCAAAGTACCTACCCATCTTCCCCGAGGAGTCGCACGCCGTGAGTCCGGAGCCGCGAGTCGCCGAGACGAAGGAAGCTGTAGTGGTGATGTCGAATGCCGACTGAAGAAAACAGTCGATGGTCGACGGTCGATGGCCGACGGCAAGAGCCGCCGCAGAAGACGGCCGAGGCTCGCCTTGGGTGGGATCCAAAGTCCGCACCCCTTCTGCCTGGGCCCGAGCCGGAGCAAGCATGGAAACGGCAGGGCCACAGCTTGAGCGTGAAGCTGATCGCGCTGATTTTTTCGGCGATGGTGGTCATCTTCACGCTCCTCGGCTACGCCAACATTCGCCTGCACCGCCAGCATCTGGAGGCGGCCACGCTCACCAGCGCGGAGCGCACCAGCGACGTGATCAAGCGCAGCACCTCGTATCACATGCTGCGCAACGATCGCGAAGCGCTCTACAAGACCATCAGCACCATGGCGGATGAGCCGGGAATCGTGAAGATCCGCATCTTCGACAAGGAGGGGAAGATCGGGTTTTCCAGCGATCCCAGCGAGGTCAGCCGCACGGTGGACAAGCGCGCCGAAGCCTGCTACGCCTGTCACGCGCAGGCGCAGCCGCTGGCCAAGCTGAACCGTCCCGACCGTTTCCGCATTTACCGGGCCAACGGTTCAGGACGGGTGCTGGGAATCATCAATCCCATCGAGAACGAGTCCGCCTGCTCCAACGCCGCCTGCCATGCCCATCCGGCGAGCCAGCAGATCTTGGGCGTGCTCGACACCAACCTGTCGCTCGCCAAGGCGGACGCCGGCCTGGCCGAGAGCACGCGCATGATGCTGATCTACACCGTGCTGGCGGTGATCGTGATTTCCGTGCTCACCGGGGTGTTTGTGCTCCGCCTGGTGCACCGCCCGGTGCGGATCCTGAAGCGCGGCACGGAGGAGCTGGCGCGCGGCGACCTCGGGTACCAGATCGCGGTCGAGTCCACCGACGAACTCGGCGACCTGGCGAATTCGTTCAACATCATGAGCCTGCAACTGCGTGCCGCCAACGAGGAGATCACCTCGTGGGCGCGGACCCTGGAGACGCGCGTCGAGGACAAGACCAACGAGCTAAAGCGCGCCCACGAGCACGTCGTGCACGTGGAAAAGATGGCCTCCATCGGCAAGATGGCGGCGGTGGTGGCGCACGAGATCAACAACCCGCTGTCGGGAATTCTCACCTACGCCAAGCTGCTCAAGAAATGGATAGAGAAGGTCGAAGGCAACGAGCAGAAACGCACCGAGATCCGCGAGTGTCTCGACCTGGTGGAATCGGAGAGCAAGCGCTGCGGCGACCTGGTGAAGAACCTGCTGATGTTTTCGCGCTCCGCGCCCATGAACCTGGAGTGGGCCGACGTCAACCAGGTTGTAAACCGCTGCATCCGGCTGGTGCAACACCATCTTGACCTCGGCAACGTGCAGCTCCAGGTGGAAACCGCACCGGACCTGCCGATGCTGCATTGCGATCCGGCGCAGGTGGAGCAGGTGCTGCTGGCGCTGGTGATGAACGCGATTGACGCCATGCCGCGCGGCGGCAACCTGATGGTGCGCACGCGGTCCCTGCCCCAAAGCCGGCAAATCGAAATCCAGGTACGCGATGACGGAGTGGGCATTCCGCCCGACCTGCTGCCGCGCTTGTTCGAGCCCTTCCTGACGACCAAGGAAACCGGCAAGGGCGTCGGGCTCGGGCTGGCAATCAGCAAGACTATCGTCGAACGGCACGGCGGCGTGATTGAAGTCGAGTCGCAGCCCGGGCGCGGCACGACGTTCTACATCTTCCTGCCGGTGGACGCGGTCGGCGGACAGGCCACGCCCATCGAAGCAGGTGCGGCGAACAAGGCGGGCAGTTAGCAGCCCGCCGCTGAAGAGGTGACATTTTGGAAGCAAGCAAAGGCAAACTCCTGATCGTGGACGACGAGCTCAGCGTGCGCGACTCGCTGAGCAAGTGGTTCCGCGAAGAGGGCTACGACATGGGCACGGCGGAGAACGCGCAGGACGCGCTGGCGCGCATGGCGGAGAGCCGCTGGGACTTGGCGCTGGTGGACATCAAGATGCGCGGCACCGACGGCATCGAACTGCAACGGCGCATGCACGAGATCGATCCGGAAATGATCGTCATCATCATGACCGGGTACGCTTCGGTGGAAACGGCGGTGGCGGCGCTGAAAAACGGCGCTTACGACTACGTCACCAAGCCGCTGGATCCCGACGACATTGCGCACCAGATACAGAAAGCGCTGTCCCATCGCAAGGTGGAGCGGGAAAATGTTCGACTGCGCGAGACCGTCGCTGAAGTGCAGCGCCCGCCCGACCTGGTGGGACAAAGCCAGGCGATGCAAAAGGTCTTCGATGCCATCGAGACCGTCGCCCCCACCGACGCCACCGTGTTGATCACCGGGGAAAGCGGGACCGGGAAAGAGATCGTGGCACGCGCCATCCACGGGGGCAGCCCACGCAAGTTCCAGCCGCTGGTCGCCATCCACTGCGGCGCGCTGACCGAAACCCTGCTGGAGAGCGAGTTGTTCGGACACGAGAAGGGCGCATTCACCGGGGCGCAGTACCGCAAGAAGGGCAAGTTCGAGATCGCCGAGGGCGGCACGGTGTTCCTGGACGAGATCGGCGACATCAGCCTGAAGACCCAAACCGACCTGCTGCGCGTCCTGCAAGAGCGCGAGATCGTGCGCGTCGGCGGCAACCAGCCCATCAAGGTGGATTTCCGCTGCGTCGCCGCCACCAACAAGGACCTTGAGGTGTTGATCGAGGAGGGCAAATTCCGCCCCGACCTGTTCTACCGGCTCAACGTTTTCCGCATCGAAATTCCGCCGTTGCGTGACCGCAAGGACGACATCCCGCTGCTGGTGGAGCATTTCGTGCAGAAATTCTCGCTGGCGATGAACAAGCGCATTACGCGCGTCTCGCCGGCGGCCATGTACCAATTGCAGCAGTACGGCTGGCCGGGCAACGTCCGCGAGCTGGAGAACGCGGTGGAGCGCGCGATGGTGGTGGCGCAGGAGCCGGAGTTGCGCGAGCAGGACTTCATCTTCAAGGCGCGCGCCGCCAATGGCGCGGAAAGCAAGACGCTCGACGACATGGAGAAGGCCCATATCCTGCGCGTGCTCGAGGAATGCGGCGGCAACCAGACGCGCGCCGCCGAGGTGCTCGACATTGACCGGGTTACCCTGCACAACAAGCTGAAAAAATACGGCTGGAGCAGGAACGGGGCGACGGCCACGGCCGGCGCGGAAAAATGAGGCGGTTGGACCTGCTGCCGATCGGGGATGTCGATCTGCGCGCGCTCGAACGACTGGGCCCGCCGCTGGCGCAGCAGTTTCATGTTGCCTGGGATATCGTTCAGCCCGGGCTCGATCCGCAGTTCGCCTACCACGCCGAACGCCAGCAGTATCACTCCACGGAACTCCTGGCCCGCATGCACGGCT
>DASWAR010000331.1:0-2604 GCA_036391015.1 Terriglobales bacterium
GGCCCGCTGATCTTGCTCTGCGCCCCAGCCGCGGCGGGATTGCTCAAAGTAGAGCAGCGCGGCGCACACGACGGACGCGATCAGCAGCGCGATGCCAAGACCGGGCTGATTGAGAATCAGTTTTCCCAAGCCAAACAGCGCGAGGTAAACCATGGCGCAGCCCAGCGCCCACGCGATCAGGTTGCGGCCGAGGTCGCGGTTGGCGGCGACGTCGGGCGTGAGGCGCGCGATCGGCTGCCAGCCGCGGACGTCGGGCCGCGTCTTGCGGTAGAAGGAGACAAGGACGCGCTCAGGTTCGGGTTTTGTCAGGAACGTGACGGCGATCCAGGCGAGGGTGGTGATGATGGTGGTGGTCAGCGCGGTTTTTGCGAACACCACCGGGCCGCTGCCGGCAAACAGAGTCTCGCTGCCGGTAATTCGCAGCCACAGCCCTTTCCAATTCAGCAGCAGGCTGACCAGGAGCGAGGTCGCCATGGCGGAGATTTCGCTCCAGGCGTTGATGCGCCACCAGTACCAGCGCAGCAGGTAAACCAGCCCGGTGCCGGCGCCGATTTCCAGCACCACCTGCCAGCCGCCGCCGATCGAGGTCAACTGCACCGATACCCACGCCGAGGCGATCACCAACAGCACAGTGGCGAGGCGGGAGGCGACGACGTAGTGACGCTCGGAAGCGTTCTTCTTGATAAAGCGGCGGTAGAAATCGGCGACCAGATACGAAGCTCCCCAGTTGAGCTGCGTGGCCACGGTTGACATGAACGCCGCCAGGAATCCGGCGATGGCGATGCCGCGGAGGGCGTGCGGCAGGTGCTGGTTGAGCACCATCATGTAACCCTTCTCGGGTTCGGCGAGTCCGGGATACAGAACGACCACCGCCAGGCCGGTGACGATCCACGGCCACGGGCGCACGGCGTAATGCGCGACGTTGAACCAGAGGACGGAGAGCAGGCCGTGGCGCTCGTCCTTGGCGCTGAAGATGCGCTGCGCGATGTAACCGCCGCCGCCGGGCTCGGCGCCCGGATACCAGAACGCCCACCACTGCAGCGCAATGTTCACCAGGAAAGTGATGACCGGGTACGTCCAGATGACTTCGGCGGTCAGGCCGCGCGAAAAATCGGGAAACAGAGCGGTGGGATTATCGGAATTCGGTGTGGACGCCTGCATGGCGCGCAGGCGGGCGAGCATCACATCCATGCCGCCGATGGCATGCACGGCGTAATACGCCACCGCGATGACGATGGTCATCTTGAGGACAAACTGGAATAGGTCGGTCCAGAGCACGCCCCAAAGTCCGCCGAGTGCGACGTACAGTCCGGTAAACGGAATCAGGAAGAGCACGCAAATGGCGAGCGCGGCGCCGTCAGGTCCGGACCAGAGGGCGCCGAAGGGCGTGAGCACGCGGCTCACCGAGTTCAGCATGGGCGTGCCGCCCAGGGTGACGCTGACGATGGAGGTCATCGCCTTGGTGACCCAGCCGAGGATGATGCAGTTCATCAGCAGGCCGAGATAGAGCGCGCGAAATCCGCGGAGAAAGGCGGCGGGACGCCCGCTGTAACGAATCTCGGCGAATTGCACGTCGGTGAGCAGGCCGGAACGCCGCCACAGCCGGGCGAAGAGGAAGACGGTCATCATCCCGGAGAGCAGAAAGCTCCACCACAGCCAGTTGCCGCTGATGCCCTGGCGGTAGACCAGCCCGGTGACCACCAGCGGGGTGTCGGCGGCGAAGGTGGTGGCGACCATGGAAGTGCCGGCAAGCCACCAGTTCACGTTGCGCCCGGAGACGAAGTAGTCGTCCACGGTCTTGCCGGAGCGGCTGCGGAAGTAGAGTCCGAGCGCGAGGGTGATGCCGAGATAGGCGAGGATGGCGGCCCAGTCGAGGAAAGTGAAGGTCATTGGTTTTGGGTTTTCGGTTCTCGGGTGAGTCAGTATGGCAGGTTTTTTGGTAGGTCACTACGTCAGTTTTTCAGTTTGTCAGTAACGCGAGTACATGGGGAGTCTTGACCTGGTGCCGGGGGACTGCGTATGGAATGAAGGGTGGAAACTGGAGGCGCGGGCCGGAATCGAACCGGCGATGGAGGTTTTGCAGACCTCGGCCTTACCACTTGGCTACCGCGCCCCTGAACCTGCAATCGCAGATCCTGCGCATACGGCGGGGTGCTGCATGCGCAAAACCCTCGCCAGCAGCGAGGGTCGGCAGAAAACTGGAGCGGGAGACGGGATTTGAACCCGCGACTTCGACCTTGGCAAGGTCGCACTCTACCGCTGAGTTACTCCCGCTCAGCTCCTCGATTATAGCGAACCGCAGAAAACCGGGTCAACGCGGGTCCCTCGCCCGTTCCCAAGAAAGGTCCCCCCGCTCTGCGCTCGGGATTTCGGCAGCGGGCTCCCGCCCGTTCTTTAAGCTGCGGGTCGAGGGGAGCGCGGTATCATGGAAAAAGGCGGCGCGGTACCCAAGTGGTAAGGGAGAGGTCTGCAAAACCTTTATGCGTGGGTTCGATTCCCACCCGCGCCTCCAATCCCTGCAAGGAAATTCCAGCCTCAGAGTCCTCAAGGAATTCGGCTCCCAATCGTGCGGAAGGGACCTGCCCCTTTGTCAAAGCCGATGCT
>DASWAR010000332.1:0-11507 GCA_036391015.1 Terriglobales bacterium
CGCTGTTCACCCGCGACGTCAGCGTCGGCGGCCACCAATACACGGATTCGCTGCAAAAAGAGCTCGACCTCAGCTTCGATGATGCCGAGTCGCTCAAGCTGGGGCACAAGGTGGGCACGGTCAGCGAAGACGCCAAGCTTCCCATCCTCCAGCAGGTGACCGAGATCATTGTGCTGGAAATCCAGAAAACATTTGATTTCTTCCGCGCCACCGCCGCCGGCGAGCATATCGAGCGTATTTACCTGGCCGGCGGTTCTTCCAAGGTGACGGGGCTGATGGAGGCGCTCCGCCAGGAATTTTCGCTCCCGGTGGAGGTCCTCAATCCGTTCGCCCGCATCAACTACGCGGAGGGCACGCCCGCCGCCGAGTTGATCGGTCAGAATGCGGGACAACTCGCGGTTGCCGTGGGCTTGGCCCTGAGGAGTTTTGACGACCTATGATCCGCATAAATCTGCTGGGCGTCTCCCATCCGAAGAAGGGCAAGCACGCTGCTGTCTCCACCGCCGGCGTGGAAGGCGGCGGCCCCAACATGCTGGTGGTGCTGCTAGTCATCGTGGCGATTGCCGCTGGTGGAAATTATTACTACTACTCGATGCTGCAGCGCGACTCCGCCAGCCTCAAGGTGAAGATGGAAGAGGCGAGGCGCGAGAACCAGCGTCTCGCCGACATCAAGGCCAAGTACATCGAGCTGGAGCGCCAGAAGGACATTTACGAGCGCCGGGTCAACGTCATTCACCAGCTCCAGGCCAACCAGTCCGGTCCCGCCACCCTGCTGACCACGATCAGCGACACCGTCAACAAGACCGACGCCGTGTGGCTCAACAGCATGAAAGACGACGGGACCAGTATCAACCTCGACGGCGTGGCCCTGAGCGTGGACGCGGTGGCGCAGTTGATGAAGAACCTGAAGGCGACCGGCTACTTTAAGAACGTCGAGATCAAGGAGTCATTCCAGGATGACGTGGTCAAGGATGTGACCGCGTTCACCTTCACCCTGGTCTGCGAAAAGCAACCTCAACAGAAGAGTTAGGGCGGCGGATATGACGAAATTTTCGGAGTTATCGTCGAGCGTTCAGGTGGCCATCGTCTTGGGCCTGGCCGTGGTCCTCAGCGGTGTGGCGTATTGGTTCGTCTACAAAGACATGGACAATAGCAACCGCGCTATTCGCGCCCAGCTCAAGGCCAAGCAGGATGAGAACGCGGCCCTGCGTCCGTATGCCGACAAGAAGGCCGACATGGAGCGGAAGCTGGCTAGTGTCAAGGACCAGCTGGAGCAGATGAAGCGCATCGTTCCGGACGAAAAGGAAGCGCCTCAATTCATGGAGATGTTGCAGGCGGAGGCGCGCAGGGCCGGGATCGAGGTGCGCCGCTACCTGGCGAAGCCGACCGCGCAGCGCGAATTTTTCACCGAGGTTCCCTTCGATATCGAACTGGATGGTTCGTACTTTTCGATGCTCCATTTCTTCGAATACGTAGCCCACCTGGACCGCATCATCAACGTCTCCGGCCTGAAGATGGCTTCCCTGCGCAAGGCCAGCGAATCCGGAGTGAAGAAGCAGTACCAGTACGCGCCGAGCGAGACGGTGGCCGTGACCTGCACTGCGACCACTTTCTTCAGCCGTGAAATCACGCCCGGGGTGGCCGCAGTGGCCCCGGCCAAGAAGAAGTAGAGGAAGCCATGAAGGCTAGGACGATTACTCTGTTGTGGGTAATGGCGAGCGGCATGGCCATGGCGCAAACGGCGCCGCCGAGCCAGAAGGTCGCGCCCGATTCCAAGCCGGCTGCCGCCAAGCCTGCCATGACGAAGGCGAAGCCCGCGGCTGCTCCGGCCAGGCCCGCGGCTGCTCCGATGAAACCCGCGGCTGCGTCGCCCATGGCGCCAAAGGCCGCCATAGCCCCTGCCAAGACAAAGGCCAAACCGGCTGCGACCAAGGTTAAGAAGGCGGCGACGCCAGCCACCGCCACCGCCAAAGTGCCCGGCAAGCGCGATCCGTTCACCAGCCCGATCCGGGAGCTGGGCGCAACCGGGCCCGCTTGTACCACCGGCAAGAAGTGCCTGGCGATCAACAGCATCGTGCTGCGCGGGATCGTCAAGTCGCAGGGCGGCATGATCGCCGTTGTCGAAAGTTCGCTGCGCAGGATCAGCTACTTCCTGCGGGAAAACGATCCCGTATTCAACGGCTACGTGGTCAAGATCACCGGCGACACGGTGGTCTTCCGCGAGAACGTAATGGACCGCTTGGGCAAGCAGAGCACGCGTGACGTTGTGATGAAGGTAGTTGCGCCCGTGGTGTAGCGCGGGCGAAGAAACGGTTTCGGAATCGCGCAGTTCGGCCGAACCCTGGGAGCAGTAACCGCCGTGGTTCACGCCGCAGCCAGTTGCGGCGCTGGCGAACGGCGGGGGCTAACCTTGAAGCGGCGTGAGCGCCGCACACGCATCAGGCATTTCCTGCGCGTGGGGAGAATCGTGATGAGGCTGAAGCAACTGCTGGGTGTTCTCTTCCTGTTGCTCATTCTGAGCATGATGGCGGTCGCCGCCGGTCCGCAACTGACCAGCGTCAATGTGACGGGCCAGGCGCAGACGTCCACCATTGTCCTCCAGGCGAGCGGTGCGTTCACCCACACCGAGTATCGTCCAGTGGACAACATGCTGCTGGTCGACCTCGCGGGTGTGGCTCCCGGGGCTCTAAAGGAGACGAGCAAAGCGGTGAACCTGCCGGGCGTCGTTTCCTACCGCGTGCTCGGGTACTCCAGCAATCGCGGGGCCGAGGTCACTCGCGTCGAGATTACCTTGCATCCGGGTTCGGTGGTGCAGGTCTCGGAGATCGCGGGCGGGCTCCAGGTGCAAGTGGCGGCCGGCGACGGCACTGCGACATCGCAGCCCAGGCTTGCTCCCGCCGCCTTGAAGACGCCGGCGCCGGCCAAGGCCACGCCTGCCTCGCATCCGGTGCTGGTGCGCAACATTGCCGTGGCGCGCGGAAAAGGCGGCATGCAGGTGGAAATCTCCGCCAGCGGTCTGATTACCCCGAAGCTGACGAAGCTCACCAGCCCCGACCGCCTCGTGGTGGACTTGCCGAACGCGGTTCCCGCCGGCCATCCGCGTCCGATCATGGTCAACGGCGCCGATATCAAGTCGGTGCGCGTGGGACGCTTCCAGCAGGACCCGCCGGTCACCCGCGTGGTCGTGGACCTGGTAGGCGCGCGTGATTTCGAAATCGTCCCCGCCGGAAACAAACTGGTGCTCAAGCTGCGGGCCGAGCGAGCCGACGCAGCGCCGGGCGCACAGCCCGCGGTGGAGATGCCGAAGCCGTTGGTGGCTGCCGCCGTGGTACCGGCTGCCATGAAGACGCCCGAACCGCTGAAGCCGCAGGTCGCTTCGGACATCGTGGCGGTGGAATCGAAATTCGAAGCCCGGCCGGCCGAGCCTGAGCCGGACCCGAAAGCAGGCGCCGCCAACGCCGCGCAGGTGATGGCGAAGGGCGTGCCGACGCACTCCGATCCCGGCCTGTTGCCCGTTGCCAGCGCTGCGCTGAGTGCGCCCGCCGCCAATCTGGCGTTGCAACAGCAGCAGCAGATGCAGCGCGCCGCGCAAGCGCCCGCCCCAGCCGGGCAGCGCTATACCGGCGAGCCCATTTCGGTAAATTTGAAGGATGTTGACCTGAAAGATTTTTTCCGCCTGATTCACGAGATCAGCGGCCTCAATATCGTGCTTGACCCCAACGTCAAGGGCAGCCTGACGCTGGTGCTGGATGACGTGCCGTGGGACCAGGCGCTCGACATCGTTCTGCAGAACAACGGACTCGACCGCCGACTCGAAGGCAACGTGCTGCGCATCGCAACCCGCGAAACCTTTACCAACGAGGCCGAGGCACGCCGCAAGCAGGCGGAAGCGCTGGCCCTGGCCGTGGACAAGGTCCAGGTCACGCACTTCCTCAGCTATGCCCACGCTGCCGACGTGATGCCGATCGTAAAGAAGTTCCTGTCGGCGCGCGGCGACGTAATGGCCGATCCGCGCACCAATGCCCTGATCATGAACGACATTCCGAGCACGATTCCTGATATACAACGCCTGCTCGGACAGCTGGACCGCAAGACCCAGGAAGTCGAAATCGAAGCCCGGGTCGTCTCCGCCACGCGCAATTTCGCGCGTGACATCGGCGTGCAGCTTGGGTTTGGCTGGGGCAACACCCCGACGGCTGTCGGCGGTGCGGGTGCGGTCGGTACCAGCCCGCTGCTGGTCGCTATACCTAATCCGACGTATTTCACCACTGCCAACGCCATTCCGCTGTTCTCGAACCTGGGAGCGGTCGGAGCGACCTCGGGTATCAGCTTTTCCAATGCGACCCCGAACTACCGCGTGGACGCGATCCTCACCATGGCCGAAAGCCGCGGCCTGTTGAAGGTCCTCTCCCGGCCGCGCGTGGTGACCCAGAACAACATCGGGGCGATCGTCAAGCAGGGCGTCAAGATCCCGGTGGTGACCTCCGCGCAATTGGGCGGCCCCCCCACCACGACGTACGTGGACGCCCAACTGCGCTTGCAGGTGACGCCGCAGATTACGGTGGAGAACACCATCTTCCTGAACGTGGACGTGGAGAACACCTCGCCTGATTTCAGCCGCCAGGTCTCCGGCAACCCGACGCTGCTGACGCAGCAGGCCACCACGCAGGTGCTGGTGACCGACGGCGGCACGGTCGTCATTGGTGGAGTCATCCAGACTCAGAACTCGATCTCGGTGTTCCAGGTTCCGCTGCTCGGGGACATTCCGATCCTCGGCAACCTGTTCAAGCACCGCAGCGTGTCCACCACGACGCAGGAGCTGATCTTCTTCATTACTCCCAAGATCGTCCAGACATAGTCGGCAACCAATCACCTAACCAGAAGCCCCCGGCAGGTTCGGGGGCTTCGCTTTTCTGGGCGGCAGGCTCAAGGCACAAAACACAAGGCAGAAGCCCAAGAACCTAAGATCCCAGATCCAAAGCCTGCAGCCTGAAGTCTGCAGCCTTGCGCCTTGAGCCTCTACCACTGCCCACTCTGTTACTCTGCTCTCGATGGAGTACGCGCGTCGCCAGTCCGCAATGCAAACCCAAGTCGAGAAGCTCCGCCTCGATGCGCTGCTGGTTACACATCTTCCCAACGTCCGCTACCTGTGCGGGTTTACGGGCAGCGCGGGAGTGCTGTCGCTGGGTCCGGGTCGGCCGGTATTTTTCACCGACGGGCGCTACACCGCGCAGGCGCGCGAGGAAGTTGCCGGCGCGCGCGTGGTCATTGCCAGGGGATCGCCGCTGCTGGCGGCGGCGCAATTTGCGCAGAAGAGCAAGCTGCGGTGCATGGGCATTGAAGCCGCGCACATGACCGTCGCGTCCCGGGCTGCATTCCGCCCAGCCCTCGGCGGCCAAGCTCGGCTGCGAGACGTCGGGCCGGTCGTGGAAGAGCTGCGGATGATCAAGGACGCCGGCGAGATCGCGCTGATCCGGGAGGCGGTCAACCTCGGCGCCAGGCTGCTTGACACCGCGCTGCAGGCGATTCGACCCGGCGTCGCGGAATCCGAGGTCGCGGCGGAATTGGAGTATGCCGCGCGGCGCGCCGGGGCAGAAGCCATGTCGTTCGAGACCATCGTGGCCGCCGGGCCGCGCTCGGCCATGCCGCACGGCGTCGCCTCGGCCGCTCCCATTCCGCCTCGCGGATTCGTCATCCTCGACTTCGGTGTTATACTCCACGGTTATTGTTCGGACATGACTCGCACTGTGCACGTCGGCAAAATTTCTGCCGGCGACCGCGGAATGTACAACGCAGTGCGTGAGGCGCAGCAGGCGGCGGTGGACGCGGTGCGCGCAGGTGTCGCCTGCGGCCAGGTGGACCGCGCCGCCCGTAATGCGCTGCGTCGCGCCGGTTTGGCGCGGCATTTCACGCATTCCACTGGCCACGGCGTGGGCTTGGAGATCCATGAACCGCCGCGACTTGGCCGAGGCCAGGCGGAACGGCTCCGCCCCGGCATGGTGGTCACCGTCGAGCCCGGTGTTTATCTTCGCGGACGAGGCGGCGTTCGCATCGAGGACATGCTTCTGGTCACCGGCAGTGGTTGCGAAGTGCTCACGCCCGCACCGAAAGATTTGATCGAGCTGTGAAGTCGGGAACCTGATAACTCGACACCCCATGAATCAAAAAGAACTCAAGGAACTCATCGAGTTCCTCATCGAGAAGGACATCGCCGAGTTTGAACTCGAGCGTGGCGACGTCAAGGTGCGCATCAAACGCGGCGGCGCCGATTCGGCTGAGCCGCGCTATATCGCGGTTCCGCCGGCGCATGCCGCCCCCGCGGCCACGCCGCCTGCCGTCCCGGCAGCGCACTCCGCGCCGGCCTCGCCCACCGCTGCTCCTCCGGCGGCGACAGCCGAAAGCGAGGAGGAAGCCGGGCTGCACATCATCCGCTCCCCCATCGTGGGCACGTTTTACCAGGCGCCATCGCCCGGGGCGCCGCCCTTCGTCAAGGTCGGCGACAAAGTTACCCTCGGCCAGGTGCTGTGCATTATCGAAGCCATGAAGCTGATGAATGAGATCGAATCCGACTACGCCGGCGAACTGGTCAAGACATTCGTTACCAACGCGCAGCCGGTGGAATACGGGCAGCCGCTGTTCACGATCCGGACGAAATGACCGTTTGTCGGTCCATCGGTCTGTCGGTCTGTCATCCCGTCCTTCCGCCGACTGACCGATAGACCGACCGACCTATAGACCAAGTGAAACTGTGTTCAATAAAGTTCTGATCGCCAACCGCGGCGAGATCGCGCTCCGCGTCATCTGCGCCTGCAAGGAACTCGGCATCCGCACCGTCGCCATTTACAGCGACGCGGATCGCAACTCGTTGCACGTGCGTTTCGCCGATGAAGCCATCTGCATCGGTCCGCCGCGCCTGAGCGAAAGCTACCTCAACATTCCCTCGGTCATCAGCGCTGCCGAGATTGCCAACGTGGACGCCATCCACCCCGGCTACGGCCTGCTCAGCGAGAACGCCAACTTCGCCGAGGTCTGCGAGACCTGCGGCATCAAGTTCATCGGGCCGCCGCCGGAGGTCACCCGCCTGATGGGGGAAAAGGAAAAGGCGCGGCAGGCCATGAAGCAGGCGGGCGTGCCCATCCTGCCCGGCTCGGAAGGCGTGGTGCAGTCGCCGGGGGAAGCGGTCGAGTGGGCGCGCCAGGTGGGTTTCCCCGTGATCGTGAAAGCGTCGGGCGGCGGCGGCGGCCGCGGCATGAGGGTCATCCGCAGCGAGCAAGAGCTTCCCAACCTGTTTCAGGCGGCGCAATCGGAAGCGGCGGCTGCCTTCGGCAATGGCGACCTCTACATGGAGAAGTTCCTCGAACAGCCGCGCCACATCGAGTTCCAGGTCCTCGCCGATCAGTATGGCAGCGTGGTTTCCCTCGGCGAGCGCGAGTGCTCCATCCAGCGCCGCCACCAGAAGCTGCTCGAGGAATCGCCTTCCGTCGCGGTCACCTCCGAACTGCGCGCCCGCATGGGGAAGAAAGTGTCCGAGACGCTGGCCGCGATCGGCTACGTCAATGCCGGCACGGTCGAGTTCCTCATGGACGAGGACGGCAGCCTGTACTTCATCGAAATGAACACCCGCATCCAGGTGGAACATCCGGTCACCGAAATGGTCACCGATGTTGACCTGGTTAAAAGCCAGATCCGGCTGGCGATGGGGGAGCCGCTGGAGAAAGTCTTGCAAGGCCCGGTGGTCACTCGCGGCCACGCCATTGAGTGCCGCATCAATGCCGAGCATCCGGAGAAGTTCACGCCGTCGGCGGGAAAGATCACCACCTTTCATTCGCCGGGCGGGACCGGCGTGCGGGTTGACACCGCCGCGTACACCGAAGCGGTCGTGCCGCCCTACTATGATTCGCTGATTGCCAAGTTGATCGTGCGCGGCAAGGACCGCGATGAGGCGATTTCGCGGATGTCGCGCGCGCTGGAAATGTTCATCATCGAGGGCATCCACACCTCGATTCCCTTGCAGCGCCGCATCCTCGCCCATCCTGACTTCCGCGCCGGCCGCACCGATACCAAGTTCATGGAGCGGTTATTGAATCCGGCCAAGGACCAGAGCTGAAAAAAATAAGAGGTGTCATCCCGAGCGAGGTTGAGGCGTCTAGCGGGCGTGACCCCGAACGGAGAGAGGGGGTGAGCCCGCTGCCGAAATCCCGAGGCGAAGCCGAGGGAACTTCCGAGTCGAGGGACCTGCTTTTCTCCTCCCCTCCGCGCTCCCTGCGTTATTCTTTCCCTTGATCCCCATGGTCATCGACCATCGACCATCAGCCATCGACCTTCCCCGCCTGTACCCGATCATTGACGCGTCCTGTTTCCCGGACGAGCGTGCATTATTTCGATTCGCGGAAGAGCTACTGTCCGCAGGCGTCACCTTGATGCAATACCGCAACAAGAATGCCGCCCCGCGGCAGATGCTTTCCCAGGCGCGCCAGCTTCGCCGTATCGCCGGCGACCGCGTGCGGCTAATCATGAACGACCGCGCCGACCTCTGCCTCGCCGCCGGCTTCGACGGCGTCCACGTGGGCCAGGACGATCTCCCGCCGGCAGCCGTGCGCGGCATCGTCGGAAACAGGCTCTGGATGGGCGTTTCCACGCATAATCCCGAGCAGCTCCGGCGCGCCGACCGGACCGGCGCCGACTATCTCGCCATCGGTCCGGTGTTCGCCACCAGCAGCAAGGCGAATCCCGATCCCGTAGTCGGTCTCGATGGTGTCCGCGCCGCCCGAGCCCTTACCTGCAAGCCGCTGGTCGCGATCGGGGGCATCACGCGCTGCAATGCGCGCTCGGTGATCGACTCCGGCGCTGACGCGGTCGCCGTCATCTCCGACTTGCTGCTGGATCCCCGGCGCGCGGTCGAGGAATTCCATCGCGTTCTGCGCTGATGCTCCCACAATCCCCCGGCATCATGCCTGAGGGGCTAGCCCGTCCGATTCGGGCATAACTCACGATAAGTGCTGTTATCAATAGTTAGCGGCCACCCGGGTGCGCTCCATCGCCTGCTCACTGTTAGGTCTTACAGACCGGGCAGCGCTTTTCATTGCTGCCGTAGTACGCACCGCAAGTACGGCAGGGCAGCCCGAGCAGGAATCGTCGGGATTCCACACTGCGCCGGACCGGCACTCTCGTGCTGTTGTTGACCACAGGTGACTGCCCTCCAGCAGGTCTCCCAGCTTCGTTCAGGCCAGCCTGGAGGCCCATGGTGAAGCCAGCGTCAAAACCAGCCTGGTAAATCGTGCTGAATTCCTTGGTTGCTTCGTTGTCATCTTCGGCACGCAGGTGCAAGGGAATTATGCCAGAGCCGATCGTCGTGTGTTTTGTTGCCACCGTCCAGTTCCTGGTCCGTGTTGTTGTGAGGCGAGCGAATCGACGGCTCGCCCTGCTGGGATAGTTCTTCGGCTTCTTGTCCGCATTGCACGCCCTGACCAAAATAGACAACTGACGGCTGTCAATGTTGCTGTGTGTACAACTCAGCCGACTTCTCGCCTACACCTCCAGCGACGAGTACTCTACCGTCCTGGAGCAGGGTGGCCGTGTGTTCGCTGCGACGCTTGGCCATGCTTCCCGTAATGAGGCAAGTTGGAGTGGCGGGGTCAAACAGGTCCGCCGTGTCTACTTCAGACCAGTCAGTGTCCAAACCTCCGGCCAGCAGAACTTGGCCGTTCGGCAATTTCGTCGCCGTGTGATACATGCGGTAGTCACTCATGTTCGCGGCGAAACTGAATTGGCCGCTGACAGGACTGAATGTCACGGCATCATCGTAGTACTTATACTCAGAGCCTTCTCGCCAATAACCGCCAGCGATGAGTACGCGGCCGTCGTCCAGCAATGTCGCTGAGTGCAAATCGCGCTGGAAAGAGGCGGCGGCGACAAAGACTCCAGTCGAGGGATCGTAGATTTCGGCCGGACTACTCATCCCCCCCCACCCCCACCCTCCCGCCACCAGCACTCGACGGTCGGGTAGCAGCGTGGCCGTGTGCTCCAACCGTGCTGCCTTCATTGACCCAGTCGGCGTGAAGGCGCCAGTTGCGGGGTCGTACAGTTCGGCGGTCGCGAGGACCTCGTCTGGCCTATAGCCGCCGGCAATCAGTACCTTCCCATCGGCCAGAAGGGTCGCGGTATGCGATAACCGCGCCGACTGCATTTTGCCTGCAGGCGCGAACTGGCCCGTGGCTGGATCGTACAGCTCCGCAGAGTCGACAGGAAAGTAGTCAAAACCTCCATCGACACCACCTCCGGCTACCAGTACCTTGCCGTTGGGGAGGAGCGTGCCTGTATGCCATCTCCGCGCTGTTGTCATTTCGCCCGTCGGCCGGAAGCCGCCTGTGCTGTGATCAAACAGTTCGGCGCTTGCGGCTTCCGAGTAATCACCTTTAGTGATCGTGCCGCCGCCGGCTAGCAGGACATCTCCACTGGGCAGCAGCGTGGCCGTGTGGTCGTAGCGCACCACGGTCATATTTCCTGCATCGGTGAACCCTGAATTAGCCACGACAACGGTCGCAATGCCTGAAACGCTGGAATGAGCCACGCTGGTCGCCACGACGTGATACTCGCCCAAGGTGGCGGGCGCGGTGTAGACACCCTCGGTGGTAATGATGCCGCCGGCGCTGCCCTCTTGCACCGCCCAAGTCACGCGATCGTCCATGCATCCAGCTACCGACGCGGTAAATGTTCGTGCGCTGCCGGGCAAGAGTCCGGCGCCGCGAGGACTAATCAGCACCGCGAGGGTGGCCACGGTGAGGGTGGCGGACGCTGTGATGGATGCCTGTTTGGCGAGAACGTGGTACCTGCCCGGGGAGGCAGGGGCGGTGTACATACCATCAGTTGTGATCGAGCCGCCGACGGCGCCCTCCTGCACGCTCCAGGTGACAGCATGATTGACGCTGCCGGTGACGGTGGCCGTGAATTGCTGGGTTGCGCCGGGCTCCATGTCGCCCGAAGTGGGCGAAACGCCTATGGCCACCCAGTTGACAGAAATTTCAGCAGTAGCTTTCTTGGTCGAGTCCGCCGCGCTGGTCGCAATGACGTGAAACACTCCAGCAACCGCAGGCGCCGTGTAGATACCTTGTCCGTCAATGTTACCGCCGGCGCTTCCTTCCTGGATCGACCAGACCACAGCAGTGTTCGCGCTGCCGGCTACCGTCGCGGTGAATTGCTGGGTCGCACCTTGGTCCATAGTGACTGCACGTGGAGAAAGTGTGACTGACATTGCGACTTGGGACGGCGTCGGCGCTACGTCACCACCGCAGGAGCAAAAGGTAATAAGGGCCGTAACAACTGTCATAGTGACGAGGACGCGAATGATGCAGTACACGGGGACACCTCCAACATGTACAAATTGAGGGTCAGGCCCACGTGCATCATTACTCTGGCAAGTGGCTGCGACAATAGACGGCACCTTGATTGTGTCTTAAATGTTCCTTTCCGTGTATGTCTGTGCAACCGTGTCATTTAGCGCAATCGAG
>DASWAR010000333.1:0-5893 GCA_036391015.1 Terriglobales bacterium
TATGTCGCGCCGGGCGTGATCTGCATGCCGCCGATGTACATCAACGCCGGTGCCTACGTGGACGAAGGCTCGCTGGTGGATTCTCACGCGCTGGTGGGATCGTGCGCCCAGGTCGGCAAGCGCGTCCACCTGAGCGCGGCGGCGCAGATCGGCGGCGTGCTCGAACCGGTGAATGCCGCGCCGGTGATCATCGAGGACGACGTGCTCGTGGGCGGCAATTGCGGCGTGTACGAAGGCACGCAGGTGCTGCGGCGCGCCGTACTGGGCGCCGGCACCATCCTGACACGCTCGACGCCGCTGTACGACGTGGTGCGCGGCGAGGTCTATCGCGCCTCCGGCGATCAGCCGCTGGTGGTGCCGGAAAATGCCGTCGTCGTCCCGGGCTCGCGCTCATTGAACCGCGGCAAGGCGATCGAGTGGGGATTGTCGGTCTACGCGCCGGTGATCATCAAGTACCGCGACGAGAAGACGGACGCCAGCGCGGCGCTGGAAGACGCGTTGCGATGAAGCAGTTTCAAGTTTCAGTTTCAGTTTCAGTTTCAGTTTGCAGATTCCCTTATCCATGAAGTCCCGCTCTCTTATTATTGCGCTCGCGCTGTTCTTCCTTGCCGCCGTATTTTTTCTCGGCGAGCGCTATGGCTTCTTCCACGCGCCTGCCAACGCCGCCGCCGTGGTGCGCTGGGCCGCCATTCTCGCGCTCATCGTTTATGCCATCGCCAGGCGCTCCCTCACCACCTGGATTCTGGTCAGCATGGTGGTGGGCGCCGAAATCGGGCATGACTTCCCTCACATCGCAGTGAATCTGAGGATCCTAAGCCTGATTTTCCTGCGCATGATCAAGACCATCATTGCGCCGCTGCTGTTCGCCACGCTGGTGGTGGGCATTGCCGGACATCACGACCTCAAGCAGGTGGGGCGCATGGGAATCAAGGCGCTCATCTATTTCGAAGTCGTGACCACGATCGCGCTCTTCATCGGACTGGGCGCCATCAACCTGAGCAAGGCCGGAGTGGGCGTGAACGCACCGCCCGCGCTGCACGCCGAATTACCGCCCGCGGCAAAGCAGTCCGCCACCGACATCATCCTGCACGCCTTTCCGGAAAACATCGCGAAATCCATCGCCGAAGGCCAGGTGCTGCAGATCGTGGTGTTCAGCATCATCTTTGGCATCGCATTGGCGCTGCTCAACGAACAGCGGCGCCGCCCGATGCTGACCTTCTGCGAAAGCTTGTCGGAGACGATGTTCAAGTTCACCAACATCGTCATGCTGTTTGCGCCCATCGGCGTGGGGGCGGCCATCGCCAACACCGTCGGCCACATGGGGCTGGGCATCCTGGTGAACCTGTTCAAGCTGCTGGCCACCCTTTACGTCGCGTTGACCATCTTCCTTGTCGGGGTGCTACTGCCGATCGCGCTGCTGGCGCGCATTCCGCTGCGCCGGTTTATCAAAGCAATCGCCGAACCGGCTTCCATCGCGTTCGCTACCACGTCATCGGAGGCGGCGCTGCCGCGCGCCATGGAAGCCATGGAGGCGCTCGGCGTCCCGCGCCAGATCGTGGCCTTCGTCATCCCCACCGGCTACAGCTTCAACCTCGACGGCAGCACGCTTTATCTCTCGCTCGCTTCGGTGTTCGTGGCGCAGGCGGCGGGAATCCACCTCACCTTCGTGCAGCAACTGGTGATGGTGTTCACTTTGATGCTGACCAGCAAAGGAGTCGCCGGTGTGCCGCGCGCGTCGCTGGTGATCCTGCTGGGCACGGCGGCATCGTTTCACCTGCCGGAATGGCCGATTTTCGTCATCCTCGGGATTGACGAGCTGATGGACATGGCGCGCACCTCGGTCAACGTGATCGGCAACTGCCTGGCGACGGCGGTCATCGCCCGCTGGGAGGGCGAATTCGGCAAAGAGCAGCCGTCGGAGACGGTGCAGGCGGCATTGGCGCAATAGTGCAGGCTTCGGGCTTCAGGGTTATTTCGGATCAGGCTTGGCGAGCTCGATGGAGTGCACGTGCGAGATCCACCCGGTTTCCGGGTTCATCTCGGCGGCGATGCGGTAGGTTTCGCGGCGCGCGACGTAGCCCTGCTTCTCCAGTTCCATGACGCGGGCATGAAACTGGTCGGCATCCCATTCGCGTACCACTACCAGGTCCTCGGCCATAAAATTTCTCGGGGACAGAGTAGCATCCGCACTCGGTTGTGGGCGAGAGATTAGGGCGCAGCCTGCCGGCGGCGCCCTTGGTCACCTCGAAGTTCAGCCGCCGGCCTCCGTGGCAATCGCCCGCGGGAACAGGATGTTGTTCTCCAGGTGGATGTGCTGGTGCAGGTCGGCTTCGAATTCCCGCAACGCGCTGTAGAGCGTGCAATAGCTGATGCACGCATCCTCCGGCGCGGTAAAGCCGTTGCTGGCTTCGCGAATCGAGCGCAACGCGCTGCCCGCCGAGTCGTGTTCCATCATCATCATCTGCACCGGGTTTTTCACCGTGCCGAATGCCGGCCGCCGCCCCGCTTGGTGCGAGGCCGCGGATTTCTCCATTTCGATGATGTACGGGAACAGGATGTTCTCTTCCTTCATCAGGTGCATCGAGAGTTCCTGCCCCAGGCCGGCGAAGGTCTCGCGGATGACGTTCAGCTCAGGATGATTCTGTCCGTGCACCGAGCAGACTTTAGCCAGGAGCTGCTCCAGGCGCGGCGTCTCCGCCTTTACGTAAGCATGGTGCTTGGTGACGATGTGCCCGATCATCTCCGCCATCGAACCCTTCTGCCAGTCGGCCGCAGGCGCCGTGTTTTCCACTTGCGATTCCAGCGCGGCCATTACATCGCCGACACCCAGGTTGCGCGCGGCGCAGGCCTCTTCCAGCGACTTGCCGCCGCCGCAGCAGTAATCAATTCCGAGTTTCTCGAAAACGCGCGTGGCCTGCGGGAATTCAATGGCCAGCTCGCGCACCGTCTTTGCCGTATCAACGCTCATGCTCTTCTCCGATCCTGTGTGACTTCAATCCTGAGAATAGCCGGGCACGGCGCCGAGGCCGATGACTTTTGTCACGGGTGATGGAGTCTGGCAGCTACTCGCTGCTTTCGAGCTGCTCCTGGAGCGCGGCCAGCTTGGGGATGGTCACCGTGCGGCCGTCCACCTTGATGAGTCCCTCCGCCTGCAGGCGGCTGATGTTGCGCGACACCAGTTCCCGAACCGTGCCGATGTGCGCTGCCAGTTCCTGGTTGGTGGCCGGCAACGTGACCTGCACACCCGTGCTCACGCCCCGGGCCTGTTCGCGCGCCAGGCGCACCAGCAGCGAGATCAGGCGCGAACGGACGGTGGTAAAAGACAGTTCTTCAATGATGCCGACCAGCCTCCGTAGGCGGTTGCCGACCACGCGCAACACTTTCAGTGCGACCTTGGGATGGACCAGGCAGAGCGCATGGAAATCCTGCTTGCTGACGAACAGCAACTGCGCGTCTTCCACGGCCGCGGCGCTGGCAGGATATTTGCCGCCGTCGAACACCGGCAGTTCGGCGATGGAGTTACCCGCCTTTTCGATGGCCAGCACCTGCTCGCGGCCGCCGGTGGAAGACTTGAACAAGCGGACGTTACCGCTCTCGATCACAAACAGCCCCGGGCAGGCGTCGCCCTCGGCGAACACCAGCTCACCGGGAGCGTAGCGGCGCGGGACGGCGCGCTCGGCCAGAAACTTGATTTCGGTTTCGGAAAGGTCGGCAAACAGCGGCACGCGCCGCAGGACTTCGGCTGCACTCGGATGCGTGGTGGGCATTGCCGGGTATTCTACTCGCGCCTGCCGGGACAGCATGGTCGCCGATCGCGCACCGGCGAACCCAACCCCCGGACCGCGGTCGCGCGATTATTGACCGGCCAATTCGTCCAGTTCGTCCGGCGCCCCGTGGCGGCGCAGCAGCGAAGGCAGGTTCTGCGAAAATGCGGAGCGCGGGATCACCATGTCGCATCCCGCTTCCATCGCCTTCACCTTCAGGTCGCCCTGCACGTGCGAAAGGAACCCGATAATGGTGGTTCCCTTCTTCAATTCCTTCTTGAGCCGCGGAATGGTGGCCAGCGGCTTGGCGCCCAGGTTGTTGAGGTCGAAGATGATCAGCGACGGCTTGCCGTTCCCATTCTGCGCAATCCGCTCCAGGATGTCTTTCTCCGTCTTGACGAACTCCACCTTGACGTTGAGCTTGCGCGAGGTCTCCTGGATTTTCGCCAGGAAAAAAAGGTCGTCAATGAAGGCAAAGATGCGCGGAGCGGCATTCTCGTGCTGCTGCGGCAGCGGTTCCGGATCCGGTTGCAGGTACTGGGTGCCGGTGCCGCGCTGCGCATTGTTGCCTTGCAGCGTAGCGCGGTAGCTGTGGTCCATGGGATGGGTGAAAACTCCGCCCGGATTGTTGTTCTGCCTTTGTTGGCCTTTGCCGCCCTGGTGTCCACCAGGACGTCCTCCGCCAGGCCCGCGACGGCCGCGACGGCGCCTTCCCTTCCCTCCGGGGCCGGAGGGACGCTTCGGTCCAAAAGTCATGATGCTCTCTTCAATCCCGCCGGGGAGCGGGATGGTTGTTTACGCTGAGTTGAATCACTCCGTCGGAGACGCCCACTCGGTCACGAATTACCCCGGATCTAAAATCCCGGATGCGAAAGGAATTCGTAAACCATTCTCGTCCGCCTGGCGCATGGCACTTCGTTGCGCGCGGACTGCGGTACTGGAGGTACCGTTCGGAGGCCGATACTGATACTACCTGCCCACGCTGTGGAAAGGCAAGGCCCGTGCCGGAGGAAGTGCGTACTTCGGTAACTGGTCCCACCCGCACGTCAGTAGATGCCCGCCGCTGACTAAAGGCTTCACCGTTGTGTAATGAATTTCAACGCTACACTAATCCCATGCCCGGCGACGACATCCTCTCCGCCCCGCCCGCTGCCGCCGATCAGCGCCTGCGCTACGGGCCCGAGCCGGAGCAATTCGCCGACCTGTATTTTGCCCGGGACAAGTCACAGGCGCCGCTTGCCATCCACATCCACGGTGGATACTGGCGCGCCCGCTACGACCTGACCCACGCCAGTCCGTTCTGCGCTGCCTTGGCCGCCCGCGGCATCAACACCGCCAACCTCGAATACCGCCGCGTCGGATCGGTTTCACCCCCGTCTCCGGAACCGCTGGCCACTCCAAGCTGGCCGCGCACCTTCGAGGACGTGCGCAGCGCCTACCGCTATCTCCTGCAAAGCGCCGCCGGGTTGGGGATTCGTTCCGCGCCCGCCGTCATTCTCGGCCATTCCGCCGGAGGCCAGTTGGCGCTCTGCCTCGCCGCTCACGAGAAGTCGGTCCAGAACTGTGTATCGCTGGCCGGCGTGCTCGACCTGCGCCGCGCCTGGCAGCTTCACCTCAGCAACGACGCCGTCGTCGAGTACCTCGGCGGCACGCCCGAGCAGGTGCCTGAACACTATCGCGAAGCCTCACCGATGGAGTTGACCATCGCCACCGCTCGCCAGGTAATCGTGCACGGCCTCGCCGACGAGGTCGTCCCCGTCGCCATCAGCCGCGATTATTCCGCCGCCAAAAAGAAACGCGGCGAGCAGGTGGAGTTCGTTCCCCTTCCGCAGGCCAGCCACCTTGACGTCATCGATCCGCGTAGCAAGGCGTTCGCCATTGTCGCCGACGCGGTGCTGCGGCTGGTGCAGAGTTGAATGTTGGTGTGGCGGTCGTTGGTCGCTGGTCGCTGCATCCTTGAAGGGGCGCGGCGGAACCCGTCCCGAGCGAAGCCGAGGGAGCCGCGCCGTAAGAAGCCCCAATTTTGGCGGCTTTAGCCGCTGAGGGATTTCGTCCTCAGCTCATGAGAATGATTCTTGAAGCCAGTTCTAATGCATGCCACCGCTGCCGGCGGCGAGGCCACAACTGGT
>DASWAR010000334.1:0-14890 GCA_036391015.1 Terriglobales bacterium
CCGACCACGTCGGCGGCGGATTTCAGCACGATGGCCGCCAGCGCAAGCGCCACCTGCCATTTGTACGGGCTCAGGTAGCCCAGCAGCCGCTTCATCAGCCGGCTGTCATAGGCCTTTCCCAGGACCTCTTCTTCGTGGATATTGGCCGCCATCTCTCTCTAGGTTATCAGACGAGATGGGGGAGGCTCAGGATGGAAAAAGTGAGCCCAATTGGGTGATCACCAGATTTGTCATTGTCTCCGCGCCTCCGCGGTCACCGAGTTGATCTGGGATAATTGGAGGAATGGCGCTGGGCATTTACATCTCGGTCCCGTTCTGCCGGACCAAGTGCAGCTTCTGCAACTTCGCTTCGGGTGTCGTCTCGCGCGCGGTTTTTGCCCGCTACGTGGATCGGGTGTCGGCGGATATCGAGTCGTCGGACCGGCTGGCGGCGGAGATGGGCGCGAAGTTCGAGCCCGAGGTGGATTCCATTTACCTCGGCGGCGGCACGCCCACGGTGCTCGAGGCGGCGGAGCTGGAGCGGATCTTTGCGGCGGTGCGCGCGAAATTTCGAGTGCGTGACGATGCCGAGATCACGGTGGAGTGTGCTCCCGGCACGCTGACGCTGCCGATGTTGGAGTCGCTCGGGCGCTGCGGCGTGAACCGTGTCAGCCTGGGCGTGCAGTCGTTCGTGGATGAGGAGGCGGCGAGCGTGGGGCGGCTGCACACGCTCGCCATCGTGCTCGATGACCTGGCGCGGCTGCGCGCGGCCGGAATCACCAACATCAGCATTGACCTGATTGCCGGATTGCCGCACCAGACACCTGAGAGCTGGGAGTTTTCCCTGGCGGAGACGATTGCTTCCGGCATCCCGCACGTCAGCGTGTACATGCTGGAGGTGGACGAGGACTCGCGCCTGGGACGGGAGCTGATTGTCGGCGGCACGCGGTATCACGCGCACTTTGTCCCCGAGGATGACGCGACCGCCGACTACTATCTGCAAGCATGCGACCGGCTGAATGCGGCAGGTATTTGTCAATACGAGATTTCTAATTTCGCCCGCGACGCTCATTCCGGCGCCGCCGATCGCCCGATTACCCGATCGCCCGATCTCCCGATGTTCGCGTCGCGCCACAACCTGAAGTACTGGACGCGGCAACCGTATCTCGGCTTCGGGGTGGACGCGCATTCCATGCTGGCGGCGGATTCGCGGCAGGCGCGCGCCGCGATGGAGCGTGAGTTCAGCGACTATCTGGAGCACGCGCCGAATTTCGCCGGCGCGCGCGAATCGGAGGATTCCAATTTCTACGCGCGCATGGGAGTGGAGTCGGTGCGGCTGGCCACGCCGGATTCGCTGGAGGCGTACCTCGCCGGCACGCCGCACGAGCGTACCCCGGTGACATATCCGGCGGCGCTGGAGGAGGCGTATTTCCTCGGGCTGCGGTTAAATCGCGGTCTGCAGGCGCGCGAGTTGGCGGAGCGCTATGGGCTGGAGGCGGCAACGGTTTTTCGCGAGCAGATCGCGGAGTTGCGCGAGTTGGGCTTGGTTGAGATCTGCGATGGTGCTACGCGGCTAACGTCGCGCGGGCGCTTGCTGTCGAATGAGGTGTTTCAGAGGTTTATAGTCGATCGGTCTATCGGTCAATCGGCCTTTCGGCGGTAATGACCGCCTTTTTTGCACGAACAGCTGCAAATTCATTACACTGACCGATTACTTCTTGCAGGTCCAAACAGCGAGAACTTGTATGAGCAGGGTTGCGTCCAGAGGAACGGCGCAGGACACCGAACAGCGCACGCGCGTCACCACGGTTGACCTGCGCAGCGACACCGTCACCAAGCCCACGCCGGAGATGAGGCGCGCCATGGCGGAGGCGGAGGTCGGTGACGATGTGTACGGCGAGGACCCGACCATCAACCGCCTGGAGCAGCGCGCGGCGAAAATATTCGGGCGCGAGGCAGCGATTTTTGTCCCTAGCGGCACCATGGGCAACCAGGTCTCGATCAAGATCCACACCCGGCCCGGCCAGGAAATTATTTGCGAGGAGCGCTGCCACGTCTTCAACTACGAGATGGCGATGATGGCGCACTTTTCCGGCTGTCTGGCCCGCCCGATCCACGGCGAGGACGGCATCCTGCGCTGGGCGCAGGTGGAGCGCAAGATTTCGCCCAAGACTTATTACTACGCGCAGACCGGACTGGTGTCGCTGGAGAACACGCACAACATGGCCGGGGGCACCGTGTACCCGGAAGATGTCGCGGACGAAATTTGCGACGGAGCGCACGCCGCCGGGTTGCCGGTCCACTTGGACGGGGCGCGCGTTTTCAATGCGTCGGTAACGCTGGGCAAGCCGGTGGCGGAGATCACGCGCAAATTCGATTCCGTCATGTTCTGCCTGTCGAAAGGGCTGGGCGCGCCCGTGGGGTCGCTGCTGGTGGGAAGCAAGCAGTTCATCACGCAGGCGCGGGTCTATCGCAAATCGCTCGGCGGCGGCATGCGGCAGGCGGGCGTGCTCGCCGCCGCAGGACTGATCGCACTGGAGCAGATGCCCAAGCGGCTGCACGTTGACCACGAAAATGCAAAACTTCTGGCGCAGGGGTTGGCGCGCGTGCCCGGCATCAAGATTGATGCGGCCAAGGTGGCAACCAACATCCTGATCTGCGACATCAGCGGAACCAGGATGGCGTCCGCCGATTTCGCGCGCAAGCTCGGTGAAAGAAACGTCCTCTGCGGCACGGTGAACAAGGAACTGGTGCGATTCGTAACGCACATGGACGTTGATCGTGCCGGCTGCGAACAGGCGCTGGAAGCCGTGCGCGCAGTCTGCGCGAAGTGAAGATCTAATTCACCACGAAGGCACAGAGACACGGAGGAATTTTGCAATTGATGCTCCGTGGCTCAGTGTCTCGGTGGTGAAATGAAACCTGAGGGTGAGGATGGCGACGAGGCTGGAATACTCCGTTACGGCGAAGTGCAAGCCGGAACACGTGTGGCAGAAATTCCACAAGCTGGAAGAGTGGCCGTGGTGGAACCGCGTGGTCGGGCGGGCAAAATGGCTGAGCGGAAAGCCGTGGGAAAAGGGAAGCCAGTTCCTGATGGACCTGGTGTATCCGCGAAGAATTTCTTTCCGTCCCACCATCATCGAAGCGGTTCCGCCGAACCGGATCGGTTGGGTGGGTAAGACGACCGGCTTTACCGGCGAGCACTGGTTCAGCTTCGAGGCGCAGCCCGATGGCACCACTCTGATCAAGACCTGGGAAGACATATCGGGATTGGTGGCGGCGCTGTTCGGAAGCGGCATGAAGCAATCGCTGGTGGCGATGCACAAGGATTGGCTGGAAGCGCTGAAGACGGAGGCGGAAAAGATCGCGCGCGAAGAGGTGGCGCGCTCGTGAACGCTTCTTAACCACGGAGTATGCAGAGGATCGCAGAGGAAAAACGGGCCACAGGCTTGCACGGATGCACACGGATTTTATTTTATCCGTGCCGATCCGCGGAAATCCGTGGCCTTCTTTCTTACGCGATGAACTTCGGGAAGCGCAGCGCGATGTTCATGAACACGCTGCCGCTCGGCGTATCGAAGCACATGACCAGCGCCTCGGTATCTTCGCTGCTGCCGAGACCGTGTTCGGCGGTGTGGATCTCGGGCGGCTGAATGCGGAAGTGGAAGCCCTGATCGTTGAGGCTGGTGATGGCGTTGCCGATCACCTGGTTCGCCAACTCGCAGATGGTTTCATTGACGAAGCCGTCGGAATCCGACAGTTCGCCGCCGGCCATCGCCGAGGCAACGCGGACGGCAATCCTGCGGTCGAGATCGAATACGATTCGCCCCTCGATGTCCCCCTTCATGGTCACGATCGCGGCCAGACCGTGCGTGCGATAAACCTCCGGTTCCATGGTGACATTGGAAACGCGCGTGCTGCACGCCAGGTTCTGCGCCAGCACCGCGTCGGCGGCGTTGATGAACGGCTGGATCAGTTCGAGTTTCATCGCGCCGCTCCTGCCGCCGCTTCCACTGCGGTGGTGGCGTCTTCGCCCATCACGTACTTGACCACGTCGTAGAGGATTTCGGGCTTGACCGGCTTCTGCACGAAATGGCGCGCGCCCTTCTGCAGCGCGGCGATGATGTTTTCCTGGTAGCCGACCGACGACACCATGACCACGCGCGCCTGCGGGTGCAAGCGGAGAATCTTCTCCGCCGCCTCGATGCCTTCCATCTGCGGCATGATGATGTCCATCAGCACGACATCGGGCAGGGTGCGGGAGTATTCGGTAATGGCGGTGCAGCCGTCGCCGGCTTCGCCCGCCACGCGTCCGCCGAAAGACTCCACCATGCGCGCCAGGTTCTTGCGCGCAAAGATGGAATCGTCCACCACCAGGTAACGGATCGGCTGCTTGTCCTTGGTGCGCAGCAGCGCCGCGAATTGTTCCATGACCCACCTCACAACAAGTAAGAAGTATGAAGTCAGAAGTAACGCCGGTCGTCCTGCCTTCCGAATTTCAGCCTCTTCCTTGTAAGTCTTGTCACCGCTTGCTTCTTACCTCTTACTTCTCACTTCGTCCTTCTTACTTCTGGCTTCCTGCTTCTGACTTCCGACTATTCCTCACAACGCCGGCTGCGGCACGATGTTCCTCGCCGGCGCCGCATGCAGCACGCCGCATTGCGCCTGTATCGTATTCGCCAGCGCATCGAGCGAGAGCACGCGGGCAGCATGGCCGCGCTCGATGGCGGCTTTCGGCATGCCAAACACGACGCACGACTCCGCGTTTTGCGCGATCGTCAACCCGCCGGCCTCCTTGACTGCACCCATGGCGTCGGCGCCGTCGTCGCCCATTCCGGTCATGATCACGGCAATCGACGTGGAACCGAATTCCTGCGCGACGGAGCGGAACAGCACGTCCACCGACGGGCGGTGACCGTTCACGCGATCTTCATCCGACAAAACCGCGACCGGCCCGAGCGGCATCCGTCGCACGCGCATGTGCCGGTTGCCGGGGCAGATCAGCGCCCGGCCCGCGACCAGCAGGTCGCCCGAGCGTGCTTCCTTCACCGCGATCGCACAGGTGTCGTTCAGCCGCCGGGCAAACATCTCGGTGAAGCCCTCGGGCATGTGCTGCACGACGAGAATTGCGCCGGGGAAATCAGCCGGGAGCTGCGCCAGGACGTACTGCAAAGTGTTCGGTCCCCCGGTCGAAATTCCAATCGCAACGATCCTGGTCGGCGCGGTGTGAGGCCGCGGCTGCTTGGCGGTCTGCGGCAGGTGCGTCATCGCGGGCACGGCGCCGACTTTGCCGTTGGCGGCGGCCTTGATCTTCGAAATCAGCTCGGCGGCGATCTCGTCCATGTGCGCCGAAGCGGCGTCGGCCGGCTTGGCGATGAAATCGAGGGCGCCCAAAGCCAGGGCTTTGAAGGTCGCGGCCGCGCCCGCAGTGGTGTGTGCGCTGACCACAATCACGGGAATGCGGTGTTTGCGCGTGATCTCGCGCAAGGTCGCAGTGCCATCCATGCGCGGCATTTCCAGGTCGAGGGTAATGACGTCCGGTTTCAGTTCTTCCATCTTTGCCAGCGCGAACGAGCCGTCCATGGCGGTGTCGACCACCTGGATGGAGCTGTCCCGCCCCAGCATCTTCGGGATGAGCTTCCGCATCAGGGCGGAATCGTCGACCACCAGCACTCGGATGGGATGGCTCACGCCCTAGCCTCCATGGACCGTCCGTTGCCGACAGCGGGAATCGAAGCGGGATTGAAGCGCGCGCGCGCGAACTTGCGCAAGATTTCGCCGACGTTGAGGATCAGCACCACCGTCCCGTCGCCGAGAATGGAGGCGCCGCTGACCAGTTCGCTGGCGACGATGGTCTCGTCCAGCGGCTTGATCACCAGTTCTTCCTCGCCCACCAGCTTGTCCACCACCAGTCCGAACTTGCGCTCGCCGCTGCCGATCACGATGACGAAGACGCGCCCGTCTCCATGGCCGGTCGCCGCGGGCGCCAGCCGGCTCAGGCGGACCAGCGTGAGCACCTCGTTGCGGAGTTGCAGCACTTCGTGGCTGTCCACGCGGTGAATGTCGGCCTCGCTGGCGCGTGCGATCTCCAGCACCGACTCGAGCGGGATGGCATACAGGCGCTCGGCAACGCGGAAGAGCATGGCGCGGATAATGGCCAGCGTCAGCGGCAGGCGCAACTGGAAGGCAGTGCCGCGGCCGGGATGCGTCTCGATGCTGATGTTGCCCTTCAGCTTCTGCAGGGTGGTTTTCACCACGTCCATGCCGACGCCGCGTCCGGAGATTTCGCTGATGCGCTCGGCGGTGCTGAAGCCGGGCTCGAAAATGAATTCCAGGGCGTCGGTTTCGCTCATCCGCGCCGCCTGTTCGGGCGTCGCCAGCCCGCGCGACACCGCCTTGGCCAGCACGGCGGCGGGGTCAATTCCGTGACCGTCGTCGCTGATCTCGATCACCACCTGGTTGCCCTGATGGCAGGCATGCAGGCGGATTGTGCCCTGGTCAGGTTTGCCGGCGGCGCTTCGCGCAGACGGCGTTTCGATCCCGTGATCCACGGCATTACGGATCAGGTGAACCAGCGGTTCAGCAAGCGCGTCGAGCAGGCCCTTATCAAGATCGGTTTCCTGGCCGCTCACCTCGAGAGTGACGTCCTTTCCGCAGAGCTTCGCGACATCGCGCACCAGGCGCGGGAAGCGGCGGAACAGTTGGTCAACCGGCACCATGCGGATTTTCATCGCCGAGCGCTGCAGCGCGTTCAGCACCTGCGACTGGAAGGCCAGGGCATCGGCGAACTTGGCGCGCAGCGGATCTTTCGGCGACCTCGACGTGAATTCGTGCAGCAGCTGGTGCAGCATGGATTTACCGATCACCAACTCGCCTACCAGGTTGAGCAGGTTGTCAATGCGCTCGGCATCCACGCGCAGCGTGTTTTCCGCGTAGGCGGCGATGCGGTTTACGGCGGCGTCGGGAGCGCCGTGGTTGTTGGGCGGCGCCGCAGCGGCCTGGGTTGAGCCCACCGCAGAGGGCGCGGCCGCAGTGGTTGCCGCGGCGGCGTCCTCATGGGTGAGTTCCAGCGCTGGTGCAAACTTTTCGACCGCAACTTGCGCCACCACGCCCGGAACGCGGCACTTGTTGCTCAGCCACTGCTGATCGCGATCGCTGGCGATGGCGAATTCGACGTGGCCGGCGTCAGCCCATTGCGGTTCATCGGGCGAGCTGGCCAGCAGGGTTCCCGCTTCCTGCAGAACTTTTTTCAACAGCGCGATGCCGGCGGCGCGCAGGGGACACCCGGCCTCGATGGCGACGGCGATTTCGTAAACGTGCAGCCCGCGGCCCGCCGCTTCCGCCATGGCGAGTTGCTCATACTCGCTCCAGGCGAAATTGGGCTTCATCTTTCCCAGGAGTTTGGGCGCGGATGGCTGCTGGGCCATGCGCCAGATCATGGCGCGCAGCGGATCGCCGTTCGGCGGCTCCAGCCGGGCGCGGTAGGCGGCACACATGGCGTCGAACATGTCGGCGGCACTGAGCACGATTTCCGGCAACGATGTGGCGTTGGAGGCGGCGATTTCGGGCGACAAAACATCTTCCAATTCGTGCGCCAGGTCGCTGAGTTCGCGGAAACCGCAGGCGGCCGAATCGCCCTTCAAGGTGTGCACCACGCGACGGATTTCGCGCACCGCCTCGACGTTGGCTGCATCCTGTTCCAGGGCGAGGCCCTGCTCGTTGAGCGCCTGCAACAGCTCCTGGGCGCTCTGGAAGAACAAGTCCCGCATCTCGGTCGAGCGTTCGTCGGAAGGAGAGCTCACGCTTGCACCTCGTTGCGCTGGTACGCGGTCCCGTTGTTCTGGTGGATCATGCGGAACTTGTCGCTCAGCCCAAACAGCGTTTCCGCGTGGCCCACGAACAGATACCCGCCGGGACGCAGGCAGCGGTAAAGCTTTTCCACCAGCCGTTTCTGCTCCGGCTCGTCGAAATAGATCATCACGTTGCGGCAGAAAATAATGTCCATGCCCTGTGGCAGGAATTCGGTCTTGAGGTTGTGAAAATCGAATTTCACCACTTGTTTCACCGGGTTCTTGACCGTGTAGTGCGCGCCGATCTTGTCGAAGTAGCGCAGGCGGTACATGAAATCCACCGGCTCCATCTGCTGCTCGCTGTAGCGGCCTTCCTGCGCCGTTCGCAGGGCGGAATAGCTGATGTCCGACGCCAGGATTTCCACCTTCCAGGGGTGCGGAACCAGCGGCTTGGGCGAGGGAAGATCAAGTCCGGACGGGGGCGCGTTGCGTAGCGTGTAGTACGCCAGCGCGTCGCACAACAGCATGACGATGGTGAACGGCTCCTGGCCAGTGGAGCAGCCCGCGCTCCAGATACGGAAGGAAAAGTCGCGCTCGGAATGTTTCTTGCGCAGCAGCTCTTCCATCGTGACCTTGTGAAACAGGTCGAGTTGTGGCTTGTTGCGGAAGAAGCTGGTCTCGTTGATGGTCAGGTTTTCCAGCAGCGCCGCCAGTTCGGTGCGTCCCTCGCGGCTGGTCAGCAGCCGGTAATAGCTGTAGAACGACTCCAGGCGGCAGGCGCGCAGCCGGCGCTGCAGGCGGTCCTGGAGAAAATGGGCGCGGCGCTCGTCGAAGAACATGCCGCATTCCTGGTAGACCAGGGTCTGCAGCAGCTTTAACTCGGGTTCGGACAACGGGATGGAAGCGCTCGCCATAATTGTCTATTCACGCGCCCGTGGCCGCGGGCAGGCGCAACTCGCCGCTTTGCAAAATCCGCTTCAGGTCCACCAGGATGATGAGCCGTCCCTGGTGCTTGGCCACGCCGGTCACGTAGCTGGTGGCGGCATCGGTGAGAACATTGGGCGGCGGCTCGATTTGCGCGTCGCTGATCTTCAGCACTTCCGAGGCGCTGTCCACGATCAGCCCGACGGCCCTCGACTCCACGTCCACCACCAGCACGCGATTTTTCCTGCTGTTCTCGATGGCGCCGCCGCCGAACCGCCGGCGCAGGTCGATGACCGGCACGATGCGCCCGCGCAGGTTCATCACGCCTTCCACGTACTCCGGCGCGTGCGGGACATTGGTGATCTCCGGCGGGCGCACGATTTCGTGCACCAGCGAGATCGGCAGCCCAAAGGTCTCGCGCCCGATGCGGAAGCCGATGATCTGTAATTCCTTCGCCATAGCCCTCTACGAACGCGCCACGGTCGCGTAGTTCTCCGGGGACACGCGTTTCCGCTCCGGCGCCGGCGCCCGCGCCGCCTTGCGACCGTTTCCGTTGCCGTTGGAGCCATCGAGCACGAAGCTGTCCATGGCTTCCAGCAGGCTGCGCGACATCTTCGACATCTGCTCGGAAGAGGCCGCCAGCTCGGTGGAGCCCGAGGTGGAGCGCTGCACCAGTTCGCGCATGCGGTCCATCGCTTTCACCACCGCTAACGCGCCGGAAGCCTGTTCCTCCACCGCGGAGTTGATCTCGTGGGTGATCTCGTTCAGGCGCGTGGTCGCGCGGGCAATCTGCGACGAACCGTGGGACTGCTCGTTGGTGGCGGCGCCGATCTCCTGCGCGAATTTGTAAACCTCGGTGACCACGGTGGAGATTTTGCGCAGAGCCAGGTTCAGGTCGTTGCCGAAGGTGATGCCTTCGTTCACGATGGCGGTGCTCTTCTCCATGTTGTCCACCGCTTTGCGCGCTTCCTTCTGAATGCTGGCGATGAGTTCGGCGATTTCCTTGGTGGACTGCGCCGATTTTTCCGCCAGCTTGCGCACTTCATCGGCGACCACGGCGAATCCCAGCCCGTGTTCGCCGGCGCGCGCTGCTTCAATGGCCGCGTTCAGCGCCAGCAGGTTGGTCTGCTCGGCCAGATCGTCAATCACCTCCACGATCTTGCCGATATCGTCGGCGCGCAGCCCAAGCACGCCGATGATTTCACCGGAAGACGAAATGGAGCGGTTGATGCGGGTCAGGCCTTCGGTCGCCTTTTCCATGGTGCTGATGCCGTTCTGCACCTCTTCCCGCGACCGCTGGCTGATGTCGAGCAACACCTTGGCCGTGTCGGCCACGCGCTGGATCGAGGTGACCATCTGGTCGATCGAGGCCGAGGTTTCGCTCACGCTCGAGGCCTGCACCTGCGTGTTCTTCACCATGTTCTGCACGTTGATCGTCATCTCGTGCATGGTGCTGGTGACTTCATCAATCGCCGAGGCCGCGTTGAGACTGATCTTGGCCGATTCGTCGGAGGCCCCAGCCACCTGGTTGGATCCGCTGGCTACCTGCGCCGCGCTGTCGCGGACGCTGCTCACCAGCGCGCGCAGGCCTTCGATCATTCTGGCGAAGGCATTGCCCAGAGTGTCGCGCGGCGACCGCGGGCGCACTTCCACCGCCAAGTCGCCGCCGGCTATGGATTCGGAAACCGCGGCCATCTCGCGCAAGTAGGTAACCATCGAGCTGAACGTCCGAGCCAGCTCTCCGACCTCGTCTTTGCGGTTGCTGTCCACCTCGTGGTCCAGGTCGCCGGAATTACCAATATCGCGTGCCACACCAATCAACTGCTGCAGCGGTTCGGTGATGGACTTCGCCGTTTTGTACGAAATTACGACGCCAAGCAGGATTGCCAGCAACGTGCCGACGATGCTGAAGACGATTGTGGCCGAGGTTGCGGCTTCGCCCTTCTTACGTTCCGATTCCAGCAGCGTGGAGTTGGCGGCTTCGCCCTCGTCCAGCAACCCGGTAGAGGTTTTCATCCAGGAGCTGGGATTGAGCTGGAGGTAGTAAATCTGGAGTTCGGCCACGGTGGTTGCGCCGGAGTCCACCAGCTTGCGCTTTTCCACCAGCGGCCGCGCGAAGTTGGATTCCCATTGCTGCTCGGCTTCGTTCAGGCGCTGCAGGGCCGTGCGATGGCCCTCGGAATTCACCTTGGAACTCAGGTCCTTGAGCATCGCATGCAGGCGCGCGATGCCTTCGTTCATCGTGTCCACTTCGCGCGAGTCGCCGCTGAGCAGGTAATTGCGCAGGTACAGCCGGTTCTGCATCATCTGGAAGCGGACCGCCTCGCTTTCCTGCGCCAGTTGCAGCGCGCGCGACGCCGAGGCGCGGGCCGCGTGCTCACGCTGCACCGCGGTGAGGTTGACGATGAACAGGACCAGCAGCAGTGCCAGGATCGCCCCGAAATTCAGGTACAGCTTTTTACTGATCGTCATGGCTGCTCCTTCGCAGTCGGGGGCCGCCAGTCGGTGGGGTGGAACTGGAATTCCACGATGGTTGTCGTTTCCGGGCCGGGCGCAAATCGCCATTTCTTCAGTGCTTCGCTTGCCGACTGGATCAACAGCGGGTGACCACCGAGCGGCTTCAGGCTCTTCACGCTTCCGTTGGCCGCGATCACCACCTCGATCTTTACCGTCCCGGCTACATTCATTTGCCGCGCCAGTTCGGGATACGCGGGTTTCACCCGGTTCACCACCTTGCGGTCTGGTTCCGCCCCGGTGGACGCCTGGCACACTGCAGCGCCAAGAATCGCCGCCAAGCTCCAGGGAAAATTCCAGTGACAGCAATTGCACGGTGGCTGCCAGCCCCATCCAAATCCGGCTGCGCTTTGTGATTACCGAGGTAAGTAGCTGAATTAATGGTTGATATTTGCTTCAGGCGGGTTAAGTCCATGACCCGGTCATATCCCAACGTGCCAGATTCTGTCTCAACTTCAATCGCTTTGGCACGCGAAAACGATCTCAGCGTGAGATTGCGATTGCTCGTGAACGGGTTAGCGAGTAGGTAACCGCACTTGCATTTGTCTTGACTCAAATTGAGATACCGTGGAACTCTCTGAGCGAAGACAAGCACCAACATCCCTGTCCATGCAGACTGGAGAAAAACCGGTAGCGCTGTCCTCTGCGGTCGTCGAGGGCGCTGCCGCGCTGGAGCGCCGGCGGGCGGAAATGCTGGACGAGTACCTGGAAAGCTTTGTCCTGCGGGCCGCTGAATACCTCCGCTTTCACCGGACCTTCATTGCCTTGGCCGAATCCGGCACCTATGAAATCCGCTACATCGCGGAACACGGCCGTGCGCGTCCGGTCCGCGCCCAGCTTCCAGTCATGCTGGAGCGCAGAGTCCAGACGGTGGATGAGCCGTTTTGGACCACCGAAATCAGCCAGTGGGCCGAGGGCATCACCGAGCCATTTTCCGCACTGACCTCGCTGCAGTGCCTGGTGATTCCGCTGCTGGGTTCCAACCGCCAACCGCTGGGGATTGTCGGCCTGTTGGAGCGCAGCGATGGCGGCAATGTCGCCGCTGAAGATCTGCACCGCGCCACGACGCTGGCCGCCGAAGCGGCCATGGTCCTGGAGGCGACGCAGAACCTGTACGCCGCCGACCAGCATCGCCGCCGCTCGGAAAACCTGATGGCGGCCGCGCTGGAGCTGAACTCCACCGTGCGGTTGCCGCAGTTCATGGAAGCGTTCACCGTCCGCGCCGCCACCATGCTGGGGGCGCGCGCGGCCGCGCTTGCCCTCATGCAAGGCAAGCATCTCGACACCGTGGTGCTGTACGATCCGGGCGCGCGCCATGACTCGACCGCGCACCACCGGCTGGACGTCGCGCTCTCCGACGTCGCCAGCCAGCACTCCGACGCCGTCATCTCCGGCACCGCCGCCGAACTGCTCGGTGACCCGCTTGCGGCCAAGCTGGGGTGGAAGGACTTGAGCATTGCCCGTCTCAGCGGCGGCGGCGGCGAATTCATCGGGCTGCTCTGCCTTGCCGACTGCGGCGGCTCGCTGGGGCACGATGCCCGTCATCTTCTGCAGGCGTTGGTGGCGCACGCCGCCGTGGCCCTGGAAAACGCACGCTGGTTCACGCGCATGGACCAGGCCAACCGCCACTGGATGGAGATTTTCGACGCCATCACCGACCTCATCGTGGTTCACGACGAGTCCTACCGCGTGCTGCGCGTCAACCGCTCGCTGGCCGACTTTATCGGTGTACGCCCGGCGGAGTTGATCGGCGTCAGCGTGCGCGCGCTGATCGCCATGGCCAGTGACCAGAGCGCGCAGTCGTGTCCCTTCTGCCGCGGCGGCCCCGACCTCACCGACGAATACGTTCACCCGGTACTGGACCGCACCTACCTGGTCTCGACCTCGCGCATTCACGGCGCCGCCAACGAGGGCATGCAGACCATCCACGTGCTCAAGGACATCACCGACCGGCGCGAGGCCGAGCGCCGCTATCGCGAACTCTTCGATACCATCCAGGAGGGCCTGTTCTTCTCCACGCCCGAAGGCCGCTTCATCGAGGTGAACGACGCCCTGGTGCGCATGCTCGGCTACGACAGCCGTGAAGACCTCCTGCAGGTGGACATTGCCAGCCAGATTTACGTATCGGCGGATCAGCGCCGCCATTTCGTGGAGGAGATCAACACCAAGGGGGTGGTGCGCAATTACGAGGAGACGCTTCGCCGCAAGGACGGCGCGCTCATCTACAGCCTGCAGAATGCCTTCGCCGTCCGCGACAGCCAGGGCAAGGTGGCGCAGTACCGCGGCCTGATGCTCGACATCACCGAGCTGAAAAACTTCCAGGCCGAATTGCAGCGCCAGCGCGACTTCAATAACAAGATCCTCAACAACACCCAGAGCATGATCCTGGTGGTGGACACCGCCGGGCTCATCAGCTACGCCAACAAGCGCTGCTTCGAAGCCGGCGGCTACACCCAGGAAGACCTGCTCGGCCGCAAGCTGGTGGAACTGGTTCCGCCCGGAAGGCGGCAGGCGCTGGTTGATGGATTGGCGGAAACCCTCGCCGGCCGCCAGGTGGACAACCTGGAATTGCCGGTGCTGCTGGGACAGGGCCGCGGTGGGAAGTTTTCCATCAACCTCAGCCCCATGCGGGACGAGCCCGGAAACGTGAACAGCCTGGTGGTGGTGATGACCGACATCACCGACGCCGCCATGTTGCAGGGCAAGCTGATGCACACCGAGAAGATGGCCGCCGTCGGCCAGCTCGTCTCCGGCGTCGCGCACGAAGTCAATAATCCGCTGACGGCGGTTCTGGGCTTTACCGACCTGCTGCTGGAAAGTCCGGATATCCCCGCGCACGCCAAGGAAGACCTTCGCATCATCCTGCAGGAGGCGCAGCGCACCAAGCAAATCGTGCAGAACCTGCTGAGCTTCGCGCGCCAGATGCCGCCGCAGCGCGACTCGGTGCAGTTGAACTCCATCGTGCGCCGCACCCTGGCGCTGCGCTCCTACGATTTTGCCAGCCACGGCGTGGAAGTTATCGAGCGGCTCAACGAGCGCGTGCCCGACATCATCGGCGATCCGCACCAGTTGCAGCAGGTCTTCCTCAACATTCTGAACAACGCCTACGACGCGGTGCGAGAGACCGAGCGCCAGGGACGCATCGAAATTTCCACGGCGGTGAACGGGGCCTTCGCCGAGGTGGTGTTCCGCGACAACGGCCACGGGATTGCCTTTGCCGACCGCATCTTCGATCCCTTCTTCACCACCAAGGAAGTGGGCAAGGGGACCGGCCTGGGCCTCAGCATCTGCTACGGCATCGTGCGCGAGCACAGCGGCGAAATCCTGTGCCAGAACAACGACGATGGAATCGGCGCCACCTTCACGGTTCGCTTGCCCGCCGCCGCCGCCGGCGCCGGCCACGCCGCGGGAGGGACACGATGATGTCCGAGGCGTGCAAGTATCCCGTGCTGGTGATCGAGGACGAACCGGCCGTGCTTTCGTTCGTGAAAGCCGCTTTGGAACGCGCCGGCTACAAGGTCGTGCCCGTTGCCTGCGGCGCCGACGCGCTCACCATGCTCGCCCGCGACAACTTTCTCGGCGTTGTTTCCGACATGCGCACGCCCGGCGGCGTGGATGGCGCCGATGTTCACGCCTGGATCTCGGCCCACAAACCCGAACTGGTTTTGCGCGTCATCTTCATC
>DASWAR010000335.1:0-26854 GCA_036391015.1 Terriglobales bacterium
TGCGCTTTCCTCCGTTCTTGTGGTCCGGGTTACCACATCGGCGTGTGGAGCTTGTGGTTTTGACTTTGACCGGTTGCGATCAGGCCCCTTTGAGGGGCCAGCAACCGCAAAAGCCTCCGGCTCTGCCGGAGGATCGTTACAGAACCAAATCAAACGGTACGCGGAAGGGCTCATCCAGAAGGCCGTGGAAGCGAGCGAAATTACCGAAGACCTCCGCAATGTGTGGTCAGGGTTGACTGCGCTTCAACTCGCGGCAACCCTTCTGCAAAGTCGGCGCCGAGTTATGCAATGGGCCGTTCTCCTCACCCTTATCTCAGTGGCTGGTATTTACATTTACGTAGCGGTCCTGTTCAGCTTCGGGTATTACGGCATTGCAAGACTGGAGGGGCTTTCAACGAGATGGCGCGATCTCGCCACAATCTCCTTGTTCATTCCGATTTCGTACACAAACCTACCGCGGACTGTGCCCTTTGGTTTCCTTGGAGGAATTCACTCGGTTTTCGTCCTACTCCTCGGAGCAGGAACGATCGTTGGCTACCTGCAGAAGAAGTTGGACTCCGTCTACGACACTACCGTGTCACTCAGCAGCCGGTTACAGCAACAAGAGCTCCGTACAAAACTCTTGGAAATGACCGAAAAGTTTCAAGTCAAAACTCCGCCCGGTCCGGGCACTACAGCGCAGAAATAAGCTGAGTTGCTGTCGATCCGCGCTCATCCGCGGCGAGACCAAAAAAAGCGGGCGAGCCGTAGAGGATTGGCTCGCCCGCACTCGGGGGAGGGGGAGGGGGTTATGCGGCCTTGCCTTTGACGATGTGGTGAGTGGTGGAGGTGTCCACGTCGAAAGTCTGGACCCTCGCCGGGATGTCGAGCAGCGGGTTGAGGATCTCGGTGACCTTGGGGTACTGCTCGCGGTTGTATTTCTCGGCGTCCGCCTCCGACTGCCAGAAGCTGAGGGCGAGGACGCGGTCGGGCTCGGTGTTGGAGACCATCGTGATCTCGTCAACGAACCCCGCTTGTTTCTTCAAAATGGGCAGCACCTTTTCGTTCAGCATGGCGCTGAATTCGCGGGTCTTGCCCAGTTTGGTGCGGATTTCAACCACTCGGGTGAACATGCGATCCATTCTCCTTTCGTACGGCTGCGGAGGTGAAAGGAGTCGCCGCCGGGCCTAAAAGCTCAACCACAGAGGGCACGGAGACCGGTTGTCGGTTCTCGGTTATCGGTGTTCGGTATTCAAGTCGCGATCGCATTCGAAAACCGAAAAACGCGACTTTTCGTCGCTGATCCGCGCGGTTCCGCGGAAACCCCAGGTTGAACTTACGCCGTCGGCGGCGGCAGGTTTGGCCGAACTCCAAAACGCTACGCGCTGTGGACGCGGAGGTCAATTACACAAAAATGGTGCATGGGAGTCGACGGCAAGATGAAGAGTCGTTAGTCGTTGGTCGTTAGCAAAAGCAAGAGAAAGAGTCGATGGTCCCTGCGGCTGCGCTCAGGGCAGGCTGAGTGTCACAACGAGGCCTATGCTGAAAGCGTGCCGTCCCTACGGGACTCGGAGAAGTGTGGTTGCGGCGGTCCCGGCACTGACCCTTCGGCTTCGCTCAGGGCAGGCTGTGCCGGGCTATGAACTGGCGTCCGCTGCGCGGACTCCAATCAGCGATCATCTGCGTTCATCTGTGGCGAATACGCATCGGCGTCCATTAGCGGCGAAGAAAGAGATTTCAGAAGTCGTCGCCGGGCACGAGCGGGCAGCGGAAGGGCACGGCCTTGAACATATCGTAGTAGGCGTCCTCGCCGACCCACTCGGCGATGTGGGCGCGGTACTCGGCGATGAGCGTGAAATCAGGGCTGAACTCCTGCGCCACGATGCGCTGGTCCTGGCCGTCGTAGTAGCGCACGCAGAAATTTCCTTCCGCGGTCTCCTGGATATCCAGAGGCCAGGTATCTTCCATGGCCAGGTCGAGGCGGGCGAGAGCGGTCTCGAGGTCGTATTCGGCGTCGCCGATCATGACCGTCGCCTCGCCGGTGCCCAGCTTGCCAAAGCGTTGTTCCATCAGGGCGCGCCCGCGCAGCTCAGACATGCGGAAACGCTATACGCAATTGGGGAGGAGATCAAGGGGAAGAAAGGCAGTCGACGGTCGGCGGTCGATGGCAAAAGCAGGTTCCTCGACTCGGACGCGCCAACCCGAACGCCCTTCGACTTCGCTCAGGGCAGGCTCCACCCAGCGCGTTCTGGTTGTGTGCCGCGTCCTCGCCAGGATGACATCGCTTTTTGCATTGGCTTATCAGCGTGCAGTTGCGTTCATCAGCGGGGAAGAATGGCACACGCGATGGCGTGTGTGCCACACCTTCAGCCGCACCTTCCCGAGCCGTGGCAGGCGCGGATGGGCGAGGCACACAAGCTCGGTTCGGCGTTCATGCCGTCGGGTCCGATGCAGGTCTGGGTGTACGTGCACCAGAAGCTGTGATCGGTCGAGGTTTGCGCCGAGGGGTCGGGCTCGGAGAGCACGAACTGGCCTTTCCAGCGCAGGGCGGGGCAGAGGTTGGGATGCTGGGTGAGGTCGGTGCAGTCGCTCATAAAATTTCTCCGGCGGTCGATGGTCGTTGGCCAAAGGTCGTTAGCTAGTGGCCGTTGGCGCGACCTAGGAAGCCGCCAAGCCATTCCATTCTGTCGCCCGCTGAAGCGGGCTCGCATCTCAGATGCGATTTGTACCCACGGCTTACGCCGTGGGCTACGTTCTGCCGCACGCTGCGCGTGCTCCGGCCAGAGTTTTCTCCGTCGCACGCTGCGCGTGCGCGGAGCAAGTTTCAAGCGCCTTTCGCCGCCTGGAGCACGGCGCGTTTCACGGCCACGCGCGCCAGGTGGATCTTGTAAGCGTTCTTGCCCAGGCTCTTGCCGGGCTTTTCGGCGGCGACGACGCCGGCCGCGTCGGCGGTAGTTTCACTGACGGGCTTCCCAATCAGCGTGGCTTCCACATAGTCAGGACAAACCCACGGAATGGGCGCGACGTGACCCATGACAATGCGCGCCGCCTGCACATTATTGCCGCTCATCCTGAGCGCGACCGAGGCGGTGGCCAGCGGCCAGTCGAATTGGGCTTTCTGGCGCACTTCGTAGTGGCCGAAGCGCATGCCCGACGGCGGCGGCGGAACCAGGATCTCGGTCACCATCTCGTTGGGCCGCAGGTCGTGCTCGCGCTCGCTCTCCGATTTCGGAATCACGTAGAACTTTTCCAGCGGCAGTTCGCGCTGGCCGTTGGGGCCGAAAATGCGAATCCTGGCGCCGGCGGCGATGAGCGCAGGCGCGATGCTGGAGGGCGAGACGAAGTACGCGGGACCTTCGTTGCCGAGGATGGCGTGATAGCGGTTGTCGCCCGCGAGCACCAGCGACTTCCCACTCTGCTGGTCCTTGCCGAGCAGGCCGAAGCCGTTGCGGAAATACCAGCAGCGCGGGCGCTGGCAGAGGTTGCCGCCCATGGTGGCCTGGTTGCGGATTTGCGGGCTGGCGGCATCGTCGGCGACGCGGGCGAGTAGCGGATAATTCTTGCGGACGTCTGCGTTGTCGGCGAAGTCGGCGATGCGCACCAGCGCGCCGATGCGCAGCCCGGTGCGCGCGTTGTAGCTGACGCCGTCCAAACCGGCGATCGACTTGACGTTGACCAGGCGCTTGGGGGTGACGACGTCGTCCTTCATGAGCGCGAGCAGGTCGGTGCCGCCGGCGAGCAGTTCAGACTGGCCCCAGTTGGGCGCGAGAAGTCCGATGGCCTGCTCTTTGGATTTGGGAGTGGCGTATTCAAAGGCCTTCATCGCTGACCCCCTTTCGTGCAAAAGGCGCAAGGCACAAGGCGCAAGGCACAAGGCGCGAAACGCAAGGTCCCTCGACTCGCGGCGGACCCACATCTGCCAACGGCGGGCAGATGTGGGGCACCAAAGGCACCAAAGGCGGCCGCTCGTTCGGGATGACATATATTGAGAGTCATGCGGCACCTCCGCCACCGATCCTTAAGGCTCCCGGCGGCGCAGGCCGCTGCTGCAAGGCGGCGAGAACGCGGTCGGGCGTGATGGGCAGGAACGGAACGCGCACGCCGATGGCGTTGGCGACGGCGTTGGAGATGGCCGCGCCGGGCGAGACCACGGGCGGCTCGCCGAGACCGATGACGCCGCGCTCGTCGTAACCCGGACCGGTCATCATGTGGACAACCAGCTCAGGAATGTCGCCGTAGCCGGCGAGGCGGTAGAACTCCATGTTGGGGTTCAGCATGCGGCCGGTGGCCGGGTCCATGATCTTCTCTTCGTAAAGCGCGTAGCTGATGCCCATGATGAGCGCACCGTAGCACTGCGATTCGGCGGTCTTGAGGTTGATGATGAGGCCGCAATCCTGCACCGCGACGATCTTGTTGACGCGCACGATGCCGGTTTCGATGTCGACGGAGACGTCGGCCATCTGCGCGCCGCCGACGCCGCTACTGGTGAGGTCGGGCGGCTTGGAGGGATCGGGATTCTTGCCTTGCGCGGTGACGCCGGTGGCGCCGAGCATGGAACAAGCCTTCTTCCACTTGATGCTCTTGCCCTGCGTGTCCTTGACGCGAATGGTGCCGTAGAGGGCTTCGAGCTGGTCGGGCGGGGAGCCGAGCGTGGGCGCGACCTTGGCGAGCAACTGATTGAGTGCGTCGGTGGCGGCGCGGCGCGCTTCCGACGACACGGCGCCGATGGTGGTGGAGCCGCCGGAACCGCCGTCGTGCGGGAAGTTGGTGTCGCCGATCTTGACGGTGATGGCGTCCAGCGGCAAGCCGAGGGTTTCGCCGATGACCATGGCGATGGCGGTGCGCGTGCCGGTGCCGAGGTCCTGCGTGCCGCTGCGGTACTCCACCGTGCCGTCGGGATGGATGGTGAGATCGCCGGCTCCCTGGTGGCCGCGTCCGCCCCAGGTGTGGATGGAGAGGCCGAGGCCTTGCTTCATCGGGCCGGAAGTCTTGTCGCCGCGCGGGTGCCAGCGCTTCTTCCACTGCATGAGTTCATCGGCCTTCTTAAGCTCGGCTTCATAGACGTTGGCGCGCGGGGTGAGCGCCAGGTTCTTCATGAAGACGTCGTAGGGGTCCATGCCGAGGCGCGCGGCGAGGTCGTCAATGGCGCACATGGTGAGCACGGCAGCCTGCGGGTGGTTGGGCGCACGCCAGGCGCGCGCGGGGCCGATGTTGGTGGCGATGGCGATGTGCTGTTTTCGCTGGTTAGGAATTTCCGTGAAAATGTACGGAAGGGGCGGCATGTTTCCGCCCAGCGGGCCGCCCGTGCCCCAGGATTGCGAGTCCCAGCCGGTGATGGTGCCGTCTTTTTTCGCGGCGAGTTTGACGTGCGCGTAGGCGGAAGGACGCGCTCCGGCGACCTCCAGTTCGGCGCGGCGGTCGAGCATGATCTTCACCGGAGCGCCGCCGGCTTTCTTCGACAACTGCGCCGCGGCCAGACTCCAGCGATCGGCGGCGAACTTGCTGCCGAAACCTCCACCGATGTGCTGCTGCTGGTTGTGGATGTTGGACGCAGAAATGTTGATGCCGGCGCCGGTGAGGGCTTGCGCAAGCTGATCGGGAATGCCGGAGACGTTTTGGGTGGAGACCTGCGTCTCCAGATGCTCGGCATCGGGCCAGTGCGCGACCACGCCGTGCGCTTCCAGGCAGCAGTGGGTGATTACCGGTACGCCGTACAGTCCTCCGCTGGCCATTTCGGCGGATTGGAAGGCCTGGTCGGGATTGCCGGTCACGTTGGCGGCGGATTTCTTGAAGGGCGAGCGGGCGGATTCCGCGGGCTTCTGCGGCGCCGCTTGCATCGCCTTGATGACGTTCTCGCCGACATTGAAAGAGCGCATTTGCTTGACCAGGTCATCGGTGACCGGGAAGCTGAGGCCGCGCTTCTGCACGGTGGCGGCGATCTGCGGCTCCGGCACCTGGTTGCTCAACATGCTGATCAGGTCATCGAGCGCGAACGGACCGGTTTCCTCGGCGGCGCTCTTCGGCTCCGTGGCGTCGTCCACAAAGTGCGGCAGGACGTCGTACTGCACCTTGATGGCGCGCAGGGCGTCTTCGGCAATGCCTTCGTTGATGGCGGCGAGAGCGACGATTTCGTCGCCGGCCCAGTGGATTTCCTTGCCGGGACCCTGCAAGACCTGGACGGCCTTGACACCGGGCATGCGCTCGGCGGCGCTGGTATCAACGCTGACGATTTTGGCGTGAGCGTGCGGGCAACGCAGGATGGCGCCGGCGAGCAGGCCCTTGGGATTCTGGTCGTAGGTGTATTTGGCGCGCCCGGTAACTTTGACCGGGCCGTCGACGCGGGTCTGGCGCGTGCCGATCAGGGTGCGATGTTGCGCATCAGGCCACTTGTAGTCTGCCATGGCTCACCCCTCCTTGTTGCCGGTCATCTGACCGATGGCGCCGCGCACGCCGTAGTAGGTGCCGCAGCGGCAGTAGTTTCCGCCCAAAGCTTTCACCACCTGCTCGCGATTGGGATTGGGGTTGTGCTGCAGCAGGGCGTAGCCGGCCATGACGAAGCCGGGGGTGCAGAAGCCGCACTGCTGGGCGTCGTTGGCGACGAAGGCGTGCTGCAAGGGATGGAGCGCGTCGCCGGAGGTGATGCCCTCGACGGTGGTGATGGTGTGGCCCTGGGCGTCAATGGCAAGCACGGCGCAGGCGTAGACCGGGCGATCGTCGAGCAGCACGGTGCAGGAGCCGCACTCGCCGCGGTCGCAGACGCGCTTGGCGCCGGTGAGGTCGAAGTGGTCGCGCAGGGCGTCGAGCAGGGTGACGCGCGGCTCCAGATCGGCGGTGTACTTCTTGCCGTTGACGGTGAGCGTGATGGGCGTCTTGCCGGGGCCGTAGACGGGGACCTCTTCGCCGCCGACTTGGAGCACGGAGGAACCGACGACGGCGGGAACGCTGACCGTGATGGCGGAAATTTTCAGGAACTCGCGGCGGGAGACGCCGGATCTTTCCGGTTCGTGCTGCTTGGAATCATCGTCGGGCATGCGGGCCTCCGGATGGTGGGAAGTGGTGGACGGTCGATGGCCGTACAGAACCGGCCGGCGGCTGATATGAAAACGAGTAAGTATAAATCGCGGAGAGGCAGGAGTGGAAGTGGAGGGGATGGGTGGTGAATCAACAGGTTCCTCGACTCGGACGCGGCAACCCGCACGCCCTTCGACTTCGCTCAGGGCAGGCTCTCGCTCAGGATGACAACATTTTGAAAATTTCGTGAGGGTAGCCCCTGCTCTAGCCGCTGATGTCATCCCGCCAGTAGAATGCGGACGGTGGAGCGCCCCCGCTACACTGCGAAACAGCACGAAGGTGTGTCTTTCGTGCGGAGATGAACCATGGTGCTCGAAACAGCCGTGCTTCTGATTTCCTGCCCCGACCAGAAGGGCTTGGTAGCCTGTGTCTCGGATTTTATTTACCGAAACGGGGGCAACATTGTTCATGCGGACCAACACATTGACCCACAGGAGGGCATCTTCTTTCAGCGAGTGGAGTGGGAACTAGGCGGCTTCACCCTGGCCAGGGAGGAGATCGGCGATGCTTTCCGAGAGATTGCCGGGCGCTTCCAAATGCAATGGCGGCTTCGCTTTTCATCGAGCCTGACCCGCGTGGCGATTTTCGTTTCGAAGTACGATCACTGCCTGTTGGACCTGCTGCATAGCAGCCGGACCGGCGACCTGCCTGGCGAGATTGCCGTCGTGGTGAGCAACCATCCGGACCTGGAACCGATTGTCGCCCCACTCGGTATTCCTTTCCATGTGTTCCCGATTACTGCGGACAACAAATGGGCGCAGGAAGAGCTGGAGCTCAAATTGCTCAGCGAGCTGCGCGTAGACCTGGTGGTGCTGGCGAGATACATGCAAATCCTCACCCCGCAATTCTTGCAGTGCTATCCCAATCTCGTCATCAACATCCATCACTCGTTCCTGCCGGCCTTCATCGGCAAGAAACCGTACCATCAGGCGTATGAGCGAGGGGTAAAGCTGATCGGCGCTACCAGTCACTATGTGACGGACGAGCTGGACCAGGGTCCTATCATTGAGCAGGATCTTTGCCGGGTGACGCACCGCGATTCCCTCGCAGACTTGCTGCGCAAAGGCCGCGAGCTGGAGAGAAATGTACTCATCCGCTCGGTGCGATGGCATTTGTTGCATCGCGTACTGCCCTACGGGCGGAAAACGGTGGTGTTTGATTGATGGGGAGTCGATAACCGATGGCCGTAGCCGCACCATGATTCTGAAGAGCGCGTCGGAGATCCGGCCATTCAGCGATCAGCCTGCCCGGGAAGCTCCGGTGCGCGGGTTCCTGCATACTCCGGCGAATTCTTCGGGTGACGGCCTGGTGCTGACCCACGGCGCCGGGGCAAACTGCCAGTCACCCCTGCTGGTCGCGCTGGCGAACGCGTTTTGCGAAGCGGGGATGACCGTGCTGCGCTGCGACCTGCCGTTCCGGCAGTTACGGCCGCAGGGACCGCCGCAACGCGGCAGCGCCGAACGCGACCAACAAGGACTGCGACGGGCAGTAGAGTCAATCAGGCGGATCGTTTCGGGGCGCGTGTTCCTGGGCGGACATTCCTACGGTGGGCGTCAAGGGACATTGCTGGCGGCCGGCGCGCCGGGCTTGGCGGATGGACTGCTGCTGCTCTCCTACCCGCTGCACCCGCCTAAACGCCCGACGGAGCTACGGACAGCCCACTTTCCGAGCCTGCAAACGCCGGCGCTGTTCGTAAGCGGCACACGCGACGGATTCGGCACGATCGAGGAAATGGCGGCGGCGCTGACGCTGATCCCCGCACGCACGCAACTGGTGACAATCGAGGGCGCGGGACATGAGCTGATGAACAAACGGAACGCGGCCGAACTGCCGGCCATCGTGAGGAACGCATTCGGGGAGATGTTCGGAACGCCTCGATGCACACGAGCGGTCTTTTCGCGACACGACGGATGATGCGGACTGATCTGCAAAGACCGACTTGCAAGCAGCATCTCGACGGTGCATAATCTCGCACTCAAAGGGGTGAGTCTATGCGCAGAATGGCATTACTGACTGCCATTGCCCTGCTCGGCGTCACCGCCGGTCATACTTCCGCGCCTATGGCGGACTGGGCGATCAACGCGACCGCGATCGAGGCCTGCAGTTGTCCACACTTCTGCATGTGCTATTTCAATGCGCACCCGGCGGCGCATCACGAGAACGGTAAGTCCGAACACTACTGCAAGTTCAACAACGCCTACAAAGTCAACAAGGGCCATTACGGCAACACGAACTTGGCGGGCGCCAAGTTCTGGATCACCGGCGACCTGGGCAGCGACTTTTCGCAAGGCCAGATGGACTGGGCCTTGGTCACATTCGATAAAGCCACGACCCCGGAACAGCGCCAGGCTGTGGGCGAGATCCTGGGGCACGTGTTTCCGGTGAAGTGGAAATCGTTCCAGACCGCCGAGGGCAACATCGACTGGACCGCCGACAAGGACCAGGCGCATGCGGCGCTGAATGGCGGCAAGACCGCCGAGGTCAAGCTGAAGCGCTTCCAGGGCATGACGAATGAGCCTGCCGTGCTGAAGAACGTTCGCTACTGGGGCACACCGCGTAACGACGGCTTCGTAATGATGCCAAATGAACTGGAAGCCTATCGCGAAGGCCCGAAGGCGTTTGAGTTCAAGGGCACGAATGGGTTCATGCTCACGTTTGATATGACGTCGAAGGACGTTGCGCCGAAGAAGGCATCCACGGGCTACTGACCAGTGATTCTCTTCCTTTCGCGCCGGGGGTTTCCGGCGCATTTTTTTTTGCACACCGACTGGTCACTTGGCTTCGGACACCTGGAGCAGTTGCACCAGGTACTGCTTCCAGAAGACAGCCCAGGTGTGGGTGCCGTGGCCACGGGTTTGGTCGGTGGCCTGGATGAGATGGAACTGGCCGCGCGCGATGCGCTTGACCTCGCGCTCGGGGGTGGCGAGTTCGGGCGGGTTGATGAAGTCGTCGGTGGTATTGATCCACATCAGCGGGGCGCGGATTTTTTCCAGGTTGGGCGAAGGGTTGTAATTCCGCGAGGAATCGAACTGGTAGAGCATGTCGTTGGCGTCGAGCGATTTGACGCGGGGCTCGACGGTATCTTCGACAAACTTGTTGGCGTCGTCGCGCGACGGATACTGCTTCTGCCACGCGAGCGGCGCGCTGCCGGCAATGGCGAGGATGTAGGTGGCGGAGCGGAGACCGTTGACCGGCTGGTCTTTGTATTCGCCGTTGTTCCACGCCGGATCGAGCTTGATGGAATCAATCACAGCCTTACGCCACATGCGATTGCGCCCTGCGATCTCGACCGTCTGGCAGGCCATGGGCATGAGCGCGTCCATGAAGCCGGGAAAGGTCTCGCCCCAGAGGAAGGAGTGCATGCAGCCCATCGAGGTGCCGAAGATCAGGCGCAGATGCTGCACGCCAAAGCCTTCGGTGAGGAGCAGGTGTTGGGCGGCGACCATGTCGTCGTAGTCGTAGTTGGGGAAGCGCATGTTCAGGCCGTTGCTGGGCTTGCTGGAACCGCCGTGGCCGACATTGTCGGGCAGGATGATGTAGTAGCGGGTGGCGTCGAGCGGCTGGCCGGGGCCGAAGAGTTCATTGGCGAACTGCGGCTGCAGGAACTGCTTCCACGAACCGCCGGTGCCATGGAGGATCAGGACCGCGTTGGTGACCTGGCCGCGCGCATCACGATCGGGCGCCCCGATGGTGGCGTAATGCAGGCGCAATTCGGGGAGCGACTGGCCGTCGCGAAACTTGAAATTCCTGGTGGTGTAGTCGCCTTCCTTGGGCGCGGGATAATCAGCGGCAAAGGCGGACATCGCAAACAGCAGGCAGAGAGCGGTGGCGTATTTCATGGCGCGAAAAGGGTAGCAGAAGTGCTGAGTACCTAGTACCTAGTACTGAGCGGAAAACCATTGCCGATTGGAAAAAGCACGGCCGGTAGCTCGCGCCACCGGCCGCTTCTTGGACAACCTCGAAGTTCAATGACGAATTATCCAGCTACGGATTACCAGCTACCGACTACCGTCTTTCCAACTACTTCTTCAAACTGCGGATGAACTTCACCAGGTCGTTGATCTGGGTGTCGTTGAGCTTGGCGCCGTAGGCGGGCATCTTGGGCGGCTTGCCCTTGGAGACAATTTCCTTCAGGTCCTTGTCGGAGGCCTTCTGTACGTCGGCTGAGCCCAGATCTTTCAACTTCAGGTTTTTGCCCATCGCGGTATTGCCGGAGCCGTCCTTGCCGTGGCAGGCGGCGCACTTGGCAGCAAAGAGGTCGGGACCGGTGTCGGCGGCCACGGAGAACGCCGGCGGCACCAGGGCGAGGACGAACAACAGCAAACAGGACTTGATCAGCAGGTTCTTCATTCCATATCTCCATTTAGGTTCGCGAAATGGGCGCAGCCAGAATCGCCAACCAAGTTGAGTGCAACTGCGGGCCAGATTGTACGCCCATGCATGTTTTGAAGCGAAATAGCCTTGCCGCGCCGCCTGCGTGGGGGACAAATTTCGCGGGGTGAAAAAACGCGCAGCACGGGTGATATCCCTCAACCGAGCCCGCGCGGGCGCAGATGCGGCCCCACCCGCTGGTGAATAACTCGTTGAAAACTCAGCCCGTAGCAAGGTGCGCGGAAGCGCCGCGGTTTGGCAACCGGGGTGCGATTAGCAGGGTGGCAAACGGTGTTTTCGGCAGTAGGAGAGGCCCCTTGGAACCCTGCGTGATGGTCATCGGCGTGAATCACCATACGGCGCCGGTCGCAGTGCGCGAACGCTTCTGGATCAGCGAACCGCGCCGCTACGAGGCGCTGGTGCAATTGTCACATGCCGAGGCCATCGACGAAGTGGCGGTGCTGACGACCTGCAACCGGACCGAGTTCATCCTGTGGACACGCGACGCCGCATCTGCCTCAGGTTCGGTGCTGAATTTCTTGACCCGCGAATACGGCCTGCGGCTGTGCGAATGGAAGCACTTCTACCGCAAGATCGACGAGCAGGCGCTGGCGCACGTCTTTCGGGTGGCGTCGAGCCTGGATTCGATGGTGATCGGCGAGCCCGAGATCGAGGCGCAAGTGAAGTCGGCGTGGGCACTGGCGCAGCAGGTTGGAACCGCCGGGCGGTTCCTGGACGCGGTCTTCCAGAAGGCGCTGGCGGTATCCAAGCGGGTGTGCAACGAGACGGCGGTTTCGAGCGTGGCGGTTTCGGTGCCGCACGCGGCGGTGGAACTGGCGAAGCAGATATTCGGGTCGCTGAAGGACCGCAAGGTGCTGCTGCTGGGCGCGGGCAAGATGAGCGAGACGGCGGCGCGCTACTTGATCAAGAACGGCGCCAACGACGTGCGGGTGATCAACCGCACGCTGGCCAACGCGCAGAAACTGGCGCGGGTACTGAACGGCCGCGCTTTCCCCTTTGAAGAGCGCCTGGGCCAGGTGCGCGAGGCGGACGTGGTGATCAGCTCAACCTCGTGCCCGCAGGTGATCCTCACTTGCGAAGAAACAGAAAAGATTGTCGAACAGCGCGACGGCGCGCCGCTGCTGCTGGTGGATATCGCGTTGCCGAGGGACATTGACCCGGCGGTACGCGAAGTGCCGGGCGTGTTTCTTTACGACATTGACGAGCTGGAACAGGTGACGCACAAGAACGAGGGCGAGCGCATGCTGGCCGCGGCGGAAGCGGAAAAGCTGGTGGCCGAGGAAACGCGGGAGTTCCGCGCCAAGCTGGCGGCGGAGCGCGTGGTGCCGACCATCGTCGCGCTGCGCGGGCGTTTGGACGAAATTTGCCGGCAGGAGCTGGAAGCATTCAAGCAGGAAGCCGGGCCGCTGAGCGAGGAGCAGGCCAGCTCACTGGAGACGCTGGCGGCGCGCATCACGCAACGGATTTCCAATTCGCTGGCGAGCGAACTGAAGGAGCATACCGAAAAAGTGGATCAGGACCGCATGGCCGAGGCGGTGCAGCGGCTGTTCCATCTCGAACAGCTGGAGCAAGCTGTGGCGGGAACACGAAATTAGTGGCCAGTGGCCAGTGGTCGGAAACAGGAGAGGGAGCAATGGCGAGGAACGGAAACGGCAAGAGCGAGGTGGTGACGATCCAGGGATGGACGACGATGCAGGCGTACACCCTGGCGGTGGTTTGCCTGCTGCTGGGCGGGGCGATTGGATACCTGCTGCGCGGCTCGGAACCGGCGACGGTGGTGCCGGCCCAGGCGGCGACGGCGCAGGGCGGCAATATGGCGCCCGGCCAGATCCCTGGATTTGGCGGCGTGCCGGGCAGCGGCAATTCGCCCGCGATGGTGGACAAGGCGGCGCAGCCCATGCTGGAAGCCCTGCAGAGGAATCCGAAGGACAGCGACACGCTGGCCAAGGTCGGGAACCTGTACTACGACGCGCAGCTTTATCCCAAGGCAATCGAGTATTACCAGCAGGCGCTGAAGATCACGCCGGGCAATGCCGATGTCCGCACCGACATGGGTACGGCGATGTTTTACCTGGGCGATTCGGACAAGGCGCTGGCGGAATTCGAGAAGGCGCTCTCCTACAAACCGAATCATCCCAACACACTGTTCAACTCCGGGATCGTGAAGTGGCAGGGGAAGAATGACGCCAAGGGAGCAATCGCAGCCTGGGAGCAGTTGCTGAAGACGAACCCGAATTATCCGGAACGCCAGAAAGTGGAGGATCTGCTCACTCGCGCCAAGGAGCACGCAAAAGGTTAGGCGCACGCGGCCGCCTTGAAGTGCCACGATCCAGGCACCATGGGCTTGGGGACCAACCGCCGCACTGCGCCGCCGGAGGAAGCTTCTCCTATCCCTCATCCAGCTTCCTCCGGACCTGAACTGGGCCACGGGCCATATGTAAGCAGAGCTGGAGGAACCGATTTATACCCCCTCATAACGGTTCCTCCGGCGTAGTCCTCAGGCGCCAGTCTTCAGTCCTCAGTCGCCAGTCTTCAGTCGCCAGTCGCCAGTCTTCAGTCGCCAGTCGCCAGTCGCCAGTCTTCAGTCGCCAGGCGCCGGGTTCAGGTATCATTCTTCGCATGTGGCGCCCTCATGTACTTGTCTTCCTATTGATCGTCACGGCGACTGCGCTGGCGCAAACTCCCGCCAAGCCGAACTTGACCGGGACATGGAACATGGACCCGGAAAAGAGCAGCTTCGGAGGGCTGGAGGCGCCGCAGTCAGCGCGCTACCTAATCCGCCACCTGGGATCGAAGCTGGAGATGCAGTACGAACAGGACGGGCACATCACGCGCGTGGACGTCACGCCCGATGGCGAAGAGCACGTCCTGGAAACCGGGCCGGACACGGAAAACATCGCGCGCGTGTACTGGTCGGGGGCGGTGCTGGTATTCGAGGGGCGGATCAAGCCGATGGCGTCGAGCAACGCGCTGCCGGTGAAATGGACCAGCCGCTGGACGCTTTCACCCGACAAGAAAGTGCTGACTATCGATCGCCACATCGCAGCCGAGCAGACATCGGTGGACCAGAAAGTGGTGTTCGAGAAGCAGGTAACGCAGGCGAAGGGGCAATAGGATAGGCTGCAGTCGCCAGTCGCCAGGCTGCGGGCCTGTTACAAAACGCCATTCGGGAGAACCCGAGGGACCTGCGTTTTGTATGCGCGATCCCAAGGTCATGTTTCGGCGACCGATAAGCGCTGTGCCGCGCATAAACAAGGTCAATTTGCCCTGCGGGGGATTCCGCGCGGATGCGTCACAGAGGTGGGTGATATGGCCCATCGAGCCCTGGGCACAGTTTCACTAGTGTGCGCTTAAATCATTGATTTGCAACAACTTAGCTGGGGAGCATGGATGGCCGGAAACGTGCATTTTTAGAGGCCGGAGAGGGATAGAGATGGCTGCCAAGTCCAGTTTAGGGAACCGACTGTTTCGAACACTTGCCTCCGTCAAGACGGGCATCACTGTGCTGATCATCCTGGGCGTGGTCGCCGCGGCAGGGACGGTCATCCTGCAGCGGCCCATGACCGATGCCGACCAGATGACGAGGGCGTATGCGCCGAGCACGCTGCGCTGGCTCGACCGGACCGGCCTGACGGACGTGTATCACACCTGGTGGTTCGCGCTGCTGATGGCGGCGCTGGGCATCTGCATCGTGTTTGCCTCGATTGACCGCTTTCCCAAGGCGTGGCGGCTGCTCGCGCATCCCTATCGCTGGCCGGAGCCGCATTTCCGCGCCGTGCTGCCCACCCAGAGAACGCTGGCCATCGACAACCCGACAGACGCCATCGCGGCCGCCGACAAAATGTTCCGCAAAGCCGGATTGAGGCCACAGCGCGTGGTCGCGGACGACCAGACCTCGCTCTACGCCGACAAGAACCGCTGGTCGGTACTGGCGGTGTACGTGGTCCATGCCAGCCTGCTGCTGATCCTGGTGGGCGGCATCGTGGACGCGTTCTTCTCTTACAAGGGCTACGTGACACTCACGCCGGGGCAGAGCACCTCCAAGCTGGAACAGAGCAACGGGAGCACGCGCGCGCTGCCGTTCACGCTGCGCTGCGACGGCACCGGCCAGGAAAATTATCCCGACGGCACGCCCAAGAAATGGTGGTCGAAGCTGACGGTGATCGAAGACGGGCGCGAGACGCTGCGCAAGGAGATCGTGGTCAACGACCCGCTGGTGACCCACGGCATCCGCTTTTACCAGTCAGGATACGGCCAGACCGGCGAAGTGGAGTCGCTGCTGCTGAATGCCACCGGCAACGGCGAGACCAAACAGATCACGCTGCGGCCGTCCCAGGGAGCGCAACTGGATGCCAACACGACGGTCAAGCTGGCGGAGTTCATCCCGGATTTCGTGCTGCGCGACAACCAGATCTACACCCGCTCGAAAGACCCGGTAAACCCGGCCATCCGCCTGGAGATCACGGACACGACCAAGCAGGCGAAGAGCGAAGTATGGCTGTTCCCGGCGATGCGGCAGCAGAGCGGCAACGCACCGTACAGATTCGAGTTCGCCGACATGCAGATGGCCGCCTACACCGGCCTACAAGTGTCGCACGAACCCGGCCAGTGGCTGGTGTGGACCGGCTGCGTGCTGATGGCGCTCGGGCTGGTGATGGCGTTTTACCTGGTGCACCAGCGCTATTGGGCGGCGGTGATTGAAACCAAGCACGGTCCGGCGCTGTGGATCGGCACCGCTGCCGACAAGAACCGCGAGCATTACCAGGCAGGCTTCAACAAATTGATTGATGACATTCGCGCCGAACTGGGGCACGAGAGCGGTGAGGAGACCGTTTCCGCAGCCAAGCAACTGGTCCAGGCGTAGGAAAGAGATGAGGGAGGAGTAATCATGTCGCGTGCAACAGCGAGAATCGAACAACCCCCGGCGGCATCGAGCAACGGACTGCTGGTGGGGGTCGGGCTGGGAGTTGCGTTCCTGACGTTTGTCGCATTCCTGAGCGTGGTGAAGCAGGGGAACCTGTTCAACGAGAGCAACCTGCTGTACCTGGCGCTGATCTTCTACGGTGGCGCATCGGCGCTGTACATCGGCTTCGGCGTCACCGGTGTAGACCGCTACGTCAAATTCGCTTCCATCGCCACCATGATCGGATTCGCCGCCAACACCCTGGCCGTCGGACACCGCTGGTACATTGCGGGACGTCCGCCCTTCGCCAATATCTACGAGATGCTGCTGAGCTTCGTATGGACCGTGGCCGCGCTCACGCTGCTGGCCGAGCGCAAGTACAACGTGAAGGTGATCGGCACGGTGACCATGCCGCTGGCGGTTACGGGCGTGATCCTGATGCAGCTCCTGCCCTCGGCGGTGCACCCGCTGGTGCCGGCGCTGCAATCCACCTGGCTGCAGGTGCACGTCACCCTGGCCATGCTGGCCTATGCCGCCTGCGCCCTCAGCTTCGCGCTCGCCATGATGTTCCTGATTCAAGATCAGATGAAGACGGAATCCTTTCTCGCCGTGACCAGCGCCATGGTCACTGCCATTTATCTCGGCATCATGACGCGCTTCGAAAAATGGGGCGGCCTAGCGGTGGTGGCGTGGGACGCGCAGAACAAGCAAGAGATCTCGATCCAGCGCGGCGTGAAGCTGATGGTCACCATCCCCGACCTGGGCTGGGTATTCCTGCTGGTGCTGCTGGCATCGCTGGCGCCGCTTGCGGTCTATGCCATCGCGAAGTGGAGGAAGCAGGAGAACTTCCTGACCATCGCCAACCGCGCCCTGTTCATCAGCATCGCGCTGCAGGTGATCGCGCTGGGCGGGTTCATCCTGCGCACGCGCAATGCGGCCTATGCCTCGCCCGATGCCGACGGCCTGTTTCCGACGGCCCTGGCGGCGAGCCCGTTCATCCTCTCCGGCCTGGTCACCGGCATCTTCGCTTCGTTGCTCTACCTGATGCTGTACTGGCGGCGCGAAGACCTGGAGCGGTTGCTGCCCACCTCCGACGCGCTCGACGGCATCACTTACAAGACCATCGGAATCGCCTTCCCGCTGCTGACCGCGATGATCGCCGTCGGCGCGTACTGGGCCAACCAGACCTGGGGCTCGTACTGGAGCTGGGACCCGAAGGAGACCTGGGCGGCCATTACCTGGCTGGTGTACGCCGGCTATTTGCATATGCGCATCACGCGCGGATGGCGCGGCCGTCGCGCGGCGTATTTCGCTATCCTCGGCTTCGCGGTGGTGATGTTCACCTTCTTCGGCGTCACCTACCTGCTGCCGGGATTGCACGCCTACGCATAAGAAAGTACCGGGTACCTAGTACCGAGTACCGAGCAAAAGACAATTCGAGTTTAAGGGGTTTCACGTTTCAAGGTCCCGTTCGACGGATCCGCGGCCTTGAAACGTGAAATCTTTTTAGGGGCAGTTTCTGGTTTCTGGTATCTAGCCGGTGGGGTTGTCATTCCGAGCGCAGCGAGGAATCTGCTATTGCTGACCACTGGCCACTAACCGCTGGCTACTGAATCTGCTTTTGCCATCGACCGTCGACCATCGACCATCGACTCTTCTACAATGGTCGCAACGTCCGTTCACCAGGGAGAATTCCTTGCCGCGTCTGCGCCTAAACTGGCAGCTCAGGGCACTTTTGCCCGTCTTTGCCGTGTTGTTGAACGGCCTGCTGCTGTTTATCCTGGCGACGCTCTCGCTGGAATCGGGGGAGCGGCGCTCGGTGCTGGTGGTGGCCACCGTCGGCGCCATTTCCATCTGCGCTGTGCTCGTGCTCACCCTCAGCGTTGTCTTCAGCCGCCCCATGCTGGAGTTGCAGGACAAAATCCAGCGCGTTCGCGAAGGCGACCTCGACGTCACCGTCGGCTTTGCCGACCGCAGCGACGAGCTCGGCAAGCTCGGCCGCAACTTCAATGAGATGGTGGCGCAACTGCGCGAGTCACGCGCGGAAATCGAGCGCCTGCACCACACCCAGATGTCGCGCGCCGAACACCTGGCAACGCTGGGCGAGCTGGCCGCCGGGCTGGCGCACGAAATCCGCAACCCGCTCGCCGGGATTGCTGGGGTGATGGACATCATCGGACGCGACCTGCCGGAGAAAAGCCCGGCGCGCGATGTGCTCAAGGAAGTCCGGCAGGAGGTGATGCGGGTGAACCGCATCGTCAGCGACCTGCTGGAGACGGCGCGTCCCAAGGCGCCCGAGTATCGCGCCGCCGACCTGAACGCCACTGCCGAACACGCCGTGATCTTCGCCCGCCAGCAGGCGCTGTCGAAGCCGGTGAAGGTGGAGCTGCACAAATACGATGGGCAGTTGCTGGTGGAGCATGATACCGGGCAAATTCATCAGGTGCTGCTCAACCTGATGCTCAACGCCATCCAGGCGATGGACGAGGCCGGGCCCGGACAGGTGGACGTGGACGTTTCTTCGCGCGATGGACAGGCGGTCGTCAGCGTCAGTGACACCGGCAAGGGCATCAAGCCCGAACACCTGGCCAACATCTTCCACCCGTTCTTTACCACCAAGGGCCACGGCACCGGTCTGGGGCTGTCGCTGGCGCGCAGGATCGTGGAAGACCACGGAGGGAAAATAAACGTGACGAGCGAGGTGGGGAAGGGGAGCACGTTCGAGGTGGTGTTGCCGGTCAGGAGAAATGCATAACTCGACCATAATTTGCGGAGACCAGCAGCGATGACCTCAACCGGAGAATGGCACAACGTCATACGGCTCGCGTGGATCGCTGGCGGCGTCGTTGCCACCAGCAAACCGGGCCCCGATGTTCAGGTAAACGCAGGATCGGGTGGCCGCACGATTTCCACGTTGCGCCTCAGTTCCTATCCGAGCCTTTTCGAAGCTCTTCGAAAGCAAGGATTTTTGATCATAGGTGTAACGTTCGTAGTCGCTCCTGAAGAGCTCGAAGGACTTCGTCTTCCCGAATTTCGCGCGGCAGGACCGAGAGGGGGCTGGCTCGTTTGGGATGTTAAGCAGCAGTGGCGCCAAATCGCATTCGCTGCTGGCAAGACGGACTCTATGCTCTTGATGGGCGTAGCTTCTCGTATAGCGTCAAGCCTGGCGTACAGTCAAATGCGCCTGTACGACTTGGCGGCGGCATACAGTGCTCAGCTACGTAGTCGTCTTCATGTGGGTGAAGCCAAGAAATATCAAGCATTCAAAGACACGAACAGTGCTGAGGTGTACAAAGCGATACACGCTTTATTTTGGGAACTCGCTGTACTGCGAGACGCTCTGGCGGAATTTTCCGCAGCCTTCTGTTTGTCGCGCCCCAAAGTCACTTCGTTGAAGGGGCTCCTTAAATCACTGCGGAACGTACCTTCCACCGATCCGCTCGCTATTGAAATATTGCAAGCAGCAGATCAGTCGTCGTCTGGATGGCTCGGAACGTTTACAAGTTATCGGAACTTTTTCACGCATGTCGCGCCCATGGAACAAGCGGCGAACATAGCATTTGCGATCCAAGACTTGCGCACGCTGTCCAGCGGCATCACTATTCCGCAGATTTATTTCCCGCTGCCTCAGAATGTAGAAGAACTGATGCGTAAACGCTCGGCGGGCACCTTATTTAGCTCGATGAAGGAATTGATCGCTGCGTCAAGGCGGCGACATGACAGAACTTGCGAACCCGATGCGCTCGATTACTTGCACGGCTGCCTCAATCGCTTCGCGGAGCTAGCGGGAATGCTGGCGGCACGCTCACCAATCGCTCCGAAAATGATTGAAATTCGCGCAGAAGACATCATTGGTGGAATCCATGTCGTTGAAAGTTAGCAGTGAGCACGAGCGGGTGCCCACCATTGCCCAGGTTTGGCAGATGTGGTTGTTTTTCCCGCATTATCCTGCGCTCCATATTCCGCTCGACTGCAGCCCAGCAGGGGCGGTAGAACCCAGCCCGGCACGTTAGTGCCGGGAAAGCCACGAGCCAAGAGGAGTCCCGCCAGGGACGGCAGAATTCACGACATCCCGTGGCGCGCCAGGATTTTCGCCAATTCCTCGCCGAATCCACGCTTCTGATGGTGTTCCTTCTGGTGAAGAATGTAGTCCACCGTGGCATCGGTCTGCGAAATGCTCACGCTGAAGGCGGAATATCCCTCCTGCCACTGGAACGGCCTGCCAGTCTGTTGGTGAATCCAACGCGATGAATTCGCCTTGAGCTTTTGCACGGCGGTCGCCAGCGGCATCGTCGGTGGAAGCAGAAGAAGAATGTGCACATGATCAGCAATGCCTCCGACGGCGATGGCGGTCATCCCGCAACGCCGCGCGATGCCGCCGATGAAGGCCCAGGCGCGATCCTGCAAGTCATCCGGAACAGCGTGGTCGCGGTTTTTCGTCGAGAAGATGCAGTGAACGCGGAGCGAAACGCGGGTTTGGCTCACGTCAGCGGAATCTATCACGCCGGGCGCCGGGTTCTGCCGTCCCTGCGGGACTCTGGATCAAAATTCGATTCCCAACCCGGCGCTGACGTGCCGGGCTGGGTTCTGTCGCCCCTGCGGGACTCCGGACTTATTTGGCGTGCGTTTTCCCGGCACTCACGTGCCGGGCTGGGTTCTGGCGGCGCGCCACTTCAAATCAGTCGCCTTGAGCCTTGAACCTTGCGCCTGAAGCCCGGAGCCTGGAGCCTAGCGACTGGCGCCTGCACCCTGCAAGTGACGAACATCACAACCCCTCGTGCGTCCCGCGTAGTACAGTAATTACCGATGTCCCGAGACAAGATCCTCATCGTCGATGACGAGAAGCTGGTGCGCTGGTCGCTGCGCCAGAAGTGCGAGGAATGGGGCTACCAGACGGTGGAAGCCGAGAACGGCGAGACCGCGCTGAAGGTCGCCCACGCCGAATCGCCCGACCTGGTGCTGCTCGACGTGCGCCTGCCCGACCTGGGCGGGCTCGAGGTCCTGCAACAGCTCAAGCTGAACGGCGACGCGCGCGCGGTCATCATGATCACCGCCGACCCGCGCCTGGACGACGTGAAGACGGCGCTCAAGCTGGGCGCGTACGACTTTGTCGGCAAGCCGATTGATTTCGACGAGCTCGCCGTCACCACCAAGAACGCGCTGGAAACCACCAAGCTGAAAACCGAGGTCGAGGAACTGCGCGGCCAGGTGCGGCGCAGGACGGGATATCACGAGGTCATCGCGGTATCGAAAAAAATGACCGAGCTGATGGGCTTCGTGGGCAAGGTTGCCAGCAGCGAAGCGACCACCATCCTGGTTCAGGGCGAGAGCGGAACGGGCAAGGACCTGATCGCCAAGGCGATCCACTACGAGAGCACGCGGCACGAGAAGCCGTTCGTCGCCATCAACTGCTCGGCGATTCCGGAAATGCTGATGGAAGCCGAGCTGTTCGGCCACGAGCGCGGCGCCTTCACCGACGCCAAGCAGATGAAGAAGGGCTTGTTTGAAGTGGCGGACGCCGGAACCCTGTTCCTGGACGAGATTGGCGAGCTTTCGCCGCTGCTGCAGGCAAAATTGCTGCGCGTGCTGGAAGACCAGGTGATCCGGCGCGTCGGCGGAACGAAAGACATGCAGGTGGACGTACGCGTGATCGCCGCCAGCAATCGCGACCTGGAAAAGGCGGTGCGCGAGGGCCAGTTCCGCCAGGACCTCTATTACCGGCTGGCGATCATCTCCATCTTCCTGCCGCCGCTGCGCGAGCGCAAGGAAGACATCCTGCCGATGGTGGAATTTTTCATCGAGCGCTACAACCGAAGATTCAAGAAAGCGATCCGCGGCATCACCGAAGACTCGCGCAAGCTGCTGCTCAGCCATGACTGGCCGGGCAACGTGCGCGAGCTGAAAAACGCCATCGAGCGCGCCATGATCCTGGAAGAGGGGGATGCGCTGCACCCGTCGTACCTGCCGTTTTCCGTGGGCCGCGCGCAGAACGGGATGACGGCGTTCGAGGCGGTCGGGGGCGAGACGGGACCGCAACTGGCCAACGGACGCAGCCTGCCGCGGTTATCGATTCCGGAAGGCGGCACGTCGCTGGAGGAAGTGGAGCGCGCGCTGGTGGAGATGGCGATGCGGCAGGCCAACAACAACCAGACCCACGCCGCGCGCCTGCTCGACATCAGCCGCGACGCGCTGCGCTACAAGCTGAAAAAGTTCGGCCTGATGCGCGCCGAGGACGAAGAGACCACCGACTCGGCGGAAGCGTCTTGAAAGTAAGAAGGAAGAAGTGAAAGCGGATTTAGACCGAAAGCCAAACTGCACGTTCTTACTTCTTACCTTCTTCGTTCTGACTTCTTACTTCTGACTTTTTAATTTCTTCCAGTTCCTTTTCGATGGCGGCGCGGGCGTATTCCGGCAAGTTGACGAATTGCACACCGACGCCGATGCCCAGCAGGCAATAGCGCACGTCACCCAGCACCTGCACGATGACCCCGGTTCGCAGCAGGTCAAAGCGCAACTGCAATTGCGCGCCGGGAGGATAGGAATGCGGAGTGTTAATGAACATGCCGCTGGTCGACAGGTCGGGCGAGCGCTTGACCACGACATTGGCCATGCCGTCGTAGATGATCTTCAGGTCGCTATAAAGAACGCGCGGCGCCCGCCGCTGCTCCACCTGTATCTTGGTCAAAGTGGCCATGTGAGCTTCCCCCCTGATTCATGCGCGCGCGAGTTCGGCGCGTGCCGGTTGTTCCATCAGCTTGAGAAATTCCTCGCGGGTTAGCGTCTCGTGCAAGCAGAACCAGCGCATCACGGCTTCGCCGACTGCTCCCGGGGGTGCTGTGGAGAGCTTTGGGGTCTCCGACGCCGCCGGTTCCGGTGCTGGTCCGGGAACCTCGCCGGCGAGGTTGGCAACGATTTGGCACAGCTTTTCCGCTTCCGCCGGCGCCATCCTGGTGAATTCCACGCCCATGCCGCACGTCGGCTGCGAGGTTCGAACCATGCCTTCCAGGCGGAGCATCCGGCCGCTGACGGAAAGCTCCAGGCGGATAGCGGTTCCGGTGCGCATGGGAGACATCATTTCGACATAGCAGCCTCCGCGGCTGATCTCGTTGACGCGGCCGGTGGTCGAGTGCTCGCTCCCGTTCTCCCATAGTTTCGCGCCGCCGGCGCAGTTGTGGCGCGGATGACGCCGCCGCTCTTCCTCGCGCCGGTCCTGGTCGCGGCGCTCGATCGCGGCATGGTCCGGGCAGGCGGCAGGTGGCGGAGCGGTTTCGGCGGTGTAGGAGTCGGGTTCGGCGCCGGCAAGCGAGTAGGTGGTTGCGGGCAGGTGATCGGGGAAGAGGAACCTGGCGCCTTCCAGACCCTGGAGTCCGACCATGCCTTCCCCGCAAGTGCCTTGCGCCCCGATCCAGGCGACGCGGTAACGCGCATGGCGGCCTTTGTATTCCACTTGCACCGGTTCGCCGGGAGCGCGCAAGCAGCGGACACCGCGCAGTCGCATGCCGTTGACGCCGATTTCGGCGGTGGTGGCGCTTTGGGTGTAGCGGTTGCCATTGCTGTCGAGCCCGGAGATGGTCACCGGGAGCGCAATGTGAAGCCGCTTGTATTGCCGCCTGCCCATATCGGCCTCGCCGCAGTGATTTGCCCCGAAGAATAGAGTAAGCGCGAATGCACGCAATGACGCAGTTGCAGGGCGGAATATCCGGCGCCCGCTGCCGGATTGGGGCGAGTTCGAAATCGGGAACGGTTCGACTTCGGTCAGGGCGGGCTGTGTGCCACCAAGCTACTCGTAATCAATGCGCTGTTCGGCGTGGCGGCTCAGGTACCAGCAAGGCGGGTAGCCGGAGTGCGGAAACAGCGAGTGGACGCAGGTCTGCGCCTCGGGATCGGCAAACATGAAGTTGGTTTTCTGCTTGCTCTTGTGGAGCGCGTAGTAGCGCTGCACGGTAACCGATCCCAAGGGTTCGCGGTCGGGAATGCGGAAGCGGAGCGAAAGATCATCGGCCGCATAGAGAAGGGCGACGGCGAATAATGCGTACAGCAAGCCGCGCGTGAGTTTCCTTTTCAACGGCCCGGGACCCGAGCTTCGAGAGGCATACGCGACCATTGTAGCGAGCGGGTTTGTCAGTAGTTCAGTTTGTCAGTTATTGCACGCGCTATGATGGAGACGGACATAAGGGGTCGCAATCATGCATGATTGGATGTGGTTTGTTGGCGCGGTGCTGGCCTGGGTGGTGGTGACGCAGTGGCTGCTGCCCAAGCTTGGAATTCCTACATGAAGCAGCGCCACGTGCTCCGTCGAGGATCGACGGAAAGAAAGTTCCGAGCCGCGAGTCCCGAGTACCGAAAGAAAATAACAGGGGTCAGGAGTCAGCGGCTAGCGTTCGGCGGCGAGGACTTCGGTGAGGGCGGAACGCGGGGTGCGAGCGGCGGCAGGCTGCCCGAGGGCGAAGACGCGCTCGGCGTTGCGGCGGAGGAAGCAGGCGCGGGTTTCGGGCAGCAATGGCAAGGAATTGACGGAGTGCAGTGCGTCACACCAATCCAGCGAGTTGCTGCCCCACATACATCGCTGTTGAAAAACTTCCGACAGAAAACTTGAACTGGAATCGTCGTGGGCGACGGCGAGCGCGGTCCATTGGTGGATGAGGTGGACGAGGGCGCCGGGGTCGAGGGCGAAGAAGACGTTTTCGCAGGCAGCGGCGATGGCGGTGACGTCCGCCAACTGCGGGCAAGCCTGCGCCAGGACCAGCGACAGCTCCGGGAAATCAACGGCCAGGCGGTCGAGGTCGCCGCGGGGAACCGGGGACGATTGCAGCAGCACGGGAACGCCGAGTTCGGCGGCTTTGGCGAAGAGCGGGTACATGCGCGCGTCGGTGAGCGGCAGGCGAAAGCTGTCGGCATGCATGTAGGCGCCGCGGAACGCATGGGTGGCGACGCCGAACTCGATTTCGCGGAGGCTCTCGGCGATGTCGAACGGATTGTAGCCGGCAAGGCCGATGAAACGCGGCGAGGAAGCGGTGTAGCGCACGACATCATCCAGGCGAGTGTCCACGCACATCCACTGGCGCTCGCAGGACCAGCGCTTGCATTGCGAAACCAGCACGCGGGCGATTCCGGCGGCATCCATGGCGGCGTCGGTGGGCGGAACCAGCGGGCAGGCGCCGGCGGCGGGGCGTGCGGCAGGGTGAAAAAGAACGTCGATGGCGGGGAGAGTCGCGAGTTGCGAGTTGTGAGTCGTGAGCAAGATACCTCAGCGGCAAAAGCCGCCAGTCCTATCGAAGCTCAAACTTAGCGCACACGCGACGGCGCCCCTTCGACTTCGCTCAGGGCAGGCCGTGTGCCACACAACCACGATTACACCCCGAGAATAGACCCGGCGGGGGCGCGCGGAAGTGAGCTCTATCACCCCTATTGGTGACCACTATCACTGCCCCTCGGGAGGGGTAGGACGACCATGAATGCAGGGACTGAGGCCTCGCTTCAGGCCAGGGGTGAAGGGGACGCTTTTGGTACGGAGCGCCCATGACGGGATGGCCCGTTACCTCCACTTCCCCGAGGTGGCGGTGATGCTCCGGCGGAACGCATCCAGGCAGAATCCCAAGAAGGCTGGATGCCAGCCCGGCGCCATTCATACGAATTCATAACCACCTTTTACAGCCAACAGCGCGCCCCGGTGTGCGCGCGCGAGAAGAGAGGACGAAATGGCAACGGCGATCGAGATGGAAAAGGCGGCCGAGGCAACCAAGGACGTGCGCTATCCCGGCGTGGTAACGACGACCGACGGATCGGGCGCGGTGGTGTGGGTGGAGAGCCACATCTCGCAGGGCGCGTGCGCGTATCCGATTACGCCCTCGACGCCGATGGGCGACGGCTTCGCGGTGGAGTTTGCCAACGGGACGAAGAACCTGTGGGGCGAGCCGGTGGTGTTCCTGGAGCCGGAGTCGGAGCACAGCTCGGCGTCGGCGTGCGAAGGCTTCGCGCTGGCCGGTGGACGCGTGACCAACTTCACCTCCGGGCAAGGGCTGATCCTGATGAAGGAAGTGCTGTACGTGATCAGCGGAAAGCGACTGCCGGTGGTGTTTCACATTGGAGCGCGGGCGCTGACCTCGCATTCGCTGAACGTGCACGCCGGGCATGACGACGTGATGGGCGTGGCCGACGTGGGCTGGGGCATGCTGTTCAACCGCAACGCGCAGGAAGCCGCCGACCTGGCGATCATCGCGCGGCGCGCCGCCGAAGACAGCGAAACGCCGTTCATGAACATCCAGGACGGATTTCTGACGACGCATACGCTGGAGACCATCCGGCTGCCGGAAGAAGAGTTGATGAAGGACTTCATCGGCGATCCCAAGCTGCGGCTGCGCAAGCTGTTCGACCCGGCCAAACCGGTGCTCACCGGCTGCGTGCAGAACCAGGACAGCTACATGAAGGGCAAGGTGGCGCAGCGCTACTTCTACGACCGGGTGTCGCCGGGGCTGTCGAACGCCTTCGAGGCCTTCGGCAAGCTGACCG
>DASWAR010000336.1:0-1741 GCA_036391015.1 Terriglobales bacterium
GGCCGACGTAGCCATTGTTGCCGTTGTCCTGCTTTCCGCTTTGCTGGCGGCGGCGCAAGGCTTCTTCTTTGAAATATTTTCGCTGGCCGGCACGGTGATCGGCTACCTGCTGGCGGCGTGGGGATACACGCGGGTCGCACCGCTGATTGAGCCCTACGTCAAAACGACGTTGGTCGCCAATATTGCGGCCTTCCTGGTGATATTCCTCGCCGTGACGTTGTTGGCGAGCGCCATCGGACGCCTGGTACGGGCGAGCATGAAGGATGTCGGGCTGCGCTGGTTCGATCGGCTGCTGGGCGCCTTGTTTGGGCTGGCGCGCGGGCTGCTGGTGGTGATGGTGATTGCGCTGGCGCTGGCGTCGTTTACGCCGGAGTCGCCGGTGTTGAGCAATTCGCGGCTGGCGCCGTATCTGCTGGTGGCGGCACGCGCGGCAGTCTGGCTGGCGCCGACGCAGGTACGCATGCAGTTCCGCGCCGGCATGGACGCGCTCAGCGGCTTGCGGAAGGACGGCAAGCCAAGCGCGGCGGACAAAAAAGATTCTGCGGCCCCCGCGGCACGACCCGCGCCCCGCTAGCAAGGGCACCCCAAAACGCGCAAAACCGGCGCGCTTTGGGGACCCCGCAACAACGGATTCATACAAGGAGATCGAACGTGAAGGACCAACTGGAAGCGCTGGTAATGCAGATGTACAAGAGTGGAATTCTCTATTCGGAAGCGGTGCGCGAGTTCAAGAAGCGCTTCATCCTCACGGTCCTCCAGGAGAACCAGGGCAACCAGTGCAAGGCCGCGCGCCAGCTCGGCATGCACCGCAATACGCTCTCGCGAACGATCGCCGAATTGAAGGTGGACGTCCGCCAGCTCCGCGACGGCGCCCGCCGGCCCCCGCGCAGCGCCCGCCCGATGGTCATGGAAAGGAAAGCCGCGCGTTAGCGATCTTCGCGGCTGCAGGTCCGGCCGCAGGCGCGGATTCGAACTGACCGCTGGAGTACGGAATACGAAAAAAAGGCAGCCGCGAGGCTGCCCCTTTCATTCAACTCGACAGGATTACTTCTTCTTCTTGCGCGGCGCAGCCTTGGTGGGTGACTTCTTGGCCGCCGCGGCAGCCTTCTTGCCAATGAACGCTCCCTCCGTCATGTGGATCATGAACGGGTCGGCATCGAAGCTGGCCGGATTGCCCTGTACCTTCTCCATCTCGCCGACCTTGGGCATCAGGGAGGCGGGAATCGCCATCGGGAAGGTCAACTCGACGTCAGCCTTGTTGTTCTGAATGTCGTCATAGGTCGAGGCGAGCATGAGCTTGGTCTTTTCGACGCTGACCACTTTGGCTTCGAACTGGATCGGCTTGCCCTTGATCTGGTTCCACACCTGATCGGAGCACTGCTGGTTGCCGGAGGTGAAGATAAGCTCGAACTCGTCGAACGACATGGCCTTCACTTGCTTGGTCTGGCAGAGCTTGGCGGCCTGCTCGGCCGGGGTGGGTGCGGGCGCGACCTTGAAATCCGGGGGGATATTCTGCTGGCTTCCTGCCTGCTGTACCAGTTCCTGCCAGCCGTCGTCGCCGCCGTGGTACCGGGTGTAGGCGTTCTTGCCGAAGGCGTTGATCTGCACCTGCGCCGGCGAGCCCTGGGTCAGACTTACCGCCTTGGCAATCCAGAAAAGTCCCTTGAGGTCGATCGGCTTCTGCGAAAGATACGCGAGCGCCAGGGGATAGACGTTCTGCAGGTCGTTCGGATTGGCAGCG
>DASWAR010000337.1:0-3561 GCA_036391015.1 Terriglobales bacterium
CTCAAGAACGCCCTGTTCAACATGCCGCCGGGCGACTGGGCGGCCGGCGAACGTGGCGTGGCCTCGCTTCCCGGTCGAGAGGAAGAATTCCGCGCCGGCGTCGCCCGTGCCATCGAATACGCCAAGGCGCTAGGTACGCCCAGCATCCATGCCATGGCCGGCCTGTTGCCGTCCGGCGCTGACCGCAAGCGCCACCGCGAGGTGTTCGTCGCCAACCTGCGACATGCCGCCAAGGCCCTGGCCGGGGAAGGACTGACGCTGCTCATCGAACCCATCAACAGCCGCGACATTCCGGGCTATTTCCTCAACACACAGGCCGAAGCGCATGCCATCCGGGAAGAGGTAGACCAGCCGATTCTCAAGGTACAAATGGACTTCTACCACGCCCAAATCGTCGAAGGCGACCTTTCCGTCACCCTCAGGAAGCACATCGCCCACGTCGGCCACGTCCAGATCGCGTCGGTGCCGGATCGCCACGAACCGGACGAAGGCGAGATCGACTACCGGCATATCTTCCGCCTGCTCGACGAGCTGGGCTATCCCGGCTGGGTAGGCTGCGAGTACCGCCCCCGCGGTCGCACCGAAGATGGCCTCGGCTGGTTGAAGGAGTTGGCATGAAAGTCCTCATCACCGGCGGCGCCGGATTCCTCGGCAAACGCCTGGCGCGCAAGCTGCTGGAGCTCGGCAGCCTCACCGGCGCAGACGGTGGCAAGCGACCGATTGAGCAACTAGTGTTGCTCGACGTCGTCGCGGCCGAGGGATTCTACGATCCGCGCGTGCGCGTTGTCACCGGCGACATCGCCGATACCGCGCTGCTCGACAGTGTCATCGATGCGGATACGGTATCAGTGTTCCACCTCGCTGCTATCGTCAGCGGCCAGGCAGAGGAGGACTTCGATCTAGGCATGCGCATCAACCTTGATGCCTCGCGCCAGTTGCTCGACGTTTGCCGCAGTCGTGGGCACACACCCAGGGTTGTGTTCACCAGTTCCGTGGCCGTCTATGGTGGCGCGCTCCCGGACATGGTTCTAGATACGACAGCGCTCAATCCCCGATCTTCCTATGGGGTCCAGAAGGCCATTGGCGAGTTGCTTGTAGGTGATTACAGCCGTCGCGGATTCATCGATGGCCGGGTGCTGCGGCTACCGACCATCAGCGTGCGTCCCGGCCGGCCAAACAAGGCGGCATCCAGTTTTGCCAGCGGCATTATCCGCGAGCCTTTGCAGGATCAGGAAGCGATCTGTCCGGTATCAAAAGAAACACGCCTGTGGCTGCTGTCTCCGCGCCAAGCGATTGGGTCCCTGATTGTCGGGCATGAATTGGAGCCCAAGGTTCTGGAAACCGGTCGCACAGTCAACCTGCCTGGCATTTCGGTGACAGTAGCAGAAATGGTTGCCGCCCTTGAAAAGCTGTCGAGTCGGGAGACTGTACAACTCATCCGCTGGCAACCCGACCCGGTGATTGAACGAATCGTCGGCAGCTGGCCTGGCCGCTGGGATGTAACCAGGGCTACGGCGATGGGGTTTTCCTGTGACAAAGATTTCGAAGCGATCGTCCGTGCCTATATCGAAGACGATCTGGAGGCTACACAGACAAGGAGATGAACGTTCGATGAAACCCGTTATCGCTTACCTGGGGCTCGGGGGCATGGGAATGCCCATGGCCAAGAGATTTTTGGACGCCGGTTACCCGACGACTGTCTGGAACCGCAGTCCTGACAAGGCTGCCGCATTGGCCAGTAGCGGCGCACGGATTGCAATGAGTCCTGCGGATGCAGTCGCCGGGGCAGATTTCGTTTTTACGATGGTGGCTGATGATCACGCACTTGATGACATCGTATTGGGCCACCAGGGTCTGTTGGGTGCCATGCAGCCTGGGGCCATGCATGTTTCAATGAGTACCATCCTGCCAGGGACGTCGAGGCGGCTCGCTGTTGCACATGGTGAGCGCAGAACAACTTATGTGGCGGCCCCGGTCTTTGGTCGTCCTGAAGCTGCTGGAGCCGGCATGCTGTGGATCTGCCTCTCTGGTGCGTCAGCAGATCAGGAACGATTGATTCCCCTACTTGCCCATTTGTGTCGGCAGCATTACAACTTTGGCTCCGATCCTGGTGCAGCCAACGTACTTAAATTGGCCGGTAACTTCATGATCGCGTCGGCGATCGAGGCCATGTCGGAAGCTTTTGTGTTTGGAGAAAAAAATGGACTCGATCAGAAAGACCTCGTGGAGTTTTTCGGTAGCACCATTTTTTCTTGCCCGATCTATCAGAACTATGGCCGTTTTATCGCAACACAAAATTTCGAACCTGCCGGATTCCGTCTTGCGCTCGCCCGCAAAGATCTCCAGCTGGTTGCCGAAACAGCTCGCACCAGCAACGTTCCTATGCCTTTCCTTACCACCCTGATCAATCGCTTTACCGCGCGTGTCGCCAAGGGCGGCGGTGAGCTCGACTGGACCAGTATCGCGATCGACGTGGCTAACGATGCCGGGCTAGAAAAGTAGGAGGCCGGCATATCGACGACTACCGGAGGAAAAACTCCTTGTCCAGCGCTTCCAGCGTGTCGACGATACCAGTGTACGCGAGTTCGGCTTGGGCGGCCATCGTCGGCCCGACGAAACCTTGGCGCCTCCACTCGTCGGCCTTCTCCTGCACCTTCAGACGGGTACGGTCCCAGGCCGGGCCGGCAAACATGTCGACATACTGGCGGCCGAATACGCCGCTATCGTCCATCGAGAACGCCAAGCATGTGACGATCGGGAGGCAATAAGGTCCCGTGACCGCCGTCGCGGCGGCCACCGGCATGAGCGGCATCACGTGCGATCCGCGGCAGTCCCCCGCCACGAAATGGCCGAGCAGGTACGGCTCGACCGCCTCCTCCGGCGCCGGGAAGATCCCCTGGGTGCGCACGACGGCGACAGGGTCGTCCTTCCCGGTGTATTTGCCCGCGATGTTGTGGAGGCGCGTCGCACTCACCGCGACGATCTGTTCGTCCGGCTTGTGGCGAGAATGAACCGCCTCGATGGCGAAACGGTCGGGGTTCTGGAGCAGCGCGGCCGCATCCCACACCCGCTCCGGGACGTCGAGGCGGATCAGGCGGTCCTGATCCCTGTGGTCCATGTCGATGATCGTGAGCGTAAACCCCCTGTGCAGCTTTGGATTGAGCAGAAGCCCGCCGTTGTGCATCGGGTCGCAGAACACCGAATAGAGCGGGTAGTTGAACGCGCCTGGGCTGCATTTGTCCCCGGCGAACACCAGGATCGCCTCCGCCAGTCGTTCCTTGCTCCCAGGATCGCGCGCGAATTCGATCTCTGCGACGCCGGGCCCGGCACCGCGGATGTTGCCGGACGGCGCGTCAACAAGGAGATCCTGTCCCGCGCCGTATAGCCCCTCCGTCTTCGCGATCCCGGTGGCGGCGAGAAAGCAGTCCCAGGCAAGTTCGTGGATGGCCCTCGCGCCCACACCGTGCGTATGGCTCATGATGAGCGCGATGTCGTCTCCCGTGTGCGTGACGAACGCATCGATCAGGTGCCTGGTGGAGCCGGCGCACGCGGCGCGGAGTT
>DASWAR010000338.1:0-9864 GCA_036391015.1 Terriglobales bacterium
GGCAAGGGATAACAAAGGCGGGGCGACCCGCAAAGCACACGCGAGGGCGGGTGTGCAAGGCAACTGATAACAAAGAAACTGAAATCAAGAGTGGAGAATTGAAATGGCGGATCTGCAACAGTTAGAAGAGCAAATCGTAGGGCTGTCGCTGCTGGATGCGGCACAGCTGGTGAAGAAGCTGGAAGAGCGGCTCGGGGTGTCGGCGGCGGCGGCGGCCCCAGTCATGGTGGCGGGCGGCGGCGCCGGTGCAGGGGCGGCGGCTGCGGTGGAAGAGAAGACCGAGTTCAGCGTCATCCTGAAGGAAGTGGGCGCGAACAAGATCAACGTCATCAAAGCGGTGCGTGAAGTCACCAGCCTGGGCTTGAAGGAAGCCAAGGACGTGGTGGACGGCGCGCCCAAGGCAATCAAGGAAGGCGTCAACAAGGAAGAAGCGGAGAATATCCGCAAGAAATTCACCGACGCCGGCGCAACCGTCGAAGTGAAGTAGAGGTCGGTGTCACCCACATCTGCCAAAAGCGGGCAGATGTGGGGCACCAAGGATTCGCACCAAGGATTCGTGAAGTAAAGGGAGCCTACATCTGCCAACAGGGGGCCGGTGTGGGGCAGCAGAGATTGCAGTAAGCGGGCTGAAGGCGCACGGGTCGGGAGACCGGTGCACACGAGTCAATGCTGAATCAGGACGGGGCCGGGGGACATCTAACGGAGTACACCGGCTGTGTCCTGAACAGGTGACACACAACAGGCGGGCGGTCCTCGCGGGACCGTAGGAACAGGCCAACTACTGGTTCGGAATACAAAATTCAGATAGCTGAAGTGCCGCACGCGGCGCCCACGGAGAAGCTTGTCCCCGAGGGCGCTGCCGTCTTTCGTTCGCGCGGGACAGGACGATTGACGGGCGGATACCAGGCCGCCGTTCGCAGAGCTGAGGAGTTCTAATGCCGACAAAGAAACATAATGCTTTCCGTAAACGCCTTGATTTTTCCAAGATACCGGCGACCATCCAGATTCCCAACCTGATCGAAGTGCAGAAGCGCAGCTACGACCGCTTCCTGCAGATGGACCGGCTGCCCAGCGAGCGCGACGACGCCGGGCTGCAGGCGGTGTTTCAGTCGGTGTTCCCGATTGAGGATTTCCGCAAGGTTTCGCAACTGGAATTCGTCGATTTCGCCATTGGCAACTGGGAGTGCAAGTGCGGGCACCTGAAGGGCCTGCACCACTTGCGCACCACCTGCCGGAGTTGCGGGTTCACGGTGATCACCGACCCGTTCCATCCCGGCGAGGTGCTCTGCCAGAAGTGCGGAACGTATAACGCCAACACGCCGGACTTCTGCAACAAGTGCGGCGACCCGGTCGGGCTGCAGTTGAAGTACGACGTCAACGAGTGCGAAGAGCGGGGCATGACCTACTCGGCGCCGCTGAAGGTCACGATGCGCCTGACGATCTTCGAGAAGGACGCGGAGACCGGCAACCGCTCCATCCGCGACATCAAGGAGCAGGAAGTCTTTTTCGGCGACGTTCCGCTGATGACGGCGAACGGAACGTTCATCATCAACGGCACCGAGCGCGTGATCGTCAGCCAGTTGCACCGCTCGCCGGGCGTGTTCTACGAAACCGCCAACAACCGCACCTACTTCCTGGGGAAGATCATTCCCTACCGCGGCTCGTGGGTGGAATTCGAGTACGACCAGAAGAACATCCTGTACGTGCGCATTGACCGCAAGCGCAAGTTTCTGGGCACCATCTTCCTGCGCGCGCTCGGCCTGCGGTCCGACGAGGACATTTTGAAGACGTTCTACACCGTGGACCGGGTCTCGCTGCGCGAGAAGAAGGTCCGCTGGACGCTGGAGGCGGGCATGGAGCGTCCCACCAACCTGGTGGGCATGAAGCTTTCGCACCGCATCACCAACAGCAAGGGTGAGGAGGTCGCGCACGCCGGACGCAAGGTGAACAACGCCCTGCTGCGGGAAATCCTGAAGGCGCGGGTGACCGAGATCGAGATGGACATCACCGATCTGGAGGGCGGGTGGACCGCGTCTGACGTGGTGGACACCACGACCGGCGAGGTGCTGCTGGAGGCCAACAGCGAAATCACCGGCGAGCTGCTGAGCAAGTTCATGGATGCCGGAGTGGCCGAGATCAGCGTGTTTTTCCCGGAGCGCGACGACGTGGGCATGGTGGTCAGCCAGACGCTGCGGCGCGATTCGGTGAAGACGCCGCAGGAAGCGCTGATCGAGATCTACCGCAAGCTGCGGCCGGGCGATCCGCCGACGCTGGATACCGCGACGTCGCTGTTCCACGGGATGTTCTTCGACCCGCGGAAATACGACTTCTCGCGCGTCGGCCGGCTGAAGTTCAACATCAAGCTGTTCGAAAAGGGGGATGCCACCAGCCTGGACGCGCGCACGCTGGAGCCGGATGATTTCTACGCCACCATCCGCTACCTGCTGAAGCTGCGCAAGAACATCGGCACGGTGGACGACATCGATCACCTGGGCAACCGGCGGGTGCGCGCGGTCGGCGAACTGCTGGAGAACCAGTTCCGCATCGGCCTGGTGCGCATGGAACGCGCCATCAAGGAAAAGATGAGCGTGTACCAGGAAATGTCGACGGCCATGCCGCACGACCTGGTGAACGCCAAGCCGGTGATGGCGGCCATCCGGGAGTTTTTCGGGTCGTCGCAGCTGTCGCAGTTCATGGACCAGACGAACCCGCTGTCGGAGATCACGCACAAGCGGCGCCTGTCGGCCCTGGGGCCGGGCGGACTGTCGCGGGAGCGCGCCGGATTCGAGGTCCGCGACGTTCACCCGACGCACTACGGCCGCATCTGCCCGATCGAGACGCCGGAAGGCCCGAACATCGGACTGATTTCGTCGCTGAGCTGCTACGCGCGGATCAACGACTACGGCTTCATCGAATCGCCGTACCGGCGGGTGAAGCAGAGCAAGGTGATGGACTTCATCACCGTGGTCAATGCCGGGGACAGCGATTACCGCGTCGGCGACCACATCGAGAAGGCGGAGGCCCTCAAGGCCAATGCCGACCTGAAGGAACGGCGCAAGAAGCTGATCGATCACGAGCCGTTTTCCTTCTACCTGTCGGCGTGGGAAGAGGACAAGCACACCATCGCGCAGGCCAACCTGGAGCTGGACGACAAGGGACGCATCGTCACCGAACTGGTGAACGCGCGCAAGGCGGGCAACTTCGTGCTGGTGGCGCGCGACGAGGTGGACTACATCGACGTGAGCCCCAAGCAACTGGTGTCGGTGGCGGCATCGCTGGTGCCGTTCCTGGAACACGACGACGCCAACCGCGCGCTGATGGGCGCCAACATGCAGCGGCAATCGGTGCCCCTGCTGCGGGCGGAAGCGCCGCTGGTGGGCACGGGCATGGAAGGGGTGACGGCGCGCGATTCCGGCGCGGTGGTGCTGGCACGGCGCAGCGGCCTGGTGGATTCGGTGGACTCGGAGCGCATCATCGTGCGGGTGGAGGGCGAGCATCACCCGATGCAGCTCTCGCGCGAGGTGGGCAGCGACATCTACCAGCTCACCAAGTTCAAGCGCTCCAACCAGAACACCTGCATCAACCAGAAGCCGATCGTGCGCAAGGGACAGCGCGTGGTCAAGGGGCAGGTGATCGCCGACGGTCCGTGCACGGACTTCGGCGAACTGGCGCTGGGGCGCAACGTGCTGGTGGCATTCATGCCGTGGCGCGGCTACAACTTTGAGGACGCGATCCTGGTCTCCGAGAAGCTGGTGAAGGACGATTACTACACCTCCGTCCACATCGAGGAGTTCGAGATCGAGGCGCGCGACACCAAACTCGGTCCCGAGGAAGTGACGCGCGATATCCCCAACGTGAGCGAGAGCGCGCTGCGCGATCTGGACGAGAGCGGCATCATCCGCATCGGCGCGACGATGAAGGCGGGCGACATCCTGGTGGGCAAAGTTACGCCCAAGGGCGAGACCCAGCTTACCCCGGAAGAAAAACTGCTGCGCGCCATCTTCGGCGAAAAAGCCGGCGACGTGCGCGACGCTTCCCTGACCTGTCCTCCGGGCATCGAGGGCACGGTGGTGGACGTGAAGATCTTCTCCCGCAAGGGGCAGGAGAAGGACGAGCGCGCCAAGACGATCGAGGCGTCGCAGGTGGCGAAGCTGGAGAAGAACCTGGCGGATGAAATTCGAATCCTGACCGACGAGCGCCTGAAGCGGCTGGAAGCGATCCTGGGGGGCAAGGAAGTGCAGGCTGACCTGCACGACGAGCGCACGAACAAGCGCCTGCTCACCAAGGGAACGATGCTGGACCGCGACACCATCGAGCGCATCTCGACGCGCAATCTGAAGCGCATCAAGTTCGCCGACAAGGACCCGCGGAACAACGAGCAGATCGACGAAATCGAGGAAATGACCTCGCGGCAGATCGACGTGCTGCGCAAGATCGTCCGCGAGAAGGTCGACAAGCTGCAGAAGGGCGATGAACTGCCGCCGGGCGTGATCAAGCTGGTGAAGGTTTACATCGCCATGAAGCGCAAGCTGAGCGTGGGCGACAAGATGGCCGGCCGGCACGGGAACAAGGGCGTGATTGCCCGCATCCTGCCGGAAGAGGACATGCCCTACACCGGGGACGGCACGGCGGTGGAAATCGTGCTCAACCCGCTGGGCGTACCCAGCCGCATGAACGTGGGCCAGATCCTGGAAACGCACCTGGGCTGGGCGTCGCACGAGTTGGGCCGCAAGATCGGCGAGATGGTCGCCAACAACACCCGCGCCGAAGGCATGCGCCGCGAGTTGAAGTCGCTGTTCAAGGGCACGCCGTTCAGCGAGGAAGTGAGCGACCTGGACGACGAGACGCTGGAGAACGTGGCCGAAGGCATGGGACGGGGCGTGTATTTCGCCTCGCCGGTGTTCGACGGCGCGCGCGAAAACGAGATCAAGTCGCTGCTGAACGAGGCCTCGCTGCCGGAGTCGGGCAAGACGGTGCTGTTCGACGGCATGACGGGGGACAAGTTCGAGCAGCCGGTCACGGTCGGCTACATCTACATGCTCAAACTTTCGCACCTGGTGGACGACAAGATCCACGCTCGCTCCATCGGTCCGTACTCGCTGATCACGCAGCAGCCGCTGGGCGGCAAGGCGCAGTTCGGCGGACAGCGCTTCGGAGAAATGGAAGTGTGGGCGCTGGAAGCTTACGGCGCCGCGTACATCCTGCAGGAACTGCTGACGGCGAAGTCGGACGACGTCTATGGCCGCACCAAGATTTACGAGGCCATCGTGAAGGGCGAGGCGGCGATCGAGCCGGGGGTGCCCGAATCGTTCAACGTATTGATTCGCGAATTGCAGTCGCTCTGCCTGGACGTGGAGCTGATCAAGGTGGGCGACAAGAAGCCGGCGCAGGCAATCACGGCGGCGGCGGATTAGTCGCAAGTCTCCAGTCGCCAGGTGGCGGCCGGCGCTTCCTGGCGCAAGATTTTGAGAATTACCACTGCGGAGTTGCTCCCGACTCCGCGATAGTGGCGAATTGATGAGCCAATCGCTGGCGACTGGGTGCCGGCGACTGGCGACTAACCTCGGGGGCCGCCCGCAGCGGCGTTGGCGCTGCAAATCGGAGGCTACTTTGTACCGTTCGAGCCCATTCGACCTCGGCAACACGATCGCTGATTTCGATGCCATCCGCATCAGCCTGGCCTCGCCGGAAAAGATCCGGAGCTGGTCGCACGGTGAAGTCACCAAGCCGGAAACGATCAACTACCGCACCTTCAAGCCGGAGCGCGACGGGCTGTTCTGCGCCCGCATATTCGGGCCGGTCACCGACTGGGAGTGCCTGTGCGGCAAGTACAAGCGCATGAAGCACCGCGGGGTGATCTGCGACAAGTGCGGCGTGGAAGTGACGCTCTCCAAGGTGCGGCGCGAGCGCCTGGGGCACATCGAGCTGGCTTCGCCGTGCTCGCACGTGTGGTTCTTCAAGGGCCTGCCCAGCCGCATCGGGCACCTGCTCGACATCTCGCTGCGCGACCTGGAATCGGTGCTGTACTTCGAGGCCTACGTGGTGGTGGAGCCGGGCGACGCGCCGGTGAAGGACCACGAGGTGATCAAGGAAGAGACCAAGTTCCGCGAACTGGACCAGCAGTTCCGCGCCACCGGCTTCAAGGCGATGATGGGCGCCGAGGCGATCAAGGAGCTGCTGAAGCGGGTGGAGGTGGAGGAACTCTCCACCGAACTGCGCGAGAAGATGAAGAACGAGACCTCGATGCAGAAGCGCTTGAAGTACGCCAAGCGCCTGAAAGTGGTCGAGGCCTTCCGCAAGAGCGGCAACAAGCCGCACTGGATGATCCTGGACGTGATCCCGGTGATCCCGCCGGAACTGCGCCCGCTGGTTCCGCTGGACGGCGGGCGATTCGCCACCAGCGACCTGAACGACCTGTATCGCCGCGTGATCAACCGCAACAACCGGCTGAAGAAGCTGATGGACCTGCACGCGCCGGAAGTCATCGTGCGCAACGAGAAGCGCATGCTGCAGGAAGCGGTGGACGCGCTGTTCGACAACGGCCGCAGGGGCCGCGTGCTGCGTGGCGCCAACAACCGCCCGCTGAAGTCGCTCTCCGACACGCTGAAGGGCAAGCAGGGGCGCTTCCGGCAGAACCTGCTGGGCAAGCGCGTGGACTACTCCGGCCGCTCCGTGATCGTGGTGGGCCCCGAACTCAAGCTGCACCAGTGCGGCCTGCCCAAGAAGATGGCGCTGGAGCTGTTCAAGCCGTTCATCTATCACCGGCTGGAGCAGACCGGGCACTGCACCACCATCAAGCAGGCGAAGGAAATGGTGGAGTCGCAGGAACCGATCGTGTGGGACATCCTGGAAGAGGTCATCAAGGACCACCCGGTGCTGCTGAACCGCGCTCCCACGCTGCACCGCCTGGGCATCCAGGCATTCGAGCCGGTGCTGGTGGAAGGCAAAGCGATCAAGATCCATCCGCTGGTTTGCACCGCATTCAACGCCGATTTCGACGGCGACCAGATGGCGGTCCACATTCCGCTGTCGCCGGAGGCGCAGGTGGAGGCCAGCGTGCTCATGCTGGCATCGCAGAACATCCTGTCGCCGGCATCGGGCCAGCCGATCACCGTGCCCACGCAGGACATGGTGCTGGGAATCTATTACCTGACCAAAGCCAAGCCGGGCGCCAAGGGCGAGGGCCGCGCCTTCGCCAACATTGACGAAGTGCTGCTGGCGCTGGAAATGGGCGAGGTGGAAACGCTGACGCCGATCCGCCTGCGCTATACCGGCGACGTGATTGACCTGCTCTCGGCCTACGACGACCAGGACATTCTGCACACCGACCCGGTCCACCTGGAGCGGCAGTTCATCAACACCACCGTCGGACGGGCGATCCTGAACGATCACCTGCCCGAGGGCATGCCGTTCATGAACGGGCTGCTGAAGAAGAAGGGTGTGGGCCAGTTGGTGAATTACTGCTACCTACGCTTCGGCCTGGAGACCACGGTCCCCATGCTGGACGAGATCAAGCAGCTCGGGTTCCTGTACGCCACCAAGGCCGGCCTCTCGATCGGGATTGACGACATGGTGATCCCGGCGAACAAGAAGATCCTGGTGCGCGATGCGGAGAAGCAGGTGGTGAGCGTCCAGCAGCAGTACCTGGACGGCGCCATCACCAACGGCGAGCGCTACAACAAGGTGATCGAAATCTGGTCGGCGATTACCGAGCGCGTGGCCGAAGAGATGTTCTCCGACATGGAGAAGCAGGACAAGCAGGGCAACATCAACCCGATTTACGTCATGGCCGACTCCGGCGCCCGCGGTTCGAAGCAGCAGATTCGGCAGCTCTCGGGCATGCGCGGACTGATGGCCAAGCCCTCGGGCGAGATCATCGAGACGCCGATCACGGCGAACTTCCGCGAGGGGTTGACGGTGTTGCAGTACTTCATCTCGACCCACGGCGCGCGCAAGGGCCTGGCCGACACCGCGCTGAAGACGGCGGATTCGGGCTACCTGACCCGCCGCCTGGTGGACGTGGCGCAGGACGTGATCATCAGCGAGTACGACTGCGGCACGGTGGACGGCATTTACGTCGGGTCGATTGTCGAGTCGGGCGAGATCATCGAGCCCATGCGCGACCGCATCGTCGGCCGCGTGTCCCTGGAGAAGATCAAGGACTACGAAGGCAACGTGATCGTGGACATCAATAACGACATCACGGAAGACCTGGCGGGCGCAATCCAGGCGGCGGGCATCGAGCGGGTGAAGATCCGCTCCGTGCTGACCTGCGAGTCCAAGCGCGGCGTGTGCGTCATGTGCTACGGACGCAACCTGGCTTCGGGACGCCTGGTGGAGCTGGGCGAAGCGGTGGGCGTGATCGCGGCACAGTCCATCGGCGAACCCGGCACGCAGCTCACCATGCGCACCTTCCACATCGGCGGCACGGCGTCGCGAGTCAGCGAGCAATCGCGCCTGGAAGCCAAGAGCAACGGGGTGGTGCGCTTCATCAACCTGCAGACGGTGAAGTCCAAGACCGGCGACCTGGTAGTGATGAACCGCAACGGCTCGATCGCGGTGCAGGACGAGAAGGGCCGCGAAAAGGAGCGCTACGCGGTGGTTTACGGCGCTCGCCTGAAGGTCGAGGACAACTCCCCGGTCACGCTGGGCCAGGTGATGGTGGAGTGGGATCCTTACACCTTCGCCATCCTGACCGAAATCGGCGGGACGGTGCAGTTCAAGGACCTGCAGGAAGGGCTCACGCTGCACGAAGAAGTGGACGAGGTCACGGGCCTGTCGCGGCTGGTAGTGACCGACTCGCCGGATGAAAAGCGGCAGCCGGCCATCTCCATCAAGTCGGCAACCGGCAAGGGCACCAAGCGGTACCTGATGCCCTCGCGCGCTCACCTGATGATCCAGGACGGCGACACGGTCTATCCCGGTGACGTGCTGGCGAAGATCCCGCGCGAGACCACCAAGACCAAGGACATCACGGGCGGCCTGCCGCGCGTGGTGGAACTGTTCGAGGCGCGCAAGCCGCGCGAGACGGCGGTGATCAGCGAAATCGACGGCGCGGTCAAGTTCGGCGAAATCTCCAAGGGCCAGCGCAAGGTGTACGTGATCGCCGACAACGGCACGGAAAAGGAATACTCGGTGCCGCGCGGCGTGCACATCAACGTGCAGGAAGGCGAACACGTCCGGGCGGGCGAGCCGCTGATGGACGGCCCGCTGAACCCGCACGACATCCTGGCGGTCCTGGGCGAGAAGGAGCTGCAGGCTTACCTGGTGAACGAAATCCAGGAAGTCTACCGCCTGCAGGGCGTGAACATCAGCGACAAGCACATCGAAGTGATCGTCCGCCAGATGATGCGCTGGGTGAAGGTGGAAGACGTGGGCGACACCCAGTTCCTGCTGGAGCAGCAGGTGGATAAATTCCGCTTCCGCGAGGAAAACGACCGCGTCATCCGTGGTGACGCGGGCCGGGAGGGTGGCCGCCCGGCAACCGGACGTCCGCTGCTGTTGGGCATCACCAAGGCGTCGCTTTCGACCGAGTCGTTCATCTCCGCCGCGTCGTTCCAGGAGACCACGCGCGTGCTCACCGAAGCCTCCATCAACGGCTCGGTGGACCACCTGCGCGGCCTGAAGGAAAACGTCATCGTCGGCCGCCTGATTCCCGCAGGCACGGGCATGGAGTACTACCGCAACGTCCGCCTGTCGCCGGAGCTGGAGGAAGCCGCCCAGAAGGTGCAGGAGGAGGTCTCGCAGGCGTACGAGGAAGCCGAGCGTGCCCTGGAACTCATGCGCCACGAGGGCGAGAACGAGCCGGAAGAGCTGGCGGCGGAGTAGTTTAGTCGTCGGTCGTCAGTCTTCAGTCGTCAATCG
>DASWAR010000339.1:0-5220 GCA_036391015.1 Terriglobales bacterium
ATCTTCGGCTTGAATGCGGCGCGCGTATACGGAATTGACCCCAACCAGAAGTTCCATCCCATGCCGGCCGATTATCTGCAGCGGCTGCGCAAGATGTACAAGGCCTCGGGCATGGCCGAGCCGAGCAATACGCAGTATGGATGGGTAAGGGCGTGAGTTTCAGTTTCGAGTTTCAGTTTCAGTTTCCGTGTCGCCCACGATAGTGGCAATTCTCGACCGTGAAAGTAGACCTGTCCGGTACGGACAAATGAGATTAGCCCGGCACTTCAGCGCCGGGCTATTTTGATGCGCCCCTAACGGGGCTGCCGCCTTCCAAGAACGACTCGCGCGCGGCTGATAGAATCACAGCAGAAGCTATGTTTGAGAATCTCACAGACAAACTCCAGCGCGCCTTCAAGAACCTGCGCGGCCAGGTCAAGCTCACCGATGAGAACATCCAAGAGGCGCTGCGCGAAATCCGCCTGGCGCTGCTGGAGGCCGACGTCAACTTCAAGGTGGTCAAGGAACTCATTGACCACATCCAGGCCAAGGCGGTCGGGCAGGAAGTCATGACCGCTCTGTCTCCCGCCGAGCAGGTCATCAAAATCGTGCGCGACGAATTGATCGAGCTGCTCGGGCACGACACCGCCAAGGTGAAGTTCGCTTCCCAGCCGCCCAGCGTGATCCTGATGGCGGGGCTGCAGGGTTCCGGCAAAACCACCACCTCGGCCAAGCTGGCGCACTGGCTGAAGAAGGGCGGACACCGGCCGCTGCTGGTTTCGGTGGACGTCTATCGCCCGGCGGCCCGCGAGCAGTTGAAGGTGGTGGCGCAGCAGGTGGGCGCGAACTTGTACCAGGGCCAGGTGGAAGAAGCGAACACCGCGACCGTAGAAAGACTGGCCAAGGAGGCGCGCAAGGAAGCCATCGTTACCGGCAGCGACGTGCTTATCGTGGACACCGCCGGACGCCTGCACATTGACGAGCAGCTCATGGACGAGATGCAGTCGCTGAAAAAGCTGCTCAACCCGCAGGAAATTTTGTTTGTCGCCGATGCCATGACCGGCCAGGACGCGGTCAAGTCCGCCGACGAGTTCCACAAAAAGCTCACCCTCACCGGCGTGGTGCTCACCAAGATGGACGGCGATGCCCGGGGCGGCGCTGCCCTTTCCATCCGCAAAGTCACCGGGCAGCCCATCAAGTTCATCGGCACCGGCGAGAAGTACGACGCCTTGGAGCCGTTTCACCCGGACCGCATCGTCGGCCGCATTCTCGGCATGGGCGACATCCTGTCGCTGATCGAAAAAGCCGAGGCCAACCTGGACCGCAAGAAGGCCGAGGCATTTACCACCAAGGCGCTGGCGGGCGACGGCTTCTCGCTGGAGGATTTCCGCGACCAGTTGCGCCAGGTGAAAAAAATGGGCTCCATCCAGAGCATCATGAAGATGCTGCCCAGCGTGGGCCCGTTCGCCAACATGCAGAAGGCCGTGGACAACGTGGACGAGAAGCAGATCACGCGCGTCGAGGCCATCATCAACTCCATGACCTCCTACGAGCGCGAGCACCACGACGTGATCAACGGCAGCCGGCGCAAGCGCATCGCGCGCGGCAGCGGCACCACCGTGCAGGAAGTTAATCAGCTTCTCCGCCAGTACGCGCAGATGCGCAAGATGTTCAAGGACATGGGGAAGGCAAGCTTCGGACGCAAGCTGGCGGGCATGAAGTTTCCGGGAATGTAGGACGATCCCCTGGCTAGTGGCCGGTGCTGCATCACTCGCGACTCGAAACTCGCAACTCGGAACTGGATGGTGCCATCATGCCAACCGAAACCGCCGCGCCTCCCTATGCCGCAACCCTGAAGAAGCTCGATGACGCCATCGGGCGCTTCATCCGTCCCGACACATTCCCCCTCGCCCTTCGCATGCTGAAACCCGGCGAACCGATCCCGCCCGATCTGAAAGTGCCGAGCCGCGATCTCGGCGAGCAGTGGATCGTCTGCCAGTCCATCGGAATTGCCCGGCGTTACGGCTGGGGCGTCGCTGTAGGGAAGAAGGACGTCATCTGCCCGCTGGCGGCAATCGCCTTCGGATTTCGCAAGCCCAATGACGATTACCTCAAGGGTTTCGCGGCGGTCGGCATGTATTGCAAGGACGAACCGGCGGCGACAAACCTGGAAGCCAGCGCGTGGAAGTTCGAGCCCGGAGCCTACGAGCACGTCTGCGTGGCGCCGCTGAACCGGGCGAAGTTCGAGCCGCACGTCATCGCCATATATGCCAACAGCGCGCAGGTGCTGCGCCTGGTGCACGCCACCTTGTACAAGCGCGGCGGCCGGGTAGTCAGCACCTCGGGCGGACGGCTGGACTGCGCCGAGATCGTCATCCAGACCATGACCACCAACGAGCCCAAGGTGATCCTGCCGTGCTCCGGCGACCGCATCTTTGGCATGGCCCAAGACACCGAGATGGTCTTCGCGTTCCCGTGGGGATGGGCGGAGGAGATTATCGAAGGCCTGGAGGGCACCCACAAGGGTGGCATCCGTTATCCCATCACCGTGGCCATGCGCGAAACCGTGCACATGCCTCCGACCTATCAGGAGCTTATGCAGAAGCTCGTGGATCGCGATGCGAAACAGTAGCGTGTACTAATACAGTAGCGTGTACTAATCAAGACATGAAGTGGCGAGGGCTAGAAGAGGCGAAATCCGGTCTGGGCCACGCAACCCTGAAAGCGGCGCTGGACGAGCGTCGTGAGCTGATGGAGAAGTACGTCCCTGCCGATTCCCTCGCCATCAATCGCCGCGCGGTCGAAGAACTGCGCGCGTCCGGGATGCTCGACCGCATTCTGCCGGTCGGGGCCGCCGCGCCCCCGTTCGAATTGCCCGATCAGAATGGAAACACCACCGACTCGGCGGCGCTGCTCGCTTCCGGGCCGCTGCTCATCCTCTTCTTGCGCGGACGCTGGTGCCCGTTTTGCGTTGCGACCGTGGAAGCCTGGAACGAAACCCTGCCGCAGGTGTGCGCAGCGGGAGCGGCGCTGGTCGGGATCTCGCCGCAGACGGTGCACCAGTCCTATCTCATGCACAACCAGCACCAGCTCGGCTTTCCGCTGCTCAGCGATGTCGGCAACACTGTGGCGCGGCAATTTGGGCTTGTGTACCGCGCCCCCGCATACCAGCAGGAGATATATGCCCGTACCTTTGTCAACCTGCCGTTCATCAACGGCGATTCCAGTTGGGAGCTGCCGGTGCCGGCGGCGTATGTGGTGAGGGATGGCAAGGTGATCTTTGCCGCTGCCGACGCGGACTACACCCGCAGAGCAGAGCCGGCAGAAGTCTTGCAAGGCTAGAAGAACGCGGCCGGAGAGATTCCGAACCTTGTACTAAGCTTCTGAATGTGCTCCTTGCGTAGTTCTCGCCGTCCATTCAATATATCGGACACGATACTTTCGGTTCCGAACACGTCCACCAGGTCTTTTTGCCTGAGGTTCTGAACCTCCATAATGTGCCTGATTACATCCAGCGGACCAGATGCCTGCATTGGGTAGTTGCGATTTTCGAACTCGGTGATGAGCAGAATCAATAGCGCAACAAGCTTCTCCTGAGCGGGCGTAAGCGCTTCCTGGCTCGTAAGCCGCTCCAAGACCTCAACGAAATGCTGGTGCTGATCCTCTCCGTCAATAACTTCAGGCTTGGTTTCAGACAGAAGCGTACCGTATTCACTTGCGAATGCGCTCATTGGACCACCTCTCGTACTCCGTGTGCGTAAGCACGTCTTTGATGAACACCAATTTCCACTTGTATTCGATCTTGACTATCAATCGAAACGTATTCCCTCTGATGTTGAACACCGTGAAGGGCTCAACGAAATCGGCTGTCGGGTAAGCTTTCCTAACGTCCACAATGCTGCACCAATTAGCCGATGATGCTATTTTGAACCAGTCGGCCAGCGGCCTCTCTAAGCTTCGGTCGCGAGAGCACGCGGACTTAAGCTTCTTCCGGCTTATGACGTGCATCGCGCACCCTTGAGTTAGAACACTTCGCATTTCGCGAAGTTGCATCGTTTCGAGTTGTGGGGCTGACTTCGCAATTCGCGAAGTCGGCCCCACAGTACTTCGCAAACTGCGAAGCGTCAAGAGGAATTTTTTGACTCCAAGTCACGTCATGAACAACGAAATAGCACTGACCCATTACCGGCGCCTCTTTGTGATTGCCAACATCGCCATGTTCCGCAATAATAAGGGTTTGTCGTAAGTCCTCGGTCATCCGCAGGAAACCCATCAGGGAACCAGCAGGAAAGGAAGTTGCTCTGTGTTAATGATTCGACTGGCGCGCGTGGGCGCGCGTAAACAACCGCACTACCGCATCGTGGTGATCGAAAAAGAGCGGGCGCGCAACGGGCGCTCGGTGGAAGTGGTGGGCACGTACAACCCGCGCACCAACCCGGCCAGCGTCGAACTGAAGCGCGACCGCATTGATCATTGGGTCACCAAGGGCGCCAAAATGTCGGGAACCGTGGCGCGCCTGGTCTCCAAGCACACCCCCGTCAGCTCAGAACCGGCGGCGTAATTCTCTATGTCGAGCGAGCCATCCGCAGCGCGTCCTGAGCAGGCCGACCCCGACTTGCGCGCGCTCGTCGAGCAGATCACCAAGTCGCTGGTCGATGCGCCCGACGAGGTGTCGGTGGAGGCGGTCGAAGAAGGCGACACCACCGTCCTGGAACTGCGGGTCGCGCCCGGCGATGTGGGCAAAGTCATTGGCAAGCAGGGCCGGACGGCGCGCGCCTTTCGCAACATCCTGGGCGCCGCCGGCAACAAGCTGGACCGCCGCTTCGAACTGGAGATCCTGGAATAGCCGACGAGTTCATCACCATCGCCCGGCTGGTCAAGACGCAGGGGCGCCACGGCGAAGTCGCGGCCGATGTCCTCACCGATTTTCCCGAACGGTTCGCGCAACGCAGGCAGGTGTTCGCCCTCGACGAGAGTGGCGCGCGCCGCGAACTGCGCGTCGAGAGCTTCTGGCCGCATAAGGAACGCCTGGTGCTGAAGTTCGCCGGCGTGGATTCCATCAGCGACGCCGAGGCGCTCCTCGGTTGCGAGATCCAGATCCCCCGCGAACAGCGGACCGCACTCGACCAAGGATCGGCGTACGTCGGCGACCTGGTCGGGTGCGAAGTGGTGGCCGGCGGGCGCGCCGTCGGAACCGTGGCCGACGTTCAGTTTGGCGCGGGTGAGGCGCCGTTGCTGGTA
>DASWAR010000340.1:0-25896 GCA_036391015.1 Terriglobales bacterium
AGCCGCCCAAAGAACCACTCTCAGTGCCTTCACGAATAATGCGGGCTAGAGGCCGGATACATTTACGCAGACTGCACCCTTCGCCCAACAAACTCCTCTTGCAGTCCCGCGGCGGACCATACATTATCGTAAGTTACGCGATCGGACACACCGTAACTACCTGCCTTCCGCGGACAATTGCAAATTACCCGCTACTAAACTACAAATGGTTCCAATGCGTCGCCGCAACATCATCATTGTTATCGTCGTCCTCGCGGCCCTGGTGGCAGTCGCCGCCCTGCTGCTGCTCCGACGCGGCAACGCGCCCCAGGCCGCACGCCTGCTGCCCGCCGCCGACGCCTACTTCTACATTGACCTGTCGCCCCTGCGCGCCGCTGGCCTGTTCAAGAACGCCCCGGCAAACATAGATCCCGACTACGCCCAGTTCGTCAGCGATACCGGCTTCCAGTTCGAGCGCGACCTCGACCAGGCCGCCTTCGCCGTCCATCTCCCCCCGGCAGCCGCCGCGGATTCCAGGACGCCGCCGGAAACGCGTTACTCGGAAGTCTTTGTCGGCCGCTTCGATGGCGCCAAGCTCGCCGCCTACCTGCGCAGAACCGCCGACTCCAGCCGCCCTTACGGCAACACCATCATCTACTCCATCCCGCTGCCCGGCCGTACGCTGCGCGTTGCCGTGCTCAGCAAGCGCATGGTGGCCTCGTCCAACACCGAGAGCGAGTTCGCCATCCGGGAGATCATTGATAGCTACGCCGAGACCTTCACCGGCAGCGGTCCCGACCTGCTCCGCCGCTACTACCGTCACGTCCCGCTCGCCAGCCTGGCCTGGGCGGTGGCGCGCACCGCGTCCGCCGGCCAGCAGGGCAACGCGAAATTCGTCCTACCCGGCGGCTTCGACCTGTTTTTTCCGCCCGACACCGTCATCGTCGCTGCCGTTCGATATCTCGGCTCGGTGCAGGTCCGCGCCGACGCCTTTACTCACAGCCCGGAAGACGCGCAGCGCGTCTCCGACCAGCTCAACGCCCTTCTCGCCATCGCGCGCACCGTCGAATACCGCGCCCAGGCCGGCGCCGTCGACCCCGACCTCAAGGCCTTTTTCGACAGCATCAGCATCAGCCAGTTTCCCGATCGCGCCGAGTTGAACGCCACCATCCCTCCCGGTTTTGTCAAGAAACTCGTCTCCGAGCCGCCGGTCGAAGCCATCAGCGCCGCCCCGCCCGCCGCACCCGCGACCAAGAAGTCCCCCACCGAGACACGCAGACACCGCGGAAGAATGAAGAAGTAGTCTTCAGTCTTCAGTCTTCAGTCTTGGGTCGTTAACTCGCCAAAATCATTGCGGATGTCATCCCGAGCGAGCGCGCCCGCACTTGGCGCGCGAGTCGAAGGACCTTGCGTTTCTTTGGAAATTATCGGCTGGCTTTCCTGACGACTGGAGACTGACGACTGAAGACTATTGCCTTTCGATTTTCCTGACGACTGGAGACTGGCGACTGAAAACTATTCTCCCGCGTTGAGTGGCGTGACACTTGCCACCGTCGTGCGCAGGAAATTGTAAGGATTCACCGGATTGTTGTGCAGCCAGACTTCGTAGTGGAGGTGCGGGCCGGTGCTGCGTCCGCTAAGCCCGACGTACCCGATCACCTGCCCGCGGTGGACGCTCTGCCCCGGTGTCACCGCGAAACTCGACAAATGTCCATAGCGTGTGATGAACCCCTGGGCATGCTCGACTTCCAGCATCCGGCCATAGCCGGCGTAGAAATCGGCAAAGGTTACAACCCCGTCGGCCGGCGCGATTACCCGGCTGCCGTATAGGGTCGAGATGTCCACCCCGCTGTGGAACGCGCCTTCTCCATTGAACGGATCAACCCGCTCGCCGAACGATCCCGTGATCCGGCCCTCGACCGGCCACAAGTTCGGCTCTTCGGAGAGCCTCAGCCAGTCGGCCGCGGTAAAGTTCCGGCGGCCCATCATGCTGATCCCGATCGTCGCCCCGCCGTTCAGTGCTGAAGTTTTCAACATCCAGAACTGGTCCAGCGACTTCTTCACTTGCTCGTCCGGCATGGGAGCATCGTGACGCGACGTCGCCAGCAGCGCCTGCGACTTCAGCCCGTACAGCGCCGTCACCTCGCTGGCCAGCGATCCCAGCGACGCTACCTGGATATCTTTTTCCTGCGCCACTTTCTCCAGCCGGTTATAGCGCGTCTTGAGCTGTTCCTTCTCCGCCCGTACCTGGTTGAAGCGCATGGTCTTCATCAGCATGCGGCCATACGAGCCCGCCATCCCGGTGATGCTCAGCATGCCGATCAGCGCCCCGGCGAGAAATACCTGGACATAATGTAGGGGAATGGGAATCTTGCGGAGTTGGCCTTCGGCGTCTCGGGCTACAAAAAGTATGTAGAAGCGCTTGCGCAAATCTCTCTCCGCTAGGTACCTGGCCGGAAGACGCCCGCAGCGTGGTTCGATGTTCCGCGTTGAGGCTGGTTTGCCTCGGGGTGGCGCATCTGGTGCGGAACAGTTCTGCGCTCCTGCAATATAAACAAGTGAGCTATATGGGACAGCTAGAAGCTACCAGAGTGTTATAGGGGTGTCAATCTGGAATCTATCCAGAACGGGAGGGGAGCCCCTTAACTCCTTTGTTACTCACCTTAGGTAATTGGCGTCACTGACACCGCCCTAGCCAACCTCCAAGAGCCCGTACCTCCGTTGCCAGTGCGACCGCAGATGCACCAGCGCCCGCGACACCTCCAGCGGCGAAACTTCCCGGTCCTTGCCCGATATCACCGCCGCCGCCTCCCGGCGCGCCGCCTCCAGCAGTTCCCGGTCGCGAAGCAGGTTGGCCACCCGAAACCCCGGCAGCCCGGCCTGCCGGGTGCCAAAGAACTCGCCCGGCCCGCGCAGTTGCAGGTCGGTTTCGGCGATTTCAAATCCGTCGGTGGTCCGCACCATGGTGTCCAGCCGCTGCTCTGCCTCCGCCGTCACCTTGCCGCCGGTCACCAGTACGCAAAATGACTTGGCCGCTCCCCGCCCGATCCTGCCACGCAACTGGTGCAATTGCGCCAACCCGAAGCGCTCGGCGTGCTCGATCACCATCACTGTGGCGTTGGCAACGTCCACTCCCACCTCGATCACCGTGGTCGAAACCAGCACGTCAATCTGCCCTGCCTGGAACCGCCGCATGATCTCTTCCTTCTGCTCCGCGTCCAGGCGTCCGTGCAGCAGCCCGATCCGTAAATCCGGCAGGATCCGCCGCCGGATCTCGTCGTACATCTTGGTTGCCGCCTTGATCTCTTTCTCCTCGTTTTCCTCGATTACCGGATAGACCACGTACGCCTGATGCCCGGCCGCCACCTGCTTGCGTACAAAGGCGAAGACTTCCTCTGCACGCTCGTCGCCGACGCGCCGGGTCACGATCGGCGTCCGTCCCGGCGGCATTTCGTCGAGCACACTGACGTCCAGGTCGCCATACAGGGTCAGCGCCAGCGTCCGCGGAATCGGTGTCGCCGTCATCACCAGCGTGTCCGGCTGCGCCTCTTCTCCTCTTGTCATCCCGAGCGAGCCCGGCGTGCTGTTCGCCGGGAGAGTCGAGGGACCCCTACCTTCGGTCCGATCTTCCGGTCCATCCGCGGCCGTCGACCGGCGACCATCGACCATCGACTGCTCTTCCCCCGCCAATGCTTTCTTCATCAGCTTCAGCCGCTGCATCACCCCGAACCGGTGTTGCTCGTCCACGATCACCAGCCCCAGGTTGCCGAATTCGACCTTCTCTTCTATTAAGGCGTGCGTCCCGATCACCAGTTGCGCGTTGCCCTGCGCGATGTGCCGCCGGATGTCGCGCTTCCGCCCCGCCTCTACCGACCCGGTCAGCAGCACGATGCGATACCCCGCCTTCTCCAGCATCCGCCGCGCCGACAGGTAATGCTGCGTCGCCAGGATTTCCGTGGGCGCCATCAACGCCGCCTGGTAGCCGTTTTCGATCGCGATGATGGCCGCTTCCAGCGCCACGATCGTCTTCCCCGACCCGACATCGCCCTGCAGCAACCGCCGCATCGGCGCCGGCTGCTTCATGTCCTCGGCGATCTCCTTCAGCACCCGCTTCTGCGCCGCCGTGGGATGAAACGGCAGGATGCGCTTGATCGCCTCCCGCACCCGGTCGTCAATGCCGAACCCGATCCCCGGCAGCGCCCGCATGCGTTTGCGTTTCAGCTCCAGTCCCAGCTCGAGGAAGAACAGTTCTTCGAAGATCAGCCGGATCTGCGCCGGGGTCCGTGCCGCCTGCAGGTCTTCCAGCCGCGCCGATTCCTCCGGCCAATGCGCCATCCGGAACGCCTCCCGACGCGGCATCAGCCCCATCCGCCGCTGCACCGCCCCAGGGATTGCGTCCACGATGTCCGGCGTCAGGTTTTCCAGCGCGCCGTGGATCACTCGCCGGAACCACCGCGACGTCACCTTCCCGCTGCCTGCCGACTCGTAGATCGGCACGATGCGCCCGATCTCGGTTGACTGCGAAATTCTTGACGACGCGGGGTCCCCATCGCGCGCCGCTTTTGCGCGTGATGGGGTGCTGTCGGGCGCGTCGCCTTCATCCAGGATTTCGAATTGCGGGTTGATCAGTTGCAGCCGCTCGCGCCCCCTCTTCGATGGTTCGACTTTCCCGTACAGCGCCACCAACTGCCCCGGCTGAAACCGGTCTTTCAAATAGGTGCCGTTAAACCACACGCACTTCAGCATCGCCCTCGGTCCCGCCCCAAACAGGCCGCGGGTCCCTTGTGGTTGCCCCACCCTTATCTCGCCCGGTGGAGCCTGCCCTGTCGGATCCCCCACCGTCAGCTCAAACAGCGGCATCCGCTTGGTTCGAAACAGCGCCGACGTCCTCACCTCGGCGATCACGCTCGCCATCTCGCCCGGCCGCAATTCCCCGATGCGCCGCGGATTCAGCCGGTCCTCATAGCGGAAGGGCAGGTAGTACAGCAGGTCCTCGACCGTGGCGATGCCCTTGGTGGCCACCACCTCCGCCAGGCGCGGACCTATCCCCTTCACGTACTGCACCGGAGTATTCAGTTCCAGCATGTGTCCGCTAGTTTCAAGTTTCTGGTTCGAAGTTTCAAGCGCCCGCGTTCGTTCCGCCTGACGACTGAAGACTGACGACTGAAGACTGACGACTGAAGACTAAAAAGGCCCGAAGCTCTCGCCCCGGGCCGCATTCGTTTTCTATCCCCGCTTACTTTTTCGTCTTGCTGGGAGTTTTGCCCTTGCCGAACGAGGTCTCCACCGTCGCCCCAATCGACGCCAGCATCTGCTTTGCCGGCTCCGCGAATTGTCCCGTGGGCTGCAGTTCCAGGTACTTGTTGAACGCTTCCGCCGTTCCTGGAGGCGCTACCATCTTGTCGCCCTTGATGATCGCCTTGCCCAGCAGGTTCACGCCCTTCCAGTAGTAGGCGTCGGCCTTGGTGGGATCGGCCTGGATCGCCCTGTCGAACGCCTGGATGGCTTCATCTACCTTGCCCGTGTTGGTCAACACCGCGCCTTCATTGTAGTAATACTGCGCCGCGTTGCTGGGGTCGGTGCTCGCCGCGGACATGTAGGCCTGCAGCGCCGTTTGGGTGTCGCCCGAGCGTGCCGCCGCGTCCCCCATGTTGTTGTAGTAGCTGCCGGTCGGCTTCAGCGCGATGGCTTTCTTGTAATCCTCCACAGCTCTGGTGTACGCCGCCTTTTTTTCTGCCTGATCAGTCTGCTTCCCCGCCGCGGCACGTTCGGCTTCCGCCAACGCAGCCCAGATCACAGGCTGGCTGGGATCCGTCTGGGATGCCTCCGTCAGGATGACCGCTGCCTGCTGCGGATTCCCCGCATCTTGCGCCGCCTTGGCCTGCGCCAGCTTGTCGTTCAGGCTCTTGACCCTGCTGATTTCCTTCTGTTGCTCTTCCTGCTGCTTCTTGACTTCCGGCGGAAGCTCCGCCTGTTGCGCCGCCTGCTCCTTCTTCAGGTCAACGTTAACCGTGTTGCCCTTGTCGTCGAGCGTGATCTGAATGCCGGTCAGTTTCCAGAGCGGCTGACCATCTTTGGTGACCACCAGGTCATAGCGCCCCGAAGTAATGCCCAGCGAATTGTATTCGCCCTTGTTGTTGGTCTTCACCTCGTACTTGCGCCCGTTCTCCTTGTTCGTGAACTGGAGTACGGCGCCCGCGACCGGCTCGCCCTTGACGTCGTGCACGTAGCCCTTGATCGAAGTGAATTGGCCCCACGCTGCCGGAGTCCCCAGCGCCGCCATCATCGCGGCCAGCACGCACAGAATAAGTCTGCGTTTCATTTCAGTCCTCCCGTATGAATTCCGCGTTTCCCGTGCGCCGAGCGCGGCATTCTCTGTTTACCACCGGTCGCGCGCGCCCTCTGGCACGTAAGTTATGGGATCGCGCGCGCCGGCCGCTTCGAATGCGCGCCGCCGCAATACACAGCTTTCGCACACCCCGCACGCCCGGTCTTCCCGGCTGTAGCAACTCCAAGTTAAATCGAAGGGTGCGCCCAATTCAAGGCCAAGCGTCACAATCTCCGCTTTCCTCATCCCGATCAGCGGGGTCACAATTTCGATCTTCCCTTCCCGGGTCCCGGCGCGGATCACCTGGTTGAACGCCCGATAATACGCCGGCCGGCAATCCGGGTACCCGGAGCTGTCCTGCTCCACCGCCCCAATGATGATCTTTTCCGCCCCCAGCACTTCCGCCCAGCTCACCGCCGCCGCCAGAAAGTGCGCATTCCGAAACGGCACGTAGGTGATCGGAACCTCGGATGTGGCGCGAGCGCCCTCGCCCGCGTTTGAAGCACCGGCATTTTCGATGGTGGATGCGCCGGGTTGGTGTGGCACACGCGCCCCCGCGTGTGCGTTGGAAGCACCGGACTGGGTGAAAGTTCTGGGCTGGGTGGAAGCGCCGGGCTTTAGCCCGGCGAAAACCTCAACAGATTGCGACTGGGCTTTAGCCCTGGCGCCTTCTTCTGAATTCTTACCAGACTTGTAGGCCCCGGCGCCCTCGTCCGCACCTTCCGGCCCTCTCCCCTCAAACTCTTCCACCGCCCGCGGCACCGCAATCGAGGGATCCGTCAGCGCCGACCCTCCAATCTGCCGCAGCGCTTCATTCCGGATCACCATCCGCCGCCCGATCCCCAGGCGCTCGCACACCGCTTCAAACGCCCGCCTCTCGCGCTCTTCCGTCCGCTGGCCGTACATGACGTGCAGCGCCGCTGCGTCATAATCACGCGCCGCCAATGCCGCGCACACACACGAATCCATCCCGCCGCTCAGCAGCACCACCGCACGTTCGCGTTGTGATCCGTTCTTCACTTCTTACTTCTGACTTCTTACTTTTTCACACTCCCTTGGTCGCAGGCGCCCAGATAAACTTGTGGATCTGCAGCCCCAGGCGCACGTTCAGCCCGTCGGCCACCATCCAGTCCGCCAACTCGCGCGGATCCAGCAGGCACTGCGACGCGTCCCGCTCCCCGCCGGCGTCCTTGCGGAATACCGGCGAGAAGATTACGCCCGCCACCATGCTTTCCAGCCTATGTTGCCGCACAAATTCCCGCGCGGACTCATAATCCTGGCGCGAGGCCAGCACAAACTTCACCTCGTCGCCCCGGTTCAGCGCCGCCAGGTTCGCCATGTCAAACCTGCCGCCTTCTCCCGACCCGGGGCATTTCACGTCCACGATCTTATGCACCCCTCGCGGCACCGCCGCCAGCGGACGCTCGCCGCTGGTCTCCAGCAACACGGTGTAGCCGCCGGCCAACAATGTTTTCATGAAGGGCACAACTTCGCGTTCCTGCAGCATCGGCTCTCCGCCGGTAATCTCCACCAACCCGGAAGCGGCCAGCCGGCGCACCTCGCCTTCCACCTCCTCCGCCGACATCTTGCTTCCGCCGGTGAAGGTGTATTCGCTGTCGCACCAGGTGCAGCGCAGGTTGCACCCCGTCAGGCGCACAAAGGTGCACGGCAGCCCGGCAAACGAGCTTTCCCCCTGGATAGAGCGGTAGATTTCCGTGATCTGCATACACGATGTGCGGGCTTTGAACTTGAAATTCTCTCGAGGCAGGGACGTCGCCGAAAATTTCAAATTACAAATTTCAAATTACAAATTCCTTGCTTCACTCAAAAAACGTCGCGGTCGTTGTGTCCGTCTCCCAGATCTTCACCTGCTTCACCTGCACGCGCCCGCCCGTTGCCTCCTTCAAGTGCGACGTGGCCTCCTGGTAGAAGTAGCGCGCCATGTTTTCAGCCGAGGGGTTGAGCTGCCGGAACGGCTCGATGTCGTTGAGAAACTGGTGATCGAGCCGGTCGATGATCTGGTTCATCGCCTGCTTCAGGTCCTTAAAATCAAACAGCAGTCCGATGCCGTCGAGCTCTTCGCCCGCCAGGGTGATGCAGACCTTATAGTTGTGCCCGTGCGGGTTCTCGCACTTGCCGCGATACCCGCGCAGCGCGTGCCCCGCCGCAAACGAATCTTCCACGCTGATCTCAAACATGCACTTCTATTGTACCTTTAACGTCTGTCATCCTGAGCGAGGACGCCCCGGTTTTGGGCGGCCGAGTCGAAGGACCCCTATGGCCTCTAAGTCGTCTGTACTGTCAGCAGGCACTTCGGTTAAGAACTAACAAACCCATTCAAATCCGCTGCAGCACTTCCCGCGTCCTCTCATTCCGCACATTCCCCGTGTTCAGCGTGGACTTCGGCTCCAGCAGCATAACGTGCACTTCCTCGTCGGCGATCGGCATGTGCTCCAGCCCGCGCGGCACGATGATGAACTCCCCCGCCAGGATCGTCTCCTCCCGCTCCACGCCATGCTCGCGAAACTTCATCCGCAACCTGCCGCGAATCACCAGGAACAGCTCGTCTTCCTGCTCGTGGTGGTGCCAGACGAACTCACCATTGAACTTCACCAGCTTCACGTACGAATCGTTCACCTCGCCGGCAATCTTTGGCGACCAGTACTCGGAAAACTGCGCCAGCTTCTGCGCCACATTCACGACTTCCATCGTTACTCCTCCGGAATGTCTTTCGATAGAATAGAAACCACCCCGTGCGCCGCTCCATCACATTCGCGCTCAGCCTGCTCGGCCTGTTCGACTCCCTCTACCTGCTCTGGGTCTACGCCTCGCCGGCGCATCCCATGGTCTGCCTCGGCGGCGGCTGCGACCAGGTCCGCGCCAGCCGCTTTGCCCACATTGCCGGAGTTCCGACTCCCCTGTTCGGCGTGGTCATGTACGGCGTCCTTGCGCTTCTCATCTTCGCCGAGCCGCTGGTAGCGCCTGCATCCGGCGCGCTGCTGCGCCGCGCCGTTGCCGTCATCGCCGCCCTGGGCGTAATCGCCTCCGCCGCGCTCACCGCGATTGAAGCCTTCATCGTCCACGCCTGGTGCGTTTGGTGCGTGGTGCAGGCCATCGCTGTCACCATCATCTTCATCGTCTCCCTCACCCTGTTAGGCTCGCGCTTCGACGACCGCGCCCGGTCCCGCGCCGCATTCTGGCGTCACGCGCTGGTGCTGGTGCTGGCCATCGTGGTCGGCTCTCGCGCCTTCACCTGGCTCCAGCACCGCGAGGAAGCCCCCGTCGAGGCCGCCGCGCCCAGCGCCGCCGATGTTGCCTCCCGCCTGGTGCGTCCTGACAGCCACAGTACCGGCAATCCGCAAGCCCCGGTCACGCTGGTCGAATTCGGCGACCTGCAGTGTCCGTCGTGTGTTGCCGCCGAACCCGAGATGCGCGAATTGCGCCGGCTTTACCGCGACCGCGTGCGCTTCGTCTTCCGTCAATTTCCCCTGGAAGCCGTCCACGTCTATGCCCTCAAGGCCGCCGAGGCCAGCGAGTGCGCCGCCCAGCAGGGAAAGTTTTGGCAGGCGCTGGATCGCTTCTATTCCGCCAACGGAGACCTCAAGGACGAATCGCTCGTGCGCTACGCCGGAGAGCTTGGCCTGGATACAACCAAATTCAGTTCTTGCCTGGCGAGCGGCGCCACAAAAGCGGTCATCCAGCGTGACCGCGAAGACGGCCACGCCCTGGGCGTTCGCGGCACGCCGACGTTTTTTCTCGCCAACCAGCGCATCGTTGGCGCGCCCGAAATGCCCCAATTCCAGCAGATGCTGAACCAGGCGCTCGCTTCCTCATCCGCTTCGGCGCAGGTTCCAGCCGCTCCCGCCGCTACCCCGCGCCAAGCATCAACCAAGCCGGCTGAAAAAACGGCTGCATCATCTTCGCCGGGCAACGCCGCATTCGGCGCCGCGTCCAATCCCTTCCTCAACGTCGCCGGCAATTCCACCGATTGCTCCGAAGACGCCCCCCACGGACCTGAACCGGCAATGATCCACACCGCGGAAGCGGAGAAGCTGTTCCACAGCGGCGCCGTCTTCGTCGACGTCCGCTCTGCCGACGACTTTCGCGCCTTCCGCATTCCAGGCGCGGTCAATATTCCCCTGCTCGAAGCTCAGCGCCGCGCCACCGAGCTGCCGCGCGACAAGACCATCGTCCTCTACGAAGGTGGTAGCGGCGGCGGTGCCGATGTCTGCGCCGCCAGCCGCGCCGTCGGCCGCGTTCTGCTGGGCCACGGATACAACAAAGTCGTCGTCTACCGGGACGGTCTCGCCGGCTGGCAAAAACAATCGCTGCCCACCGCCCGCTGAAATCGATGTGGCGCGGGCGCCCCCGCCCGCGGCTGCAACATTTTACCGTTGTCATCCCGAGCAAGCCCGCGCTGTCTTTGCGCGGGCGAGTCGAAGGACCCCTACTCCTCCCATTCGATCCGCACCGCGTCCACTCATTTCAACTCGAAGAGGTGCGCCGAAGGGGAAGTGCGCCGGAGGCGCGGTATTCGTTAGCCTACCGCGGCAGCGGTGGGTAAATGTCGCTCGATCAGAAGAACGCCGGAGGCGCGGCACACAAAAACAAACCGCGGATGACAAGATCGTCGACAAGGTTCCCCCCCGACGATCAGCGTCAACCCGCGGTCACAATGACCCTCGCGACTTCGCCTTGCCTGCAGCCTGGTGCCTGCAGCCTGCTATCGCGCCGGCCGCCTCTGCAATCCACTCGACCGCGCCGCCACCGGACGCAACGTCAACGGCTGCGCCAGCTTGTACTTGAGCTGCGTCTCCGCCGGGATGCCTTTCTTTTTTCCCGTCAGCACCTGCGCGCCCGCTCCGGCGCCGCCGCCTACGAGCGCGCCGATGGCCGCGCCCTTTCCGCCGCCGAATATGGCGCCCAGCACCGCCCCCACCGCCGCCCCGCCGCCCACATACTTCGCGGTACGCGTGTTGGCGCCCAGGCCGGCGCCGCCGGTGCTTTTTCCGCCACCCGCCGCCGCCAGGTCGTAGCGCCTGCCGTTCACGGTCACCGAGCGCAAATCCAGCAGCGCGTCCTTTCCATTATCGGTCGGCACGGCCACCAGCCGCGCGCGGCTGCCCCGTGGAATGGCAATGGCGCCGGAGGTGTCCGGCACATCTTCGCTGATGGTCGCCGTGTACACTGCCCCCGCCCCGGGATGCGCCGGAATCGCGGTGTCGGTGCGCACTTTGATTTCCGTGCCTTCGCCGAGGGTGCGCGTCTGCGCCCACGCGGCCAGCCCCGCCAGCAGCAGAAACATAGTTAGAAATCTCATGTATCTCATTTGTGCCTCCCCAATTACCCGAGTTTATCAGTAGGGAGATGCAGGCGGTATGAACCCGAGATATCCGGCTATTCCAGTAACTCCACTGCCAGTTCTTCAACTTCGCAGAAGTGCACATCCCGCGTAAGCAACGTCAGATCGTGCTGCATGGCAACTGCAGCAATCCAAATGTCATTCTCTGGAATAGGCCGCCCTTTCGCGGCAAGCTTTGTCCTGATGCTCCCATACCTAGTCGCTGTTTCGACGACACAGGGTAAGATCACGTTGCGCGTCGCTAGCAAGTGCAGGCGCGCTAGGTTTTCCTCCTGCCGGACGGATCGGAACGCGCCGTAGTAAAGCTCACCTAACACCGTGACCGCGATGTATGTTTCTGTGCACTCCGCGGTTCGCTTCAGAATGTTCGGTTCGCCGGCGAAGAGTGCAATGATGACATTCGTGTCCAGCAGTGCCCTATGAGGGTCGCTCATCTTCGATTCGCTCGCAGTCGCGTTCGATAACTTCTGCCATGACTTTCAGATCGTAAGCCGAGATGGTACCGACGAATTCCAACAGGACGCGTGGCGAACTGCTGGGAGGCGGCGACGAACCGCCGCTCCTGTTGCCGTTCGGTGCATATTCCCGGACATACCAGTCCACCAGGGGGCGGTGTCGTTCGTCGAGTTGGAGTGGGTCTGGATAAGTTCTCCCGGTCCGTTCCGCGCAAAAGGTGTCGCCTGGCCGAAATAATCGCCTTCTGCTACGTGCTGTCTTCGTGAACATTCGCAACCGGGCCGGCGTCGGATCGTTCTGAGCAACTCCATGACTCACAATATGCTGCCAGACGCCAGGTTGTAGTGGATGTCCAAATTCTTGATCTGCTCGTCCGATGATATCTTTGAGGCTGAAGTCCACGCTATCAGGGTTTTCGCGGTGAAGAAGTGCCGTGGCAATCCATGCCTGATCGGCAACTCGTAGTTTCTTCATAATGATACCTCCACCTTCAATACAAAATAAAGAACATTGTTGACGTTGTCAATCAAATAATTGGGCTGTTTGGATGCGGGCAGGAAAAGGGCCGCCATTTTTGCGGGGCCCTTGTAGTTTACCTGAGTAGCGGGCTTACTGAATCAGCGTCGGCTCCCCGTTATCCACTTCTTCTCTCGGGATCACCACCGCCGCCGCCACTTTGTCGTCGGAATCCAGTTGCAGCAACCGCACGCCCTGGGTGGAGCGCCCGGCTTCGCGGATCTGGTTGGTGGCGATGCGGATGATCTTGCCATACTGCGAAATCACCATCGCCTCGCTCTGGTCGCTGACCAGCAGGATCCCCACCACCTTGCCGTTCCGCGACACCGTCTTGACGTTGATCACGCCCTTCCCGCCGCGCGCTTGCAGGCGATACTCGTCCACGCCGGTGCGCTTCCCGTAGCCCATCTCCGTCACCGACAGGATCAGGTTGGCCGTGGGTTCGGCTTCCCCACTCTCGTCCTTGCCGTTTTTCTTGCCGCCGTTAACCCGCGCCTCGCTCTTGGGCGTCACCGCCATGCCGACAATGTAATCTCCCTTGTCCATGTCCATGCCGCGAACGCCGTACGCCGGACGTCCCATCGGCCGCACGTCTTCTTCGCCGAAGCGGATCGCCATGCCCTCGTGCGACGCCAGGAAGATGATCTGGAAACCGTCGGTCACCGCCGCCGCCACCAGTTCATCGCCCTTGTCGATGCCGATAGCGATGATGCCGCGCGACATCACGTTGCTGAAGTCCTTCAGCGGCGTCTTCTTCACCGTGCCGTTCCGCGTGGCAAAGAAGATGTGCTTGCCTTCTTCTTCCAGGTCGCGCACCGGCACGATCGTGCGCACGCTCTCGCCCGGCTGCAGCGCCACCAGGTTGCCGATATGTTTGCCCTTGCCGGCGGCGCCCACGTCGGGCACCTCGTACACCTTCAGCCAGTACACGCGGCCGGCGCTGGTGAAGATCAGCAGGTAGGCATGGGTGGAGGCGATGAACAAGCGCTCGACGAAATCCTCCTCCCGCGTCTTCATCCCGGTGCGGCCCATGCCGCCGCGGCGTTGCGAGCGGTAGATCGTAATCGGCGTGCGCTTCAGGTACCCGCTGTGCGACACCGTGACCACCACCTGCTCGTCCACGATCAGGTCTTCGAGCTGGATTTCGGCGGCCTCGTCCACGATCTGCGTGCGCCGCTCGTCGCCGAACTTTCGCTTGACCTCCTCCATCTCCTTCACGATCACGCCGCGCAGCTTTTTCTCCGACGCGAGAATCGTTTCGTACTCCCCAATCCGGTCGCGGACTTCTTTCAGCTCGTTCACCACTTCGTCGATGGAGAGCCGCGTCAGGCGGTGCAATTGCAATTCCAGGATGGCGTCGGCCTGCTTGGCGTCGAAGCCCCTCTCTGGCTTGTTCCTCCCCACCGACACACTCGACTTCTTGCCGTTGACGTTGACCTCGATCGGACGCCCGCCGAAGTACGCCACCAGGTTCTCGCGCGCCTCGGTGCGGTTGCCGCTGCCGCGGATGATCGCGATTACGTTGTCCAGTTGGTCAATCGCGAGCTGGTAGCCTTCCAGGATGTGCTCGCGGTCTTTGGCTTTGCCCAGCAAATACGCGGTGCGTCGCCGCACCACGTCAATGCGGTGATCGATGAAGTGCTGGATTGCCTGCACCAGCCCCATCTCCTTCGGTTGTCCGTTGACCACCGCCAGGAAGATCATGCTGAAGCTTTCCTGCATCTGGGTGTGCTTGTAGAGCTGGTTGAGCACGATCTGCGGCTCGGCGCCGCGTTTCAGCTCGATCACGATGCGCATCCCGTCGCGATCGCTTTCGTCGCGGATGTCGCTGACGTCGTCAATGCTTTTGTTGTTCACCAGTTCGGCGATGCGCTCGATCAGCCGCGCCTTGTTCACCTGGTAGGGAATCTCGGTCACGATGATCGCCTGGCGCTCTTTCTCGATTTTGTCGATCGCCGCCTTGGCCCGCATCATGAACCGCCCGCGCCCTGTCTTGTACGCCTCCGCAATTCCCGCGCGCCCGTGAATGAACGCGCCCGTGGGGAAATCCGGGCCTTTGACGATTTGCAGAATTTCCGCCAGTTGCGCCGTGGGCTTGTTCACCAGCATGATGCAGGCGTCCACGATCTCCGTCAGATTGTGCGGCGGGATGTTGGTCGCCATGCCCACCGCGATTCCATTCGACCCGTTCACCAGCAGGTTGGGGACGGTCGTCGGCAGCACCACCGGTTCCACCGTGGTGTCGTCGAAGTTGGGGACGAAATCCACTGTCTCTTTATCGATGTCGGTGAGCATCTCCTCGCCGAACGCCGTCATGCGGCACTCGGTGTACCGGTAGGCCGCCGCCGGGTCGCCGTCCACCGAGCCGAAGTTGCCCTGCCCGTCCACCAGCCGGTAGCGCATCGAAAACGGCTGTGCCATGCGCACCAGCGCGTCGTACAGCGCCACGTCGCCGTGCGGGTGATATTTGCCCAGGCACTCGCCCACCACCTTGGCGCACTTCACGTGCTTGCGGTTGGAGAGCAGGCCCATGTCGTGCATCGCGTACAGAATGCGGCGATGCACCGGCTTCAGCCCGTCGCGAATGTCGGGCAGCGCGCGCCCGATGATCACCGACATCGCGTAGTCGAGATACGACCGCCGCATCTCCTCTTCAATGTTGATCGGCTGGATGTTGCTCGGTCCTTGCGGCCCGCCGCCGTCCGGTGGAAGTGGAAGTTGGGGATTCTGATCGTCTGCCATTACTTATTAGCTCTCAGTTTCAGCTCTCAACTGCGTGTGGCACGGGTCTTTGACCCGTGTTTCCGCATGGGCTGTAGATTGCGGGTCAGAGACCACCGCCAAATTAGCTAACCTTCTTAATTTACAGGAAGTTACGCCCAAGAAAAGCACTGCACATTATAGCAGAAATACCGGTCGGATGGGATGCCTTGCGCCTGACTTTTACCCCTGTTCCTTGCGCCTTGTGCCTAATCCACCTTCACCCACGCCGGCACGCTGAACTCCACGCCGCGATCGTCATTGGCCTTGATTGTCGCCTTCAAATTCAGCTCCGCGAGCGGAATCTTGTGCGCCACAAATGTGCCCAGGTCGTAGAGCGTTGGCCCCACGATGGCATAGTTCATGACCTCTTGCTCGTGGCCGTCGCGATACACCAGCACCACCGGTATCTGCTGCCGCGCATCCGCCGGGGACGGATCTTCCGCTGCCGCGACTGCCGGCTGGCGCACGAGGCGTGACGAATCGGCGACCGCGCTCGGCACACGCTCGATGGTGGGGCGATGTTCGAAGATCGTGGGCGCGGGAGGATCGGGCTCAGCCTCCGGCTCAGTCTCGGCTGCCACCGCCACCGGATACGCGTAAGGCATGTACACCGGGTAGTAGCCGCCCACGTTGTGATTGCGATGGCGCTTGGGACGCAGGTTCACCGGCCCGCGATCGCGCGCGTCGGGATAGTAAAACCCGCTTGTAAATTGGGTGGGCGTGCAGCCCATGGCGGAAGGAATCAGCACACCCGTGCCGGAACACGGTGTCGAGAAGCCGTACGGGCCCAGCGAGGTTACGCTAGCCGGAGGTCCGGGATTAAAGCTCCGCCACGGCGCCATAGAAGTCACCGACGCTGGTACTCCCCGGATCTGCCCCATCGCCGGCAACCCCAGCGCCAGCGCGACCACTGCCGCTATGTTCCATGCCCGCTTCATAGGCCTAGCATAATCCCGTTATTTCGATGATGCACGCGCTGGCCCCGCTTCATCCCCGTTCTTTTCGTATCAAATCGGAACCCGTATGGTGCCCCACATCTGCCCGCTTTTGGCAGATGTGGGTCTTACCTCTACCCGTGGCCTTCCGTCGTGCTCGCAACCCGCAACTCGGGACTCGCGACTCATACAGGCCACCGGAGCGGCGATATCTGGAACAGCAGGAGCCCCACCGCCGCCCCGATGACCCGGCCCTTACTGTTGAAAACCCGGACGGGAGCGGGGAGTTGCGCGGCAATCCCCGGTTACCCAATCCTCATCAGCCCCGCCACGCTGAACGCCGCGTGCGCCGCCAGCATCCCGGTCAGGATGCCCGTCACCAGGCCCCCGTGCGCGGTTTCCAGCAGATCGGCAAAGACCCCGGCGATGAACACGAAGGCGAACGGCAGCGACGCGACAAACAAATCGTAGCCGCCCAGGTGCGGCATGGTGATTCCCAGTGCGATCAACAAGCCGAAGGTCACCAGCGGCGCCGTCACCCCAAAGAACCGTGGCCGCTTCCATGCCGCATACCCGATCAGCGCTGCTGCCAGCGCCGCCAGCACTCCCGGCATGCGCAGGAAGAACACCGCCAGCAGGTTGTAGGTCAGCTTGCGTCCGAGAAGCTGCGGCGCGAAGTCGGTCGCGCGCAACCCGCGTGCGGCAGCCGCCATGGCGGGCATGTCAAATCCATAAGCGGCCAATAGCAGCGCCAACGCCACCGCGCACGCCACCGCCACAATCGCCACTGCCGCCGCTGTTCGCTCCGGTACCAGGTACAGCATGAACCCCAGCGCCAGCAGCGCTACCGCGGCTAGCGCCAGGTGCGATCCCACCGCCAACGCGATCGCCAGCCCCAGCAGCCCGATCCGTCTCCAGTTCCACAGCACCACCGCGCGCGGTGCGTACAGCGTGTGCGACACGGCAATCGCTGTGAACACCACGCCGAACGCCCCCCACGCCGCCACGATCGCCGGTTGGATGGCCGCCGCGCGCATGATGATCGCCGGCGAAAAAGCGTACAGCGCGAGCGCAATGTATCCGCCCGCATTGCCGTACAGGCGCCGCGCCACGTACCACAGCGACGCCCCCAGCAGCACGCCGATGGCGATGAACGGCAGCCGCGCACGCCACCGCCACGACCGCGGATGCGGATAGAAGAACGATGTAGCCCCCGGAAACGGTGTGGCACGGGTCTGTGAGCCGTGATCGCCGACGTTGATGCCCGATCCAATCAACGGCGCTGCCGCCAGCACCGGTGTCACCGGCGACCTCCCCGCTTCCGCAGCGAACACGTGCTGGTGAAACAGTGTTTGTCCGCGCTCGATCTGCGCCAACTCCATCTCGCGCATCGGCGAGTGCACCGCCAGCCACAGGCATTGCGCCAGGAAAATCGACAGCAGCAGGCCCGCAATGATTTGGGGAATTCCGACGGGCGATCCGAGCACGACCACGTATTCGCGCCTTCGCCCTGATACGGCGGCTGCGATCTCGGTGTCAGGAACGGTCGCGGCGGGAGGAACGGGCGCGGCGGTGGGGCCGGAGGACATCGCTAGTCTTGTACCATGCCGCAATGATGAGCGAGAAATTGACGATTGTGGATTGACGATTGTGGATTGACGATTGACGATTGCTTGCTGTTTTGGCCGGGTGTTTCTTCAATCGTCAATCTGCAATCTGCAATCGTCAATCAGGAAGTGTGGTCGTGCACGATCCTCCATCCCTCCGGAAACTTGCGCAGGATGAGCGTGAACAATCCGCCCGGCTCCTGTCCGTTTTTCATCTGCAGGTGCCAATGCCCGCGCACCAGCGCCGCCTCCGGCCCGAGCATTTCCACTCGCAGATCGAAGAAATCCAGCTTCCCCATCTCTTTCCCTTCACCCTGATACTTCTTCCGATAGCGCTCCAGCGTCGGCTCCCACCCGCGCGTTGCTGTTGCCCCGGAGATGAACGACAACTCCGGCGACTTCCAATATCCCGCCATGAAGCCCTCCAAATCGCCGCGGTTCCAAGCGTCCACCTGGCGAGCGAGCAGCGCGCGAATGGCGGATTTCTCCGCCCCGGCCGGGTTCTGCCCCAACGCGCCGCTCGACGTGAAAAGCAGAGCTACGGTGAGCGTGATCCTGAGCGCAGCGAAGGATCGATTCATTGCCAGTTCGAGTTGGGAGCGGCTCTCTTCAATCTGCATTCTGCAATCTTCAGTCTTCAATTCAGCTTCACTCAACCCCGAAGAATTTCTCCACGTCCGCTAACTGTGTCGTCCTGCGATATTTCGGCAAGCTCTCCAGGAACACCTTGCCGTACTGCTTCTTCAAGATCCGGTTATCCATCAGCGCCAGCAGGCCGCGGTCGTCGAGCGAGCGGATCAGCCGCCCGAATCCCTGCTTCAGCGTGATCACCGCCGCCGGCACCTGGTAATCGAAAAACGCGTTCCCGCCCGCGGCATCAATCGCCCGGATGCGCGCCGCCACCACCGGATCGTTGGGCACCGCGAACGGCAGCCGGTCAATGATCACGCAGCTCAACTGCTCGCCCTGCACGTCCACGCCCTGCCAGAACGACGCCGTCGCGAACAGCACCGCGTTCGGCGTGGCCCGGAACTGCTCCAGCAGCGCGTTCTTCGGCGCCTGCCCCTGGATCATCACCGGGTACGCCAGTTCGCTCAGCAGCCGGTCGTGGATTTCGTGCATCTGCGCGTAGCTGGTGAACAGGCAGAACGCGCGCCCCTGCGTGATCTCCAGCAGACGCCGGATTCTCTCCGCCGCCTTCGCCGTGAACTCCGGCATGCGCGGATCGGGCAGGTCCGGCGGGATGTACAGCATCGCCTGCGACTCGTAATCGAAGTGCGACGGCACCACCAGCTCGCGCGCGTTCTCCAGTCCCAGCCGCTTGCGCGCGTATTCGAACCCGTTGCTCACCGCCAGTGTTGCCGAGGTCAGCACCGAAGTCTCCAGCTTGTCGAACAGGTACTGGCGCAGGATTTGCGATACATCAATCGGCGTCGCCTGCAGGAACACGTGCTGGCGCGTGTGGCCCACGCGCCCTCGCGTGGGTGATTTTCGTCCGCGCTCCGGGATCCCGCCCCTCCGCTCAATCCAGAACACCGTGTTCTTGTCCTGGTTCTCCATCACGAACCCGAGCTGTACTTGCAACTCCTGCGCCCGCCGCGCCAGCATGTGCAGCTCGTCGGGCTTGTTCTTCACCGCCTGCAGCTCCGCCTGCAACCTTCCCAGCGCCCGCATCACCGACTGGTACTCGTCGCCGTTCTCTTCCAGGAACTCGGGCCGGTTCTCAAACGCAAACCGTCCCGAGCCCGGGGTCCCCAGCGCGCCCGGTTTTGGCGCGCTGGGGTGGTCGCCCGCCGGCAGCAGCGAGAAAAATCTCTGCGCGTGCTCGCGAACTCCCGCTGTGGCCTGCAACAGCGTGCCCGACGCCAGTTGCGCCCTCTGCAACGTCCCGTCCACGTCGCGCGCCAGCTCCTCGAACCGCGGCGTGCTCACGCTCACCCCGAAATAGTTCGCGGCCACGTCCTCCAGCTCGTGCGCCTCGTCAAAAATCACCGCCGCGCAATCCGGCAGGATGCCTGCTTCGCCATCGGTCGCCATCTTGATCGCCAGGTCGGCAAAAAAGAGATGGTGATTGACAATGATGATGTCGCTTTCCAACGCCTTGCGATGCATCGCGGTGATGAAGCAGCGGTCGAACTGCTGGCATTTTTCCCCCAGGCAGGTCTCCGCGCGCGCGTCCAGCTTCGGCCACAACTGGCTCGATTCCGCAATCTTCACCAGCTCCGAGCGGTCGCCCGTCGGCGTTGTCTTCTCCCACTCCGCGATGGCGCGGTATTGCTCAATCTCTTCCAGCCCGCTCAGCACCGGCTGGTCGGTCAGGTCGTAGAGCTTTTTGCGGCACAGGTAATTGTTCCGCCCCTTCATGTAGCAGACTTTCAGTTCGCCAAGGTGCTGTGCGAGAAACGGAACATCTTTATAGAAGAGTTGTTCCTGCAGCGTCTTCGTGCCCGTAGAAATAATCACGCGCTTGCCCGAGCGGATCACCGGTAACAGGTACGCCAGCGTTTTGCCGGTGCCCGTCCCGGCCTCGACGATCAGGTGACGCCGTTCCTCCAGAGCCTTCGCGACTTCTTCCGCCATTTGCAACTGCCCACGGCGGAATTCGTACGCCGGATGCGTCTTCGACAGCAGCCCGCCGGGCGCAAAAAAGCTGTACAGCGAGCCGGAAGTAGCGGTCTGAGCGGGTTGTGAGGACGTGGACACGGCTAGAAACGTTGTCATCCTGAGCGAGGGCGCACGCCCGAGTCGAAGGACCCCTACAATCGTCAGGAATACACGCGCGGCCCGTTAATCTTCAATCCGTAGTCTTCAAACTCGAACGCGCCGCACGCGCATCCTTATAATAGCTGCTGGGGCATTTGTAATTTGCAATTTGTAATTGGTAATTTCGCTTGGTGCCCCACATCTGCCCGTTTTTGGCAGATGTGGGTGTTGCAAACTCCGCGCCAATTACAAATTACCAATTACAAATTACAAATCCGTGTCCAATCCCTCCCAATCCGAGACTCACGTATCTACCCTCGCCATCGTCGGCCGGCCCAACGTCGGCAAATCCACGCTTTTTAACAAGCTCATCGGACGCCGCCGCGCCATCGTTACCGACGAGCCCGGCATCACCCGCGACCGTCTCTACGGCGAAACCGAGTGGAGCGGACGCCGCCTCCGCGTCATCGACACCGGCGGCATCGTTCCCGACGACAAAGACGAGATGCCGGCGGAAATCTTTCGCCAGGCCCGCGTCGCGCTCGACGAAGCCGACGTCATCGTCATGGTCGTGGACGGCCGCTCCGAGCTAACCGCCCCCGACATCGAACTCGCCCGCATCCTCATCCGCGGCGGCAAGCCGCTGTTCCTTGCCGTCAACAAGGTGGACACGCCCAAGCTCGAGCCTTATGCCGAAGAATTCCGCAGCCTCGGCATCCGCAACCTCTTCCCTATTTCCGCCGAGCACGGCCTGAACGTCGCCGACCTGCTCGACGCCATCATGAACGTGCTGCCCAAGACCAACGGCGCCGGTAAATCCGACACCATCATCGCCGACCAGCACGCCCACGATACCGACGGCACCGCTCTCGAGGGCCAGCCCGCGGAAGCTGTGAGCGAAGGTGGTCGCTCGGAGGACGCGCGTTCACACCGCGAAACTCGCGTCGCCATTATCGGGCACCCCAACGTCGGCAAGTCCACGCTGCTGAACGCGCTCACCTCCACCGACCGCGCCATCGTCTCCCCCATTCCCGGCACCACCCGCGACGCGGTGGACGAAATGGTGGAACGCGGCGGACACGCGTACCGCTTCATTGACACCGCCGGCATCCGCCGCAAGGGCAAGACCAGCCTGGTCGCGGAAAAACTTTCCGTCGTGATGGCGCGCAAGCATCTCGAGCAAGCCGATATCGCCCTGCTTGTCATTGACGCCGCCGAGGGCGTCACCGCGCTCGACGCCAACATTGCCGGCTATGCCCACGAGAGCGGACGCTCCGTCATCATCGTGGTCAACAAGTGGGACCTGATCGCCAAAAGAAAAGAAGATGAGGAGACCCGCCGCGCCACCACGCGCCACCACGGCGGCGTCAAGTTTCACCGCGGCAGCATGAATGCCCGCATCGCCGCCCGCGCCGGCAGCGGCAACGGTCATAAGCCCGCCGACCGCCGCCTCTACGAGGAAGAACTCCGCCAGCAACTCAAGTTCCTCGACTACGCCCCCGTGGTCTTCGTCTCCGCCAAGTCCGGCAAAAATCTCGACAAGATTTTCGAACTCGTCGCCCAGGTCTCCGCCGAGCGCCGCAAGCGCATTCCTACCGCCGCCATCAACCGCTTCGTGCAGAGCGTTGATTTCGACCGTGCCTCCGTTCCCCACTCCCGCCGCGTCAAAATCCTCTACATGACCCAGGCCTCGGCCTCGCCCCCGACCTTCGTGCTCTTCACCGACCGCGCCGTCAAGCTCCACTTCTCCTTCGAACGTTTCCTGGAGAACCAGATTCGCCGCGCCTTCGGCTTTGTCGGCACCCCCATCCGCATCAAAACCCGCGCCCGTTCCTGACCCTGGGCTTTGTCGCAGAGGACGCGGAGGTGAACATGATGCTGGAGCGCGCTCGCCGCCGAGCGCGACAAGCGAAAACTAAAGTGCGGTCATCCTGAGCGAGGTTGAGGCGTTTGGCGGGCGTGACCCCGAGCGCAGCGAGGGGGAGAGCCCGCTGCCGAAATCCCGAGGCGAAGCCGAGGGAACTCCCCGCCGCGCATCCGAGTCGAAGGACCCCTACGCCCTTGACGACTTCTCGTGCCGTTCACGAGGCATTTCAATCTGCAATCTTCAATCTTCACTCTTCAATTTCTCTCCTCTGCGTCCTCCGTGTCCTCTGCGACAAATCCCCGGGTATTACAATGTGCGCATGGCCACCAAACCCATCCGCCTCACCGAACACGTCAAAGCTGCGGGTTGAGCGTCCAAGCTGAGTCCGGCGGCGCTGGACGCGGTGCTTGGGAAATTAGCCCGGCAACAGGACCCCAACGTTCTGGTCGGCTTCGACAAAGCCGACGACGCCGGCGTGTACAAAATTTCTCCTGACCTCGCCCTCGTCCAGACCGTGGATTTCTTCACCCCCGTCGTCGACGACCCTTACACCTTCGGCCAGATCGCCGCCACCAACTCGCTCAGCGACGTCTACGCCATGGGCGGACGTCCCCTCAACGCCCTCACCCTGGTCTGTTTTCCCGACAAGGGCGATCTCGACATCCTCGAGCAGATTCTCGCCGGCGGTCTCAGCAAGATGATCGAAGCGGGCTGCACCATCGTCGGCGGCCACTCCATTCGCGACGAGGAACTCAAGTTCGGCTACGCCGTCACCGGCACCATCCGTCCCGATCGCGTCCTCGCCAACTCCGGCGCCCGCCCCGGCGACAGCCTCATCTTCACCAAGGCCCTGGGCACCGGTGTGATTTCGACCGCAATCAAGAAGGGCAAAGCGGAGCAAAGCTGGATCGACGCCGCCACCGTTTCCATGACGACATTGAACAAGGCGGCATCTGAGGTAATCACTACCTTCAACGAGTGTCATCCTGAGCGAGCGCGCCCGCAGTTGGCGCAGCGAGCGAAGGACCTGGGCGAGCGACCGGCGCCCGAAACCGAGCGCAGCGAGGTTTCGGCTGAAGCGCCGACGCGAGCATCCTTACTTGCCGATGGCCGACAGCCGATCGCCGCCCTCACCGACATCACCGGCTTCGGTCTCATCGGCCACGCCCGCGAGATGGCCCTCGCCAGCGACGTCTCGCTCCGACTCCGCGCCTCCGCCGTGCCCCTGCTGCCCGGCGCGCTGGATTGTGTCCGTGCCGGCTTCATTCCCGGAGGCCTCAAGAACAACCGCGACTTCGCCGAATGTGCCGCCGAATTCGACGCCGCTGTTCCCCAGGACGTTCGCACCCTGCTCTTCGACCCGCAAACCGCCGGCGGCCTGTTCATCTCCGTCGCCGCCAATTCCGCCGGCGACCTCCTCGCCGCCCTGCACGCAAAAAAAATCCCCGCCGCTCTTGTCGGCGAGGTCGTGCCGCGCACCAAACCGTTGATTTCAGTCTGTGCGTGATTTCTACGCAAAAAACTAAGCGCGTGTCATCCTGAGCGAGGATGCGGCAATCAACCAGCGCCCGTTTTTGGCGCGGGTTGCCGCATCCGAGTCGAAGGACCTGCTTTTCCCTGAACTGCCCCGGCTGCAATCGACAATCTTCAATCTGCAATCTTCAATCGTCAATTCTTCCGCTCTACCCGCGTTCAAACGCGTGCTTCTTCTCCAACTCCTCGCGCGCCATCCGCGCCTGCTCTTCAATCTCGCTTCCCCGCGCCATCAACTCCGGCGTGGCCTCGGCGTACTCTCCCTCGACCCGCAGCTCCGGCAACGCCCGCGCCAGCGTCACCAGGTGCTCCGGCGTGGTGTCCAGGTACTGTGCGTCCGCCGCATCCGCCACCAGTACCCGCGACGCGCCCAGCTTGGTCGCCCAATAAACCTTGCGCAGCAGCAGCGCCGCCCTCTCCTCGTCCTTCGCCTCGCCGAACGCCCACCGGTTGCGTTTGAAGTCGTACGCCCGGCTGCCAAACGCTACCGGCACCCGCTTCGGCGTCTTCAGGAACTCGATTTCCTTCCGGTCCACCGCCTTGCGCACGGTATTGATCGCCGGCGCCTCCACGTCCTTGGGCTCCAGCGAAGGCAGCACCTCGCGCACCGTCACCGTCACTTGCAATGCGACCAGCGCGTGAACATCCCCTGCCCCCGGCGCGCCCGCGGTGGGCGCGCTGGAGCAGAGCGACACCGTGCCCTGGAGCACGTAAAAATCCGCCCCCGAATGCGAGCGGTGAACCGGCCAGTCCAGTTCCATCCGCAGCGGCAGCCCCATCCTGGTCACATACACTGGTTTGTCTTTGCTTTCCATGCGCGCATTCTATCCGAATGAGCGAGGATGCCCCGGTTTGGGGGATTAACGGCTGTCATCCTGAGCGAGGGCGCACGCCCGAGTCGAAGGACCCCTACCCCTCGCGTTCGATTCACACTGCGTCCACGACCTTCAACTCGAAGGAGTGTGCCGGCGGAGAGGTGCCCCGGAGGCGCGGTATTCGTCAACCCTAAGGCTGCCCTGAGCGAAGTCGAAGGGCCGCGGCACGACAATCACCACCCACCAACAAAAATAGCCCGGCTTTCGCCGAGCTCTTTCCCAAAAAATCCAAATTCCTACGCCACGTCTTCCGTCCCCAGCGCTTTCAGCACCAGCCGGATGCGTTCCACCCGCGCCGCATCTTCCTTAGTTTCTTTCACGAATTCCATCCCATAGGTATAACCGCGCCGGTTGCGGATGATGGTGCGCGCGATCAGCGGCTCGCCATGATAGGGCGGCGTAAAGCTGATCTCCACTTCTTCCCCGACCCCCAACTCCGCTCCCGCAAATACCGCGATTCCGCCCTCGTTCAGGTCCGTCCCCCGGCCGTCCACGTACACCGTCTTATTCGGTTTCTTGACGATCACCGTCACCGGCACCCGGATCTTCAGCCGAGGCCAGCGCCGCAATTCCCGGAATGACGCTGCCGCTCCCCCGAATGCGATTTCGGAATGCGCCATGGCTCTCCTGTGGCTTTCCCTGCCTATTGCCGAAGTTATCCTTCTCTTATCTCGTCGGCAAGTTACCGAAGGCCGGGACCGTTCGGGAACCACCGGGTTACCCGATCACCAGATCGCCCGACCACCCGATCACCCGATCGCTCATCCCGCCAGCGCCTTGGTCAACGTCGCCGCCCGTTCTCCGGCATCGCGGATCCGCAGCGCCGACATGCGCACCGACGGGTCCAGTTCTTCCTTCATCAGGATCAGGTCCGCGTGCCCGATCACCACTTCCAGGGCGTTGCGGAATTCATGCACGAATTGCTCGATCAGGTCGTCGCGCGCCGCCTCCACCGCCTTTTCCGACAGGTTC
>DASWAR010000341.1:0-3940 GCA_036391015.1 Terriglobales bacterium
CAAGAGAACAGTGGCTGGCCCTGATTCCAGGCTCCCATGAAGGATATGTGAGCTGGGAAGAGTTTGAGCATATCCAGCGCGTGATCCAGCAGAACACACGAGGAGAACAACAGCCCGGCGCAGTTAAAAACGGGCAAGCACTGCTGGCAGGACTCTTGCGATGCAGCCGTTGTGGACGTAAGCTGACGGTGCGATATACAGGCAACGGCCACGATGTGCTGCGCTACTCCTGCATCCGCGGCTGGCTCGATAACGGCGAGCCGCGATGCATCGCTTTCGGTGGCATAACCGTGGACGATGCTATCGGCAGAGAGGTCCTTCGCGTGGTCCAACCCGCAGCAATCGAAGCTTCCGTGCTGGCCCACGAAGAACACGCCCGGCAACGGGACGACATCTTCGAAGCGTTGCAGCGCGATCTTCAGGCCGCCCGCTATCGCGCCGAGCGTGCGCATCGGCAGTACGATGCCGCGGATCCGGAGAACCGTCTGGTCACCGCGGAGCTTGAGCGCCGTTGGAACCTGGCCTTGCAACAGGTGCCCGAGATCGAAATGCGTATCGAGCAGCAGGCTGCGGAAATGGACCAAGGTCCAACACCCACGACGGAGGCCCTCCACGAGCTTGCCCATCAGGTGGAAGCCCTCTGGGCCGATCCAGCTACCAGTACGCGGCTGAAAAAACGTATCATCCGCACGTTGCTAGAAGAAGTTCTCGTCGACGTGGACAGCTCGCACGGCGAACTGATCCTCACGCTTCACTGGAAAGGCGGGGTTCATACGGAACTGCGGCTCCCACGCCGTCGCCGTGGTCAGTGCGGCACACAGACGTCCCGTGCGTTAATCGAAGCGGTGGAGGTTCTGGCCCGTATTTCGAGCGATGATCTCATCGCTGGCGTTCTGAACCGCAATGGCCACCTCACCGGACGCGGCAATCGCTGGACCCGCGAGAGCGTCACTGCCCTGCGCAGCCATCACCGCATTCCCTGCTACAAGCCGGATCCACCCCAACCGTGGTTAAACCTGACGGATGCGGCCGCCTTTCTTGAGGTCAGCCCGCGAACGCTCCGGCTGGCCATCGAGCGAGGCCAGATCCCCGCCGATCATCCATTTGCGGATGGTCCCTGGGTAATCAGCAGGGACATATTGGAAAGTGAAGCGGCGCAGATACTGAAGCAGCGGGTACGAATGGGATCACGCAGACCCGCAGTACTTCATTCCGAACAGCACCAGTCCCTGTTCTCAACTACATAGCGAGGTGGGGCAGTATGAGACCAAGTTGTACTCCTTTCGCCACGCCGCGATCTTCCGCCGCGCGTCGAACAGGTTCTGAAACCAGCTCACCCGCAAACACTCTTCCCGCAACTTTCCATTGAAGCTCTCTAGCCTGCCGTTCTGTGTCGGCTTGCCGGGCTGGATGTGCACCAGCTCGATCTGCCGCTCGATGGACCAGGCGAGGAAGTGCCGGCTGGTCAGCTCCGGCCCGTTGTCGCAGCGGATCGCCTGCGGTGCGCCGCGTTCGCCGATGATCGCCTCCAGCACCCGGGTCACTCTGCGTGAGGCGAAGCTGGTGTCCACCTCCAGCGCCAGGCACTCGCGCGTATAGGTATCCACCACCGTCAGCACCCGGATCGTGCGACCGCATTCCACCGCGTCGTGCACGAAGTCCAGCGCCCACTCCTGGTTCGCCGCCGTCCACTCCAGTAGCGGCTTTCCGATGCGCATGCAGTGTTTCCGCCGCTTGCGCCGAATCGCCAACCCAGCCTCGCAATACACCCGATGTAGTCGTTTGTGGTTTACCCGTTCTCCCGATCGGCTGAGCAGCACGTGCAGCCGCCGATACCCGAACCGCGGCTTCTCGCGCGCCAACTCCACCAGCCGCGTCCGCAGCGGCTCATCCGAGCGCCGCGAACGGTAGCGATACGTCCCGACCGCCACCAGCATCAGCGCGCAGGCCCGCCGCTCCGTGAAGGCGTACTCGTCCCGCATCTGCCCGATAGCCGCCTTCATCGCTACGAGCTCCATCCGTTTTTTCGGATCACCGACTGCAGGGCTTCCTTGTCCAGCGACAGGTCCGCCACTAGCTTCCGCAGCCGCGTGTTCTCGTCCCGCAGTTGCTTGGTCTCCTGCGCCTGGCTCGCGTCCATCCCGCCGTATTTGGCCTTCCACGAGTACAGCGTGTGCTTGCTGACGCCCACCTCCCGCGCCACGTCCTCTGCCTTGCGGCCTGCCTCCACCTGCTTCAGCGCCGCGATCATCTCCCCTTCCGTGTGCCTGCTCCGAGACATGCTCCTCCCCCCTCTCTCGCTTCCGCGAAGTGTGAAATCATACTCAGTTGTGTGCGGATCTAGGGGAGCAGGTCAATCCGAGAGCTCTTCCGGCCGGACCGAATCCGCATCTATGAGATGACGAACATACGACCAAGGATAGGGGACGTCATTACCGCAACATCGAGGCCGCCGTAAGCGCGTAAATCTCCGCGCATTTGACAATATTGCGGATCGGAACGAACTCGTTCGGCCCATGAGAGACGGTCAGCAATCCCGGTCCATAGGCAAAGGCGGGAACGCCATGAGCGGCATAGAATCGCGTTTCGAGTAAGCCTGGGCACATCTCGAAGGCGGGATCTCTACCGGTCACGCTCGCTATGTGCCGCGATAGAACGACGCCGAGCGGATCTTCCGCCGGAGTTGCCGCCGCGGCCTCCTCCTGAAGCGTCTCGATTTCGAAGCCTTCCAGCGCTTTGCGCAACCGATGCATTTCCGCTTCAAGGTTTTCTTCGGGATTAATGCGGCGGTCAACCGTGAAGGAACAGAAATCGGGAGTCACGTTGAAATTCGTACCTGCCTCGACCCGCCCGCCGAGCATCAGAATGGACTTTCGCGCTGCCGCTGGAGCGATGTTCTGTTGCGTTTCGCGGAGCTCTACTTCGTTCTTAATGGCGACTAGCCGCATGATCGCCGGCAGCGCGAGTTCGAACGCGTTCACACCTTCGAATTGCCGGCCGACGTGCGCCGCCTTCCCACCCATGGTGGCGCGCAGCGAAATGGCCCCGCGGTTGGCGTTCCAGATGACACCGCCGGTAGGCTCCGGCGTGAGCATACCGACTGCGTCTCTCCCCAGCAGCCCGCGTGCATCCAGATCGCGAGACCCGCGCGGGCCGGCGGTTTCTTCATCCGGCACTAGTACGATTCCGATACGGCCGGTATTAAGAAGACCTTCATCACGCGCCGCAGCAGCCGCGTGAATCATCGCAGCCAGGCCGCCTTTCATGTCCGACGAGCCGCGGCCGAACAGATTTGCACCCTCGACACGCGGCTGAAACTGATCGCGGCTCTGCACGGGAACCACATCGTAGTGACCGCTGAAATAGAGCGTTCGCGGGCCAGTGCCGACCGACGCGAGTACACACGCTCCTTCGCGTCTCACATCATCGAAGCCGAGTCTGTCCAGTTCATCCAAGAGAGTGCGGGCGCATTGCTCGTAATGATTCCCCGGAGGATTTTCCGATGGAATCGCGATCAACCGCTTCGTAAGATCCAGCATCGCTGGTTCGCAGAGTCGTTCGCGCAGCCGGGATGAAAGCTGCTCAGTATTTATGGTCTCCATTTCGCTGGTACTTCCTTCTGTGTCGAATCGCGAACATCGTTGCCCCAATGATGCTACAACCATGTGTCGTACTCGTGATGTCTGACGTACCTCAAATTGGAGCAAAGGCCGGCCGCCAGTCTCTTCACTTGGTTACATTCATCTGCGGCGTTTGTTCTCCGATCTTTCCAGAGTAGATGATGAACTTGAACGGGTCCATATTCTGGTGCTCCTCCATCAGCTTGAGATAGACAAGCCGTTTGGCATTTGCTACGGTGCTGCTGCGCTCGAATCTGTTTCCGCACGATTCAAGCAGCGCGGCCGCGAGTTCGTATTTGCCGTCGGCGGCCAAGCGCTCC
>DASWAR010000342.1:0-5668 GCA_036391015.1 Terriglobales bacterium
GGCTGTAAGCGCCGCCGATCCGACCAAGAGTGCTAGCGCCAGCGTGAGCGTTTCTGCAGCCGCCACGGTCAGCGTCAGCGTTACACCGAACAACACGACGACGACTACCAATGGCAAGGTGCAGTTCACCGCCGCCGTAACCGGGTCGACGAATACGGCAGTGACCTGGTCGGTCGCCGCCGGCGGCGGAACGGTTTCGACCAGCGGCCTTTACACCGCCCCATCCACGGCCGGCACCGCTTCGGTGGTTGCCACCAGCGTGGCCGATCCCAGATCCAGCGCCCTGGCAAACGTAATCATCAATGCGCCGACGACCGTGCTCTTGTCGGCTTCCCCGACCTCGGTTGCATTCGGGTCGGTGACGGTGGGACGGTCGGCGAGCCAGACCGTTAAGCTTAGCAATACCGGCAACTCGTCGGTAACGGTCTCCTCGGCCAGCTTCACCGGTTCGGGGTTCGGTGTGAGCGGACTTACCTTCCCGTTCACGCTGGCCGCGGCGGCCAGCCAGAATGCCAGTTTGACCTTTACGCCATCCAGCAGCGGCACGGCTTCGGGCAGTGTCTCGTTCGTGAGCAATGCGACGAACTCACCCGCAACGGTGACGCTCAGCGGCTCTGGCACGGCCTCGGTGCAGCACACGGCCATGTTGAATTGGCAGGCCAGCGGCTCGAACGCAACTGGCTTCAATGTGTACCGATCAACCGTCAGTGGCCAGTCATACACACGGGTGAACAGCACCACGAACTCAACTCCCAGTTACGCAGATTCCACGGTGCAATCGGGACAAACCTACTACTACGTGGTTACCCAGTTGGACAGCACTGGAATGGAGAGCGGGTACTCGAGCCCGGTGACGGCGGTGATTCCAACGCCGTAACCAGTTTCACTGTAACCGCGTGTGCGAACCCGGCAGCGGAAGCGCGCCAGTGCGAGGTCCCTCGCTTCGCTCAGGATTGCGGCGCGCGGCTCAGACGCCGCGCGACCGCCTCAACTTGGGTTTGCGGAACCGGCGCCGGTTGCGGCGTTCGGGGATGAGCAGGTCCCAGGCTTCGCGGTACCGGCGGTATTTGTTGCGGCGGAAGCGTGGGTTGAGGCTGACCTCGCGTCCGCGGATGGCGGAGAGAGGGATGATGTACCAGGCGTCCTCGGAAACGATGTAGGCGGCGATGAAGTCGACGTCCTTCTTGGAATAACGAATGCCTTGGCGGTGGGTGGCACAGACGTAGGCGCGGCACTTGGCGTTGCGAAAGCTGGTGGATTTGACTTGCACCTTGTAAACCGTGCCGCCGCTTTCGACCAGGAAATCATAGGGTGCGGAATCGCCGTAGGGCTTGGAGACGCGCAGGCCAAGTTCGGCGGCGCGCGCCAGAAAGCGCAGTTCGACGAGTTCGCCTTGGAGTTTGTAAGTTTCGATCGGTTGCATGGGGAAGATAAGTTCCAAAGATGGTTTCAGTTGCAGATGGGTTGTCGGTTTACGGTTATCGGTGGCCGGTTCGCCGCAGCGAAATCGAGGCGGGTAGTTGGTAGCCAACCACCAGCAGCGGAAAATCGCGCTATGCGGATTGGGGTCAGAGAAATGCTGCGGGACAAAGAGAAAGCCCTCCAGGGACTGGAGGGCTTCTAATCTTCTAAATCTAATCTTCTACATCTAGTATAGCACTTTTTGCAGGGTAAACCCGCCACATAGCGGAAGTTTATATTTGCCATTGGTGCAGCAGATTAGCCGGAAAATGACATTTTGCGGCTCTTGACGACGATCTCCCCCCAACGCGGGAATGGGGAGTTTCCTTCAGATCGCGATTAGCCCTCCATGCTTGCCAGCCACGGATGCAAGTCCCTCCTGGCATGCACCTGGGGTTACCAACGACGCTGGCTGGAAGTCACTTCGGCCACGTTCTCAGCGACTTACAAATTGCCCGATTACCATGGTCAGTTGTTGCGGTTACCTCCAGCGCCTATAAACGCGAATGAGTACAAGTCCTCCCCCTCGGATTCCAAAGGCGAAGCATGGAGGTACACCGTGTTCCGAACCCTTGCAGTCAGAGGTCTTCTCGTACTGACACTGTTGCTGGCTAGGCCCACCGCCGCCCAAGTCACCACCTGGGACGCGGCGCGCGACTTCAGCGGCGCCCAGAATCCTAACGGAACATGGACCTACGGCTGGAAAGCTTCGGCTTCGGCCAGCCTGACCCCATTTCCGACCTACGAGCCGATTCTGGTGGCATATCCCGGCCGCGACGCATGGCAGGACCTCAGCCGGAGCAATGTGCTCGGCGTGTACCACAACACCGTCGGCGTGACCGGCGACATCCCCACCAACATGCTCTTGCTGCAACCGGATCCGCTGGGCGAGCTACCGGTGGCCGAATGGACCGCGCCCGCTACCATGTCGCTGCATTTGCAAGGAATGTTCAAAAGCCTGGATACCACCGCGTCGCAGGTGACAGTGGTGAGCAGCGTCAGCGGCACGCGTTTCAGCGGCACCGTGAACAGCACGACCCCGACGTCCTCGTTCGGACTTTTTCTGAACGTCGTCGGCGGCGAGAAGATTGATCTCGTTGCTTCCGGCGGCGCTGCCGGGGTGAACGTCGTCATCAGCCAATTGAGCGTCGTCGGAAATGGCACGATCCAGAGCCTCGCGCCAACGGATACCCGCTTGCGCACGAACAGCAATGCTGTCGGGGCCGTGGGCGGCGCTTGGACTTTCACCAAGCAACGCTTCGGCGACGGCTTTGATACCACATTCCTGTTCCAGATTTCTCAGTTCACCGGCCCGGGCGCCGATGGTTTTGCCTTTGTGATTCAGAACTCGTCCACTGCCGCGCTGGGCAGTAGTGGCGGCGCTATGGGCTACGACCCCATTCCCGCGAGCCTGGCGGTTGAATTCGACACCCACCAGAATACAGAGCCGGGTTGGAGTGATCCGAGCGCAAATCACATCAGCGTTCACACCCGCGGGGTGAACCCGAACTCCGCCATGGAAACCGCTTCCATTGGATCCACCACGGTCATTCCTAACCTGAAAGACGGCAATTGGCACGTCGTCAACATCCACTACGTCGTGCAACCGCAGCCGCAACTTTCCATTTACATCGACAAACTCACCACTCCCGTCCTGCAGATCGCGGTGGATATCGTTAACCGGCTGCAATTAACGGACGGCACCGCCTGGGTGGGATTCACCGGTGCTACGAGCAGCTATACCGAAGTACACGACATTCAGAACTGGCACTTCCTGAGCTACGACCTGCACTCGCCGGTGTTGAACTTGCCGGCGAACATGACGCTGGAAGGGAACACGGTCGGCGGCGCGACCGTAAACTTTACGACCTCGGCTCTGGATGCGGTGGACGGACCCAGGCCGGTCAAGTGCACGCCCGCCAGCGGCAGCGTTTTCCCGGTGAGCAACACTACCGTGAACTGCTCCGCGGCCGATCTTAGCGGCAACGCCGCCAATGGCAGCTTCGTTGTCACCGTTACCGACACCACTCCGCCCACTGTCGTTGCCCCGCTGAGCGTCACCGCAGCCGCGGTGGACCGCAATGGCGCATCCGTGAGCTACGTCGCGACCGCCACCGACATCGTGGATGGCGCTATCGTTCCGGCCTGCTCTCCGGCATCCGGGAGCACTTTCCCGCTGGGAATGACGACCGTTACCTGCAACGCCACCGATCATGCCGGCAATAGCGCGTCTCAGAAATTCTCGGTGAACGTCACCGATCAAACGGCACCGGTAATCAGCAGCCTGGCCGATCTTCAACTGGAAGCCACCGGCGCATTAACCACTGTTTCATGGCCGGCGCCCACGGCAACCGACAACGTGGACGGAAGCGTCCTCGTCGTGTGCGCGCCTGCTTCGGGTTCGCAGTTTGCGGTCGGCAGCACCACTGTCCAGTGCAGCGCAACCGATGCTGCTGGCAACACGGCAACCAAGACCTTCAAAGTCACCGTGCAGGACACGACTCCACCTGCAATTACCGGTATGCCGGCGGACATGACGGTGGAAGCCACCGTTGCCACCGGCGCCGTGGTCAACTGGTCTGCGCCCACCGCGAATGATCTTGTCGACGGCGCAGTGTCCGTGACCTGTGCGCCTGCGTCCGGTTCCACGTTCCCACTAGGATCCGCGAACGTTAGCTGCTCGGCCAGCGACGCTCACGGCAATACCAGCGCGAAGAAGTTCACCGTCAGCGTACAGGACACAACGCCCCCGGCGATCACCGGCGTTCCCGCCGATATGACACTTGAGGCGGCGGGTGCGAGCGGCGCGGTTGCCACATGGTCTGCGCCCACCGCGAATGATCTTGTCGACGGCGCGGTGTCCGTGAGCTGTGCGCCTGCATCCGGTTCCACGTTCCCGTTGGGATCGACCAACGTCGTCTGCTCCGCGGCTGATGCGCACGGCAACAAGAGCAGCAAGCAGTTTTCTGTGACCGTGCAGGATACAACTCCGCCCGTAATCAGTGGCATGCCGGTCAACCCGACGTTGGAAGCGACTGGCCCCTCCGGCGCGGTTGCCTATTGGCCGGCGCCCACGGCAAATGATCTTGTCGACGGCGTGGTGTCGGTGAGCTGCGCGCCTGCATCCGGTTCCACGTTCCCGTTGGGATCAACCACCGTCCTCTGCTCCGCTGCTGACGCGCACGGGAACAAGAGCACGAAGAGCTTCAGCGTCACTGTTCAGGCCACGACTCCGCTGGTGATTACCTGCGGCAAGTCGGATGGTTTGTGGCATGCGGCTGACGTGGCCATCGCCTGCACCGCCCGCGGTGGTGCTTCTGGTCTGGCCAACGCCGCCGACACTTCGTTCGTTTTGACTACCAGCGTGCCCACGGGCACAGAGACGGCGAACGCTGCCACCAACACCCACACGGTATGCGATGTCGCCGGCAACTGCGCGACTGCCGGACCGATCGCCCCTAATGCCGTGGACAAGCGCGCGCCCGACATTGCCATTACTGCCCCGGCGAGCGCGGTCTACGCGTTGCACCAGCCGGTTGCGGCTTCCTATGCCTGCAACGACGGTGGTTCGGGTGTCGCTACCTGTAACGGTCCCGTCGCCAACGGCGCGCCGATCGATACTGCATCCATCGGTGCCAAACAATTCAAGGTCAACGCCGGCGACCACGTTGGCAATGTTGCCAGCGCGTCGGTCGGCTACAGCGTGGGTTACAACCTGTGCCTGCTTGGCCACGTCGAACCGAAGCAGTCGGGTAGCACTATCCCGGTGCGCCTCGAGCTGTGTGACTATGCCGGCAAGAACGTTTCCTCGCCTACGCTGGTGGTGGTCGCAGCGGGTGTTGTCGGCCCAAACGGAGCCGCCATGCTGCTCCAGGCTGCCGGTAATGACAATCCAGGCATGCGCTTCCGCTACATCGGCGCGCGTAACGGGCGCGCGTACATGTTCGACTTGAAGACGAAGGGCTTTGCCGAAGGAACCTATCAATTGCTTGTCCGGGTTGTCGGTGATTCCACGCTCCACGCGGTGACATTCCAGATCCGTTACAGGAGCGAGGGTAATGATGACGACCACGACGACGGTCACCGGCACAGATAGTGCTCCGTGGTTCTTGAGTAGCGAACGTAGGCCGGCCGGCCTTTATTTGACCTTGTTGCAGCAGCTTAGGCGGAAGATGGACACTTTTTGGCTTTAACAACAGTCCCCATG
>DASWAR010000343.1:0-1675 GCA_036391015.1 Terriglobales bacterium
CTCCGCCCGGGTGCCGCCTAATAAGGGGCGGCTTCATTTAGTGCCTCAGGACAGGGCGGTTTAGAACCCGCCATTTCTGTATCCGTGAAACCCGGAACCCCGCTCTGTCGGTAGCAAGTTAAAATGTCCGCTTTTCGTAGCACGTGATATGTCCGGTTTCATAATCAACCAGCAGCGGTCGGGGCTGTGGGAAAGTGGGAATCCCGCGCAGTTTGCGGGATTTCCAAGCGAGGTGGGAAAGTCGGGTTTATGACTTTTCCACCTCGCGGCTTTTCCACAGCCCGTCGCGCCGGCATTTTTGTCGCGCTCTGCGCCGCCCCCTCGGCCGTGTAGCGTCCCAGCAAGTGCGGTCCGTGGGTGAGGCTGAGAGTTCCATCCAAGTGCTGATGCACCGTGACCTGGCAGCCCGCCAGCGTGGCTCGCCAGCGCACCCGCTCAATCTGCAAGCTGAGGTTCTGAAAGCTCACCGTGTTGTCGCGATTCACCGTACGCTCGAACTGCAGGGAGAAGATCAAGTTCATATCCCGCCGTCGGCAGGGCAGAAAGGCGCTTCCCCGCTGGGCCGCTGCCACCTGAAATCGCCGGTTAAACTCGGCCATGTAGTGCTCCCGCAGAAATACATTGGCGGCTTCCAGACTCGCGATCTGGTGCAGTCTTAACTCCTGCGGTAATCGCCCCTGCCAGGTCGAGAAGCTGCGCTCGCTGCGTCCCCGCGCTTGCGGCGAGTAGGCCGGAATCATCTGCACACCCAACTCGTGCAACGCCCGCCCCACCTGGGTCCGGCGGTGATAATCCACCTTGCCGCCCACCTTCGGCGTCAGCCAGAAATGGCTGCCGCGATCGCTGTACAGCGCGCAGAACACGCCCTGGCGCTCGATGACTTCCCGCCATTACCGTCACCGTCGATTCCTCTTCCACCAGTTGCGCGTAGTAAATCTCGCTGCTGGCGTCATCCAGAATCACGATCAGGTCGTACCAGCGTTCGTCCTGAAACCATTGGTGGCGGCTGCCGTCGATGTGCAACAGCATCCCCGGCAACGGCCGCCGCTCGCGCCGTTTGCGATGCGCTCCACGCTTGCGCCCGCGCCCCACGAACCCAGCTCCCTGCAACGCCTGCTTCACCCAGGTGTAGCTCAGCTCGATGCCGTGCTTGGCCTGCAGTTTCTCGTGAAAATGCTGCACGTTCAGATCGAAATACTTCTCCCGGTAGAGCGCGAACACCTTCTCCACCGTCGCCATCGGCACTCGCCGGCGCGACGGCTGCCCCCGCCGCCGGTCGAACAACCCGTTGTAACCCTCTTCGACGTAGCGCTCTCGCCAACGCCGCATGTGCCGGTCGCTGATCCCAAGGATCTCCGCCGCCTGCCACCAGGTGATCCTCTTCGCCATCGCCTGCAATATCACGTCCTGTACTTTCATGGCCCGCTCCATCGCGGCCTTCGGGTAAGAATCCATGCTTGGCATGGTCTCCTACCCTCACCGCCCGCAAAGCGGACATATCACTTGCTATTTGAACCGGACATATCATGTGCTACCGACAGGGGCGTTGGAACGCCGCCAACGCTCGACGGCGCCTTAGGCGAACATCGTGGCCATCGGCACTGGGCTGTGCTCTCGCCCAATGACAACGATGCCGGAATCCGTAACGTGCCAACCGCGGGCGCGGTCGGCATCG
>DASWAR010000344.1:0-19234 GCA_036391015.1 Terriglobales bacterium
GCTTCCGGCCAGCGCCTGGGGACGCCCGGCGGTGAGCACGTCGAACAGGGTCTCGCGCAATCGATCCGAAGTCGGCCGGACGTCCATGCCGCGCAGCGAGCGCAGCGGCCGGCTGCGATATTGTCCCGCGATTACCCTCACGTCGCCTATTTCACCACGGAGGCACGGAGACACGGAGGAATTCCTTTCCTGCTTCTACGTGTCCCCGTGGTGGGTTTGTATTTCACACAGCAACTCCCCTCCACCATTTACAATGATTATCGAGCAGGTGCGCTACCGATGAGGAGTTGGTCGGTTTCGGCGGGTCGCGTTTTCGGCATCGACGTTCGCGTTCACCTCACGTTCGTCTTTCTGCTGTTCTACGTGTGGATGACGGAAGCCAGCGGCCTGGGCGCCGCCGGCGTGGGACGCGGACTCGCGCTGGTCGGCCTGGTGCTGGCGTCGGTGCTGCTGCACGAGCTGGCGCATATGCTGGCCACCTTGCAACAGCGACTGCCGGCGTGCTCGGTGGTGCTGCTGCCGATCGGCGGTGTCAGCCTGCTGCAGGAGCCCTTGCGGCAAAAGCTCGATCCCAACCACGAACTCCGCATTGCCCTCGCCGGCCCGCTGAGCAACCTGCTGATGGCGTTCCTTGCGGCCGCAGTGGTGCTGAGCGTCGCCCCGGAAGCCGCCCTGTGGAAGCAGCCTTTCGTCTATTCCGGCAACCTGCCGCGCAGCTTGTTCTGGATCAATATTTTTCTCGGCGTGTTTAATCTGCTGCCTGCCTATCCCGCCGATGGCGGCCGCATGGTACGCGCCTTGCTCGCCCGCCGGATGGACCAGGTGCGGGCCACACGCCGGGCGGTCTCGATCGGCCAGGGATTCGCCATGGCGTTCATTCTGGGCGGCATCTGGAATACCTGGCTGATGCTGGTGGGTTTTTTCCTCTTCGTGGCCGCGCAACTGGAAGACCGCTCCGCCGTTTTTCAGTCAGTGCTCGAACAGGTACGGCTGGAAGACGTCATGCTCACCGACTTCTCCACCCTCTCGCCCGCCGACACGCTGGAAGACGCGCTGCACAAGGCAGTGCACACGCTGCAGGACGATTTCCCGGTGGTTCGCGGCTGCGATATGGTCGGCGTAATCTCGCGGCAGAAAGTTCTCGATGCCCTCCGCGCCAGCGGCAACGGCTACGTGCAGTCGGTGATGAACCGTGTCTTCTCGGTCTGCCAGGCCGGTGACACGCTGGCCTCTGCCTTCCGCAAATTGACCTCGCAGGGTGTGACCGTGTTGCCGGTGGTGAACAGCGGCCGCCTGGTGGGAATCATCACGCTGCAGAACCTGATGCACAGCATGTCGCTGCTCGCCGAAACCAAGCGCCTCAAGCACGACAAAGAACAGGAAGAATAGTCTTCAGTCGCCAGTCTTCAGGACTTATCCCAGCCGTATGGCGCGCGCGAGCGTGATGGCCGCGATGCCGCGCAGCTTGTGCAATACATTGTCGGGCACGCGGGAATCCACGTGCACCACGCACACCGCCTCGCCGCCGGAACCATGTCCACCGCTTGCCGGCGCCACGGCCGCGCGCGCTGCCTGTTCCGCGCGTCCCAAAGAAAAGTTGGCGATATTGATTTTCGCCTCGCCCAGGATCGTCCCGATTTTTCCGATCACGCCCGGCACGTCGCGATTGCGCAGGTAAACCAGGTTGCGCTCCAGCGGGGCTTCGACATCGATTCCGTCCACCGACAGCAACCGTGGCGACGTGCCGTGCAGCACCGTCCCCCTCACCGCGTGCTCGCCCTGGTGCGTCTTCAGGTGGACCGTGATCACGCTGCCCGCGCTTCCCCCCGACACCTTGGGCTTGGCGGTCTCGCGCACGCGGATGCCGCGCTCCTCCGCCATCGCCGACGCGTTTACCAGGTTCGCCTTTTCCGCGAGCACGGAATTCAGCACGCCGACCAGGGCTGCGTTGTGCACCAGTTGCGTTTTGCCGCTGGCGATGGGGCCGCTGAATTGTAGCCCGATTTCCTCCAGCCCGCCTTCGGTCGCCTGCGCGATGAACGCTCCGAGCCGCTCGGCCAGCGTCATGTAGGGCTGCAACTCGGCGTACTCTTCGTCAGAAACCGACGGAACGTTGACCGCGTTCTGCATCACGCCGCGGCGCAGGAATTCGCGTACCTGGACGGCGATCTGCACCCCGACCGCCTCCTGCGCCTCATGCGTGGAACCGCCAATATGCGGGGTAAGAATCACATTGGGCGCGGTGAGCAGCGGCGAATTTTTCGGCGGCTCTTCGGTGAACACATCCAACGCCGCCGCGGCCAGATGTCCGTCGCGCAGGGCGGCGACCAGAGCCGGTTCGTCCACCAGTTCGCCGCGCGCGCAATTGATCAGCCGCGCGCCTTTTTTCATCTTGCGCAGGGTCTCGGCGTTGATCAGGCCCGCGCTTTGCGGCGTGAGCGCCAGGTGCAAGGTGACGTAATCCGCCACGGCGAGAACTTTTTCCAGCGTGGTCAGCTCGATCTCCGCCTGGCGCGCCACTTCCGGCGACACGAAAGGATCGTGCGCCACCAGCCTCATGCCGAACGCGCGTGCCCGGCGCGATACCTCCATGCCGATGCGGCCAAGCCCCACGATGCCCAAGGTTTTGCCGCGCAGCTCGGTGCCTTGCAGTGATTTCTTTTCCCACTTGCCGGCGTGCATCAGCGCGTCGGCGCGGCAGAGGTGACGCGCCATGGCCAGCGCCATCGTCATGGTGTGCTCGGCAACGGCCACGGCGTTGGCGCCCGGCGTGTTCATCACCGCGATGCCAAGGCGCGTCGCGGCCTCCAGGTCCACGTTGTCCACGCCGACGCCGGCGCGCCCGATGACCCGCAGCTTGTGCGCGTGCTCCAGCAGGGCGGCGTCCGCCTGCACGGCGGAGCGCACGATCAGCCCGTCGGCATCGGCGATCTCACTGGCCAGGCGGCCGTCAAGCTGGTCGGGAGTAACGATGGTCCATCGCTTTTCCTCCCGCAGGATATCGATGGCAGAAGACGATATTTTTTCCGCTACGACGATTTTCATAAGATTTGCCGCTAACTGACATCGATGAAAGCAAAATGCGAAATGGCTCTTCAGCCGGCGATATGAGCCCGCTTCGACGAAGTCCTGTCGGAGTACACCTTCTGTGCCGCCGCCACCGCTACGCCGAATTCCACCGGGCGAATGCGCGCCATCACCTGCTCCAGCGCGGCGATGATGCCGATGGTGTCCAGATAATCGTAGTACCCGAGGTGGGCAATGCGAAAGAGGGCGGACTTCATCGCATCGCCCTGGCCGGCGGCCACCACCGCGCCAAAATTGTCGCGGAACGCTTTCACGATTACGCCGGAGTCAAGCCCGTCCGGCGCCGCAATCGCGGTCAGCGCGTTCGATGGCACGCTGGCGTACAGCTTCAATCCCAGCGCGCGCGCGCCAGCCCGGGTCATCTCGGCGCATAGCTCTGCGTTCGTAATCAGCGCTTCGCGGCCGGCGGCCAGATCGCCCGCGCCGGCTTCGCGGATGTAATCCATTGCCGCGGCGAGCGCCGCCACCAGCGCGATCGCCGGCGTGAACGCCGACTCGCCCTTGGCGCCGGCCTTGCGCTCCTTGCGCAGGTCAAAGTAATAGCGCGGGGATTTCGCGCTTTCCATGCGCGACCACGCGCGCTGGCTCACGGCGCAGTACGCCAGCCCCGGTGGCACCATCACCGCCTTCTGCGATCCGCCGATGATGACGTCAATGCCCCAGTCGTCCACGTCGAACCGCGTGGTGCCCAGGCCGGTGATCGCGTCCACCACCAGCAGCGTGTCGTGACCGGACTCCCGCACAAGGGCAGCCACGCCTTCGACATCGTGACGCACGCCGGTCGAGCTCTCCGTCGCCTGCATGTACACGGCGCGAGTGTCGGGCGCGAGCCGCGCGCGCACCGCATCGAGCGCGAAAGTCTGGCCATAAGGCGCGCTGACAACCTCGGCGGCAAGGCCGTACGCCTTGGCCAGCTCGGTCCAGCGCTCGCCAAATTTTCCCGCGGTGACGACCAGCACCTTGTCGCCGGGCGAAGTCAGGTTGGACACCGAGGCTTCCATCGCCCCGCTGCCCGATGACGCCATCAGCACCACGTCATGGTGCGTGCCGACAAAGGTTTTCAGGTCGGCCAGCAGGCGCGTGTAGAGCGCGCGAAAGTCCGCGGTCCGGTGATGAATGTTGGCCGCCGACATGGCCATCTGCGCGGAAGGGAGAAGAGGCGTCGGCCCCGGGGTGAAGAGCCGATTCTTACGTAACATGATTGCCGTCCTAGCCTACGGTTCCAGGTTGATGTCCTGATAATTGGCCGGCGAAGCGGAAACGATGCCGCGCCCGCTGAGGAACAGCACGATGGCCGACGAAGGGTCGTCCTTCTTGCGCAACAGCAGAAGGCCGTCTCCATCCACGCCTTCGGGCGCTTTGCTGCCGGCCCATTTGATGGAATTCACGGATTCCTTTGGCACGCGCACTGCCAGCCCGATGTAAGGGAACTTGGTGTCGTAGCGATTTTCGTTGTCCGCCAGCAGCACCACGCGCCGGGCGCCCTCAGCGTCGACCAGCAGGTAGGCGACGTCGCGGCCAGTTCCTTTCCCGCTGAAATTGCCCGCGATCCTTCCCGCCGGTTGCTTCCGGTTCCCGCGCAGCCAACTCACGGCCACGGGGTCGAAATCGTCGGCGGTGGCCGCACGCCAATCCTTGGTATTGGGAATACGAGTGGCGTCCAGCGGCAGGATGCCCGCCGACAGCGTCTGGTTCACGCCGCTCACCGGCTCGCTGTTCGATACCCGGGTTGCCGCGAAAACGCTGACCAGCGCCACCACCGCGCCTACCACCATGGCCACGCGCGCGGCGACGTGACGCTCGCGCTCGAAGGTCAGCAGCTTGACGCGGTCCGAGCCGGGCATGCGGTGCAGAGCCTGGCTTAGCTCCGCCATGCTCTTCAGGTGTTCGATGGCATGTTCGCCGGGGTTCGGATCCGGGATGACCAACTCGCTCAGCTCGATAGCGCCATTGCCCACGCTCAGGTAAGTGTTCTTGGAGCAGGCAAGCTGTTGCAGCAGGCCGGTGACCTGCTTGTTGATAAACATGTTGGCCTGCGTCGGCTGGTCGGTGCGGGTGTTGAACCGCGAGTCAAACCGCTCGTCGGCGGTCCTCACCAGGTTGCGGCCGCCTTCGCTGACCTGCGCCCTCGCCGCAACCACCGACAGCAGGAAGGTCGCAGGCGCCTGGATGCGGATGTTGAGCCCGGGCGAGTTCTCCTCGTTGGAAAATCGCACCACCGCGGGCAGCCGCTCATAGGTGCCGGAAATCACCACGTCGGAGCCGTCGCGGAAGATTTCCCCGCGCATCGCCAGCGCGAGACGGCGCACGTCCTTGACGAGGTGCGAGTATCCGGAGTAGGTCATACGGGAGCGGACAAAGACGATGACCACGCCCACGATCGAAAGCGCGGCCACGATCAGCAGTGCGACTTGCAGCGGCGAGAAAGGTCCCATAGAAATGCTCATCCCGGGGATGATGTAGTGGCGGACTTTATTCCGCCGACGATACGCGTCCCTGCGGTTTCAGCCGCGGCTGCAACGCGAAAAATGGCTTTGGACGCGAATCATAAGACCCCGGCCAAACCCCACGCAACACTATAATGGGCGCTCGGGCGATACCGGCACAGATTTGCGCCGGGTAGCGTGGAAATTTTTCGATTGGCACGATAAACCATCCGCAGGAGCCACCATGAGCATCAGCGAGCAAGTTCAGAAAGACATGGTCGGGGCGATGAAGGCGCGTGACGAGCGCCGCCTGTCCACCCTGCGCATGGTCAAAAGCGCGCTCAAGAACAAGGAAATCGACAAGCGCGCCCCCCTCGACGACCGCGAAGCCCTCCAGGTGATGAGCACGCTGATCAAGCAGCGCAAGGACTCCATCGAGCAGTTCACCAAGGGCGGGCGGCAGGACCTCGCCGACAAGGAAGCCGCCGAGATCGTGCTCATCGAAACTTATATGCCCAAGGCGGTGGGCGAGGACGAGGTCGCAGCCACGGTTCGGGCAGCGATCGCTGAAATGGGGTCGCCCACGATGAAGGACATGGGCGCGGTGATGAAAAACGTCATGGCCAAGTTCGCCGGCGCCCGCGTGGACGGCAAAGTAGTAAGCGATGCGGTGAAAAAGGAGTTGGCGGGGAAGTAGGCATGGCCTCATCGGCGGAAATCACGCGCGCAACGCGGGCGAAGTACGAGCCGGTCATCGGACTGGAAGTCCACGTCCATCTGCTGACCGCCAGCAAGATTTTTTGTTCGTGCTCGACTCGTTTTGGCGACCCGCCCAACACCAATGTCTGCCCCGTATGCCTCGGCCTGCCGGGCGCGCTGCCGGTGCTGAACAAGAAAGCGGTGGAATTCGCCACGCTCGCCGCCATGGCGCTGAACTGCCGCATCAATGAGCGCTCCATCTTCGCACGCAAGAATTACTTTTATCCCGACCTGCCCAAGGGTTTCCAGGTTTCACAGTACGACAAGCCGCTGGCGGAGTTCGGGTGGATTGAAGTGCCCGCGAGCCACGGGTCGGAGACTCGTGCCACACAAGCGACAAAGAAGATCGGCATCACCCGCGTCCACCTGGAAGAGGATGCGGGCAAGAGCCTGCACGAAGGCTTTCCCGATTCCTACGAGCGCACCTATCTGGACCTGAACCGCTGCGGCGTGCCGCTGATTGAAATCGTCAGCGAGCCCGACATCCGTTCGCCCGAGGAAGCGCACGAATACCTCACGCGCCTGAAGGAGATCATCCTTTACACCGGCGTCAGCGACGTCAACATGGAGGAAGGCTCGCTGCGCTGCGATGCCAACATCAGCGTGCGTCCTGCCGGCCAGGAAAAATTCGGCACCAAGACCGAGATCAAGAACGTGAATTCTTTTCGCTTCATCCGCCAGGCGCTGGAATACGAGATCGGGCGCCACATCACCGTGATCGAGTCCGGCGGACGCATCCTGCAGGAGACGCGCCTGTTCAACTCGAACGAGGGCAAGACGTACAGTATGCGCTCCAAGGAAGAGGCACACGATTACCGCTATTTTCCCGAGCCCGACCTGTTGCCGCTGGTGGTGGATGCGGTGTGGCAGCAGCAGATTCGCGCCCAGTTGCCGGAATTGCCCGAGGCCCGCAGGGCACGCATGATGCGCGAGTACGGGCTGACCGAGGACGACGCCTCCACGCTCACCCGGACGCAGAGCATGGCCGACCAGTTCGAATCCGCCGCCCGCGCCGCCAAGAATCCCAAGCGCGTCGCCAACCTGGTGATCGGCGACCTGCTCGGACGCCTGAAGGCGCAGGGACTGGAAATCGAGCAGTCGCCGATTTCGATGCAGGGCGTCGCCATGTCCGCCGACCTGGTGGAATCCGGCGCCATCTCCGGCAAGATCCTGAAGGACCTTTACGACAAGGCGTTCGAACGCAAACAGGATTTCCCCGCCATCTACGAGCAGGAAAAACCGCAGCAGATCACCGACACCGCCGCCATCGAGAAGATGATCGACGACGTGCTCGCCGCCAATCCCAAGCAGGTGGAGCAGTACCGCGCCGGCAAGACCACGATGAAGGGCTTCTTTGTCGGGCAGGTGATGAAAGCGTCGAAGGGCACGGCGAATCCGGCGCTGGTGAACGAGCTGCTCGAAAAAAAGCTTAGCCACTGATCGCCACGGATCGCAGCAATCCTTTCTTCTGATCCGCGTACATCGGCGTGAATCCGTGGCTAATTGTGTTTTACGAACTCGCCCGTCTTGTTTCCCTTCAGGTCGTTGTACAGGGTCTCGATGAACTTGTCGGTGGTGATGAATTTGCCTTCGCCGCCCCAGCTCTCGTATCCCGCGAGAACCCTTTCCTGCTTCAGTTGCTCCAGCGTCTTCCCCCGCTGGATGCCATTCTGCACGCGCGCCATGCAGTCCTTCAGCATGGCCACATAGGGCTTCATGTCGGCCACGGTCGAGAGCGGGCCGTGTCCCGGAATCACCTTCGCATCCGCCGGAACCGTCGCCATCACCTTTTCGACCGCCGCGATCATGCCGCGCGTGCTGCCGCCGCTCTCCAGGTCAATGAACGGAAAACCGTAGGTGACGAAGTCGTCGCCCATGTGCACCACATTGGACTGCGGAAAGAAGATGACCGCATCGCCGTCGGTGTGCCCGTGGGGAAAGTGGATGGCGCGAATGTCCTCGCCGTTCAGGTGCACCGTCGCGCGGTCGTTAAAGGTGATGATGGGCAGCGCTTCCTTGGCCGCGGGTTTCACCTCGGTGCCGAGCAGGTTGGCGCCCTTCTTCATGCGCTCGCGCACGTTTTCCTGCGCGATGATCGGACCCTGCTTCTGGAAATACGCGTTGCCGCCGGTGTGGTCGAAGTGCCAGTGGGTGTTGATCACGAATCGCACCGGCTTGTCGGTAATCTGCCGCAGCGCCGCCTGGATCTTTTCCGCCAGGGGGGCGTACTGATCGTCCACGATGACAATACCGTCCTCGCCTACGGAGACGCCGATGTTTCCGCCCGCGCCTTCCAGCATGTACACCGATCCTGCCACCTTGGTGACCTTGATCTGGACCTTGCTGAAATCCTGCTGCGCGGCGGCCACGCCCACAAGCACAATCAGACACCACAGAAGTTTCCGCATGCACGCTCCTCACGTTAGAAACGCGGAGCATTGTACACGGGCGTGAACGGATGTGAATAGCGCGCTAGCGCTCCAGTTCCGCGCTGTTGAAGAGCTGTGTCAGCGAGTCGGGGGTGGCGCGGTAGAGGACGAAGCTCTGCCCGACGTCGGAGATTTCGCGGAACAGCAGCTCGCCGCGGCCATCGCCATCGGCGTCCACGGCGTCAATCAGCTCGGCGCGCGGATAGGCGTCGAGGTGCTTGCTGTCGGTGGCCCACACCTTCAACTTGCGCAGCTCGCCGTTGTAATCCTGGCGCGCTGCCACGGTGATCCAGTAGGTCAGTCCTTCGCCCGCCGCCGGCGGTGGTTGCGTTGCCGCGCCTCGCTTGGGTCCCGGCCGCGGTCCTGCGCGGCGCACCGGCGCGGCCGGCGCTTCCAGGGCGCGCGCCATCAGAATGATTTGCGGTTCGTTGCGGGTGGTGAGATCGAAAGCGCGCACCTGCACGTCCTGCAATGGACCGGGATGCGTGCCGCCGTGGGTGCGCGCGAAGTCCTGCAACGCGGCGCTCGCTAACTGGATCATGGAATTCTTCAGCCGCTCCTGCTCGTCCATGTTCCAGGGCAGGAGGTAGGTGTGCGGGTCCGGACCTGCGGCGTCGGAGATCGCCGGCAGCACGCGTCCGGGGCGCGCCGCAGTGGCCTTGGTCGCGGCTGAACTGGGACCTGCGGCCGCCGCGGGCGACTTCGGCGCCGCCTTGGCGTCCACCGCGCCGGGAAGATTTTCCGCCTGCTCGGCGGTTGGACGCCCCCGCCGCAGTACTGGATGTTCGGAATCCTCCGCCCTTTGCGAACTCGACGGGCTCGACGGCGCTGACGGAGCTGGTGGTGCGGTTGCCTTGTCGGTTGGCTTGCTCTCGGTATCGCCAGGCTTGGTTGCGTCCGGCGATTGCGTGTCGGCGGCGGGTCTGCGCAGCACGGGAGGCTCGTCACCTGCGGTGGGCTGCGGCTCCGACCTTGGTTCAGGCGTCGTGGTCGGCTGCGGCGCCCGGTCGCGTCCGGAACGCCGCCCGCCACGACGCAACGTCGGCGGGCCTTCAGATACGGTCGCCGATTTCGGTGTAGCATCGCGCGGCCTGCGTGCCGCCGCCAATTGTTCGCTGGTCTGGAAGCGCGCATCGGCGAGCCACGCGCCATTGTTCGCCTGGCGCGCGCCGGTAAGCGTCACCATGCCGATGGATGCGCCACTCTGCTCCACCTCGTACACGTTTCCAAGCTCCAGCGCCATCGGCACCGGATCCGCCTTGTAGATAGACGCATCGTAATAGCGTCCGTCCACCAGGATGGTCACCGGGATCACGCGCGGGCTGCCGCCGTTCGCGGGCCATTCCACCAAGGCCAGCGCGCGCGGACCCTTCGCTTTGCGCACGGCGCGCTGTGCCGCCGCGCCCAATGACAGGACGAGGCATAACGCCACGATCGGCGCACGGTGTAAGATACTTTTTCGCCGGAGAACTTGCATGCAAGTCAATGATAAAGCCCCCGAGTTCAATTTGGCCGATCAGGACGAAAAGAGCACGTCCCTGAAGGACTTTCGCGGGAAGACGGTTGTCCTTTATTTCTTCCCGAAAGCCAACACTCCCGGTTGAAACGTGGAAGCGTCCGAGTTTCGTGACGAATACGCCAAGTTCAAGAAAGCCGGCGTCGAGGTGGTGGGCGCCTCGCCCGACTCGCCGCGCGCGCTGAAGAAATTCCAGGAACAGTTCAACCTGCCGTTCACGCTGCTCTCCGACTCGGAGAAGAAACTCGCCCAGGCCTACGGCGTGATGAAAGAAAAAAATATGTATGGCAAGACGGTGATGGGCATCGAGCGCAGCACGTTTGTGATCGGGCCCGACGGCAAGCTGAAACACGAGTTCCGAGGCGTGAAGGCTGCAGGTCACGCCGCGGAAGTGCTCGCCGCCTTGAAGAAGTAGAGTCAGCCACGGATATTCACGGATGCACACGGATCGATTTTCTTTTTCTGATCCGTGTTGATCCGCGGTAATCCGTGGCGCGGTTTTGTCCATGCGCGATCCGGGATTCGACATCACGCGCGCACGCACCCTGTCGCGCCGGTTTTACGACCGCGACCCGCGCCGGGTCGCGCGCGAACTCCTGGGCAAAGTCCTGGTCCGCAAACATGGACGCAAGCTGCTGGCGGGACGCATCGTGGAAGTCGAGGCCTACATGGGCGTCAACGACCCCGCCGCCCACGCCGCCTCCGGGCCCACCGCGCGCAACCTGGTGCTGTTCGGCCCGCCCGGCTTCGCGTACGTCTACCTGATTTACGGCAATCACTATTGCTTGAACGTCTCCTGCATGACGGAAGGCAAAGCGGGGTGCGTGCTGTTTCGCGCGCTCGAACCGGTGGGCGGATTGACGCAGATGTTTGCCGCGCGCGGGCTTTCCATGCCGGAACGTGAGCCGCGGGTTTCGGACTTGCGCTTGTTGACCACCGGTCCCGGACGGCTGACGCAGGCGCTGGGCATCACGCGCGCGCGCGACAACGGCAAGGACCTGACCACGTTTTCCGACCTCACCATCCTGGACGACAGCATTCGCGCGGGCCGCGTTGTGACCGGACCGCGCATGGGGATCAAGAAAGCGATTGAGGAGAAGCTGCGCTACGTGATCGCGGGAAACGCGTTTGTATCCGGCAGAAAAGCGTAATCACCACGGAGGCACGGAGGGGATTTGGTAATTTCGTAAATTGGTGATTCGGTAATTTTGCCGGCCCTTCTCGGCAGCAATTATGGACTGAGCCGTTTTTCCAATTACCAAATTACGAAATTACAAAATCAGATCCTCATTACTCCGTGCCTCCGTGTCTCCGCGGTGAGCTGCTATCCGAGGTTGCGGCCGCCAGCTTCGCGCCGTGCAGCACGACGTTGTCAATGAGCCGCGTTTTGCCAATGAATGCCGCTACTGCAACCAACGCGCCGTGGGAGATGTCGGCTACGGGATCGAGCGTTTCCGGGTTGACGACCTCAAAATAGTCCAGGCGCGCGCCGGGTTCTTCGGCCATCGCCTGCTTGCCCGCTGCGATCAGTTTTGCCGCGCTGCGCTCACCGCTATCGGTCAGGGCCTCGACGCGCATCAGCGCGCGGTGTAACACAAGAGCCTGGTGGCGCTGCTGCGGATCCAGGTAAGCGTTGCGCGAGGACAGCGCGAGCCCGTCCTTCTCGCGCACGATGGGACAGACCATGATGCGCACGGGAAGATTCAGGTCGCGCACCATGCGGCGGATGATCGCCACCTGGGCTGCGTCTTTCTGGCCGAAGAACGCGAGGTCGGGTTTCGCGATATGGAACAGCTTGGCGACGACGGTGGTGACGCCGCGAAAATGCCCCGGCCGCGATCGCCCGCAGAGCCTGTCGCTCAAGCCCTCGACGGTAACGAACGTGGTCGCGCCCGGCGGATACATGGCGTCGTTCGAGGGCGCGAACAGCAGGTCAACTTTCTCCGCTTCCAGCAAATCGCGATCACGCTCGAACGTCCGCGGATATTTGGCGAGATCTTCCTTCGGTCCGAATTGCAGTGGATTGACGAAGAGGGAAACCGCGACCACGTCCGACTGCGCCCGCGCCGCGCGGATCAGCGACAGGTGCCCTTCATGCAGCGCGCCCATGGTGGGCACCAGTCCGATGCGGCGGCCGTCGCGATGGTAGTGCGCGCAGGCGGCGTGCATGTCGTCGGGGGTATTGAGGATTTTCACGGCGAACTAGTTTACATTTGCATGGACGGTTGGCATGAGAGCCCATTACGTTCAACCGCCCCATAAATGACTCTGATCGCTAGCGCTCTGTTCGCGGCTGTGCACTGCGTCCGGCTCCTGCTTTGGTTTAAATTCAGGGACACGTCAGGGGGCAGGAGACTTGCCATCAGTACGGCTCAAATTGTGGTCGTCATCGCAGTCGCAGCGACGATGTCCAGCCATTTCGGCGAAGCACATTCAGGGCTTGTCACAGTCCTCGCCGTCTTTGCCGTAGCCCTTCTTTCGCTTGTTCCCCATCGCCCAAAGACGTGAAACCGGCTAATCTCCTGATCGCATGCTGTGTTTGCGCTCCAGGATGTTTTCCAGCGCCTCGCGCGTGTCCTTGGGCAGGTGGTAGGACTCATCGTCGTTGGGATAGCCGCCCGCAATCACGTCATTCTTGTAGCTCTCAACGGCGCCGCGCATGACCGCGCCGACATCCGCGTACTGGCGCACGAATTTTGCCGGCGTGCCGAAATTCAGGCCGAGCATGTCGTGAATCACCAGGATCTGCCCATCGCAGGCCGGCCCGGCGCCGATGCCGATGGTCGGCGTATGCACTTCGGCGGTGATCATCGCCGCCACCTCGCGCGGAATGCCTTCCAGAACCATCGCGAAAACGCCGGCGCGATCCAGCGCCACCGCGTCGCGCATAAGCTGCTCGATCGCAGTAAGCGTTTTGCCCTGGACTTTGTATCCACCCATGGCGTGTATCGACTGCGGCGTCAGGCCGATGTGCCCCATCACGGGAATTTCGGCGTCAATGATGCGGCGAACGATGTCGGAGCGCTTTTCGCCGCCTTCGATCTTCACCGCCTCCGCGCCCGCTTCTTTCACGAACCGCGAAGCATTGCGCAGGGCCTCGTCGGCGCCGAGGTGATAGGACGCAAACGGCATGTCGGCAACCAGCAGCGCGCGCTTGATGCCGCGGCGCGCGGCGCGAGTGTGGTGCAGCATCTCTTCCATGCTGACCGCCAGCGTGTTGTCGTAGCCGAGCACGACCTGGGCAAGCGAATCGCCGACCAGGATGACGTCAATCCCGGCTTCGTCCACCAGGCGCGCGGTGGCGTAATCGTAAGCGGTGAGCGCAGTAATGGGCTCGCGCCGCAGTTTCTTGTCCAATAGGGAAATGGTGGTGATCTTCTGGCGGGAATCGCCAATCGGAACTACGCTCACTTCAGCCTCCAGTGCAGTTCCGCCGCAGCGGATACCGCCTGTACCCGGAAGAACCGGGCAGTTACCTACAAGAGATGCAGGCAGGACTATTGTAGGCGCAATTCTTTCCAAGCCGAAGCGAAATGTGGCGGGAGCCTGGCCCGGCCTAGCGCGCTCTACGGCGGTCGCCCTTGCGGCGGTCGCCCTGGCGGCGCTCTTTGCCGGAGCGAGTGCTACCCGGCGGCGCTGGGATAGCGGGGTCGCGCCGGTCCTTCCCGGTACGGATCGGCGCTTTGCGACGGTTACCCTGACGACGCTCCTCGGATGCAGCCATAACTTTCCCCCCTGTATTCCTGCTTCCTGCGAACCATCTTACCTGAGCCGCGCGTCCGGGCAAGCGCCAGGCGCGCACCGAAGGCCACTCACCTTGATAATCGCGCGGATGAACGGGATCACTGGCCCGCGGCGGCGAGTTCGACATAGAACTCCTGCAGCGGGTAGCCGAGTTCGCGCCAGCCATGAAACCCGCCGGCCAGCGGACGAACCTGGGTAACTCCCAAGCGCTTCAATTGTTGCGCCACCCGGGCGCTGGTCGCTTCGTTCGGTCAAGTGCAATAGAGGATGACCTCCCGATCGCGCGGGATCTCGGTGTGGCGCAGTTCAATGTCGCTGGGCGCAAGCCGAATCGCTCCCGGAAGCACCTGCGGGTAAGGAAGAAAATCGAGCGGATGGCGAAGGTCGACGATGGCCAGCGGCTCGCCGGCGTCCAGTTTGGCCTTCAAGTCTTTGGGGCTGATGCGGGCCATCCACAGCTCGCGCTGGAAGCGGCGGCGCGCCAGATATTTTCTGAGTACATGGGCGGCCAGCAAAAGCACCAGCAGAACGACCGCGACATTCCCCAGCCGCGAGAAGTAGAACGCCAGGCGCTCCAGTTTCTCGCTGAAGAGATATCCGACCAGCACCGCGCCACCGGCGTAAAACAGCGCCCCGAGAGAATCCAGGAGCAGAAATCGCGGCAAGCGCATGCCGGTCATGCCGGCCATGGGCGGCACCGCCGTATTCAAGCCGGGAATGAACTTGGCAAACAGCAGCGAGCGCGAGGCATGATTCTGGAATGCGTCTTCGGTGCGGCGGACGCACGACTCCGGCTCCAGCGAAATGCGGCACAGCAGGCCGAGGATTCTTCCGCCACGACGCCGCCCCAGCTCGTACCACAGCAAGTCGGCAATCATCGAAGCGAGCACTGCGAGTGCAATGGGTATCGGAAGACTGAACTTGCCCGCGCCCGCCAGCGCGCCGGCCGCGAGCAGCAGCGGAAGCGATGGGATGGGCAGACCCAACTGCTCCACCAATACCCAGGCGAACAGCAGCGTGTAACCGTGCTGGATGAGGAAATCGATGGTTTCGCGCATGACAGGCCGTCAATCCGGCTCAGGTAACAGATGCAGAAGGACCACCGGAGAGCCTTAAATATTCATCCGTGCGCGCACGCCAGGAATCGCAACCTTCCGGCGGAGGCCTAACTCGCGGCGGAGGCCGGCAGGAGAACAGCTTGACCGCACTCCAGGTCAAGGAGCCGCTGCTTCAACGCGAGTCCGCCGCCGTAGCCGCCGAGCGTGCCGTCGGAGGCAATCACGCGATGGCAGGGCACGATGATGGCGATGGGATTGTCGTGGTTGGCCAAGCCGACCGCGCGGAAGGCCTTCGGCCGGCCGATGGCGCGCGCCTGGTCGGCGTAGGTGCGGGTCTGGCCGTAGGGAATTTTCAAAAGCGCGTGCCAGCAGAGCAACTGGAAATCGGTTCCGCGAAGATCCAGGGGAACGGTGAAGTCGCGCAGTTTTCCCGCAAAATATTTTTCCAGCTGGCGGCGATAAGGGGCGAGCTTGTCGTCGGAGTAGAGCCACGTGGCCTTGGATTTCCGCTTTAGTTGCGGACGAAATTCCAGCGCGACCAGGCCGCGTTCTGAGGCGATCAGCGTGAGCGGGCCGATAGGCGATTGCCAGGTCGAGTAGTGGAGCGTTTCCATGTGGCCAGATCGTAACACCTTGCACGATTCGCGTGCGGGCGTAGGGCGCCAGTTCCCGAGCAGCCCGTTTCTTATGCAGGTGGATTGCTTCCGGGTAGCCCATCACCGGGGACAATCGCCAAGACCAGTCGGACTACATCACCGGCTGGCTGAATTTCCGGTCAAGGGGTTTGGGGCTACGCCGACGGCTCCCTCCACAACACTTCCCTGAATGCGGGTTTCCCAAGAGGGCCGAAGTCAAGCGTCCGAGAAAGCCGTTCTCCGATGTAATCTCTGCAGGGCTTCTACATGACTCGTTCGCGCTGGGCCACTATCGTGAAAACCGCTTAGAATTGCGTCTCGGTTAGGGGAGGACTACATGGCCAAGAATTCAGAGACAAAGATCACGAGGCGCAGTTTTGCGGGGATATGCATGGGTGCAGCTGCCGCCAGTAGCATAGGGTTGGAGTCTAGAAGTCAAATTGGTGGAGCCCAGGCCGATCACAGCTCGACTCGAACGACCGCTGTTGACCAGAATCCAATCCGGCGTCGGGGCACGGGCCTGCGTGCCCTTGATGTGGCTCGAGCTTCGGCCGGGCTGACGCTGTTTACGTCAGCGCGCGACCGAATGGTTTACCTGATTGATCTCCACGGCAAAGTCGTCCACACCTGGGAAATGCCATATCCCCCAGGCTCGTATGGCTACCTCACGGAGAAGGGCACTCTCTTTTACAACGGGCAGATCCCCAACGAGACCTTTCTGGGGAAGGGACCTTTTAAAGGCGGCGCTGCACTGGAGGCAGACTGGAATGGCAAGGTCCTTTGGGAGGTGCGCCAACGGGATCACCATCACGACGGCCGGCTTCTCAAGAACGGCAACGTTCTCCTGCTCTGCGCAACGGAGCTACCCGATGAGGTAGCGAAGAAAGTCCGAGGCGGCCGACCCGGAACCGAAGTGAACGGAAAGATTTGGGCCGATTACTTGGTGGAGTTGACAAAAGACGGCCGAACGGTTTGGGAGTGGCGCGCCTGGGAACATCTCGATCCGGCCAGAGACGTAATCACCGCGATTCAGGACAACCGCTCCGAATGGACCCACGGGAATGCGATCATAGAGCTTTCTGACGGGGACCTGCTGGTAAGTTTCCGGAACATCTCATCGATCATCAGGATTCGTCGGCAAGCTGGCGAAATCGTATGGAAGTTAGGCGCCCCGCCGCTCGCGGGCCAGCACGCTCCAACACCGCTAGCGAATGGCAACATCCTCATCTTCGACAACGGTCCGCACCGCCTGGACCACACCTTTCCTTTTTCACGGGTGATCGAGGTTTCCCCCGTCACCAATGAGATTATGTGGAAGTATCAGGAAGCGAATCTACACAACTTTTACAGCCCGCGCATCTCCAACGCCCAACGCTTGCCAAACGGCAACACGTTAATCAACGAAGGCTTCTTCGGACGATTCTTTGAGGTGACATCGGAAGGCGAAGTTGTGTGGGAGTACGTAAACCCTTACTTCGGCCCAGTGAGCGCGACGGCGAAAGCCCAGAGCAACCAGGTGTTTCGTGTGTACCGCTACACAGAGGAAGAAATTGAAAGGGCGAGACAGTCCGCAATCTGAGCAGTCACAAGGCATTTCATGAGATGAGGCAATGGTCCAGAATCAGGGGCTGCGAAATCCCTGCTACGTTAGGCCTGTGACGTTGGCTTCAGGTCAAATGCGTGGTCGCTCCGTTGGCTGTGTAACGGCCAAACCATAGAACTGGTTGTACTTGGGATTTCGATTTCGAGTTGCCACGCGATATCTCTCGGATGGTCGGCAACTCGGAAGCAATTCCACCGCCCAGCTGGCGGTGAGGCCGGGATAACCGTGCCGCCTCGCTCCGAAATCGAAAATCACCAATGAAAAAGCCCCTCGCGTAGAGGGGCTTTGATCGGGGGCGCCCGGTACGCGCGGGGGAGCACGTACCGGGCTTCGGAGTGCTACTGCTGCTGCGGATTCGACTGCGGCGGCGGAGTGCTGGGGGGAGCGCTCTGCTGCGCAGGCGAAACCATCTGAGCGGTAGCCGGAGAAATGCTGGATGCCGGAGCGTTCATGTTCGAAGTCGGGCCATTCGACACCGGCTGCGCCGCGTTGAGCTGCTCCAGGTCGTTCTTCAGCAGGCTGACTTCGACGCGGGCGCCGCGCACGCGCTTCGCCGTGCCATCGCTCGATTGCATGGGAGTATTGCCCAGCCCGAGTACATGCACGCGGTACACCGGGATGTCGTTGTTGATGACCAGGTAGCGGCGGACCGCGTCGGCCAGGCGCTGCGAGCTCTCGATTGCCGACTCACCGCGGCCGGAGGAGAAGCCCTGGATTTCCACGATGTAGCCCTTCTGGTCCTTCACTCCGTTCGCCATGTCGTCGAGCACGTCCTTGGCTTTCTTGCTGAGGACGGTCTGGCCCGGACGGAAGCGGATTTCGGTCTGGGTGACGGGCTTGTACTGGTCAAGGTTGGTGACGACCTGCTCGACTGTCTGCAGGCGCGTGCTCGCCTGGGTTGCGGTCTGCTGCGCCGCCTGGGCACGGTTGCCGGCGTCCACGGCGTGCATATCGGCTTCATTCGCCCGGTTGTGCGCCAACTGGATGCCCTGCTGCGCGCGGGCGTCCACGTCCTTGATGTTCTTGGCGTTGGCGGCGGTCAGCTCGTCGAGCTCGTTGACGCGTTCGCGCACCGGGCCGAGCTGGCGCTGCACGTACTTCTTGCGCGCAAAGGGGTTGACCTTGCCCCAGAAGCCTTCATGACGCTCGGCGGTCAGCGCCTGGCGCGCCTGCAGGTTCTGGTCGGCGGCCTTCTGGTCGGGCGTCTGCTGGGTGGTCGAGGGCTGGTCCTGCTGTGAAGCCGGGAGCTGCTGGGCCGAGTCATTCTGGGTCAACTGCGGCGCCGTGGGTGGGTTGTTCTGATTGCTGGAGCTGGGGGAGGTCTGCGCGGCGGCCGGAATAATAAGCGCGGCGGCCAGCGACAGAGCGATCCAGAAGCGAGTCTTCATTGTGAAAATCCTCCGAAAAAACGTGAGCGGCGCATCCCGGCAGCATGTGCCAAGGCGAACCATCTGCGTCTGGGCCGGCTGCGCGCTCCACTGCCTTCATAATCAGATTCGTTGCCAAAGTTTTCTCTGGTTTTCCGCCTGTAAGTTACTGAAGAGTAAAGACGTGGCGTTTGTGGCCTGGTCCCGCGGTGGGTAGGAAAGGGTGGAGGAGGGTAATTTTGTCGGGCCGAGTTGCGAGTTGTGAGCAGAAGCCGGTCCCCGGTTTTGTCGGAAAATTTTCCTCAGGGGCTAAGAGGCTGCTGAAAAACTCGCGTAGGTGGAACAAAACCGAGATTCCTCGGGGCTTCGGCGCTTCGCGCCTCGGTCACGGCTGAAGCCGGGACCTACCGAGCCCCTCGGAATGACAATAACAAAGGACTTCTGCGGCACGGCTAAAGCCGTGCCCTTCCACTGTGCTGTAAATCAATGGTGCTGTAAATCGATGGTGCCGTAAATCGATGGTGCTGCGACGTGCTCCGCAGCGGATTCAAGGTACGCCGATCTGGCGGTCAGATTTCGTCTGCCATAGCGCTCTCCACCTGTTCTAACT
>DASWAR010000345.1:0-10174 GCA_036391015.1 Terriglobales bacterium
TGCAGCATGGCGAGCGTGTAATCCGGGCTGAGGCGTATGGCTTCGCGGAAGAGCTTGATCTTCACCGGGCGCGAGGTGGCAACCACGCCGCGCACGTAGTTTTCGAAAGCGTCGAGACGGATGGCGCCGGCGGAGGCCACGAATTGGTCGCGCGAGGGCAGCAGGTTGGGATTCACCAGGCGCAGCAAGTCCCAGGCGAGCGCGGTCTGGATGTCAATCAGCTTGACCAGCGCGCCGGATTCTACCTGCTCGGCGGAGAGGCGCAGGGCCTTCATGTCGAGCAGTTGCGCGCGCGCGGTGAAGGTCTGGCCGTCGAAATTGTAGGCCCCGAGCACGACGAAGTCGGCGTCCATCTGTTCGGCGATGCGGTAGAGCGTGGCGCGCGAGAGATGGACGTTGGCGGGAATGCCGGCGCGGTCGAAGGCATAACTGCGGTCGTCTCGCGACACGATGTAGAGCAGCGGCGAGGCCAGCCGCTGTCCCAGCACTTCGGGGAAGGATTCGCTGATCCACTCCAGGCCGGGCGCCTTGGACTCGTTTTCAAACGGCAGCACCAGCAGGGTCTGGGCCGAAGGGTTGGCGGGGCGCATCTGGGCGGCGGCGCCCAGGGCGGCCATGACCAGAAAAAGCAGGGCCGTGAATCGTAAAATATGGCTCAAGACACCTCCGATTATAGCCGCAGCAGAGGGGGAAAATCGGTGACCGGAAACCAGCAATCGGGTACTCAGCGCCCCTAAGCGCCTAGAATTGGTACAGCTCAGATGAACCCAACCTGGGGATGGAGCCAGATGGCCGTGGCCTACGGCCTGCTGGAGGCCACGCTGTGGACCGAGGGCCACACGCAGCGCATCTTCGCGCTGGCGACCGCGGCGTGGATTGTGGTCGCGACGCTGCTCAACCGCCGTTCCCTGCGCGAACTCGGCCTGGGCACGCGGGGATTTATGCATTCCCTCATCGCCATCCCGGTTGCCCTGGCTGCCGCCACGGTCATTGTGCTGATCGGCTGGGAGGCGGGAACGCTGCACGGCTTGTTCGGCACGCGTCCTCCGCTGTGGCATTCCAGCGCCTACGCCATCTGGGCACTGATGCAGCAGTTCATCCTGAATTCATTCTTCTTCCTGAACCTCGAGGAACTGCTCGGCGACAGTAAGCGCGCGCTGTGGGGAGCGGCGGCGCTGTTCTGCTGTGCGCACATTCCCAACCCGGTGTTGATGGCGGGAACGCTGCTGTCGGCAGTGTTTTTTGTGTCGCTGTTCCGGCGGTACCGAAACCTTTATCCGCTGGGAATCGCGCACGCGATGCTGGGATTGTCTCTCGCCGTAACCGTGCCGGACGCCTGGATGCGGCACATGCGGGTAGGGGTTTCGTACCTGCACTCTCTGGCCAGGTAACACCGTGAGCGGCTCGCCGGCGCCTTTTTCGGCAGGTACGCCGTTACCTTCGACTTATCCCTGATTACGCGCGGTATCTGGCTTGCCGGGACAAACCGCGATTCAATGGGGCAGGTTCGGGGGGACGAATATGATGCGCGACGACGACCGCGAGCAGCGCTGCGACGAAGGTCAGAAGTGGCGCGCGCAGATCGAATTGCCGGCGGAAATGGTGGAAACCTTCCGCGAGTGGTGGGACTCGGAGGGTTGGTGGAGCTTCCGCGCCTGGCACGAGCGGACTTCGGGTGCAGATTCCGAATGGGAAAATTTCATGCGCCAGTTGTGCGGCGAGCCACCGGCCAAGAGACTCCCTGCGGTTTCCGACCCGACCGATCCGACCGTCGGCTGATGCTTCCGATGTGTCCTGCCAATTACGTGGCCCCCTCCCCGTTTGTGAGCTAATACCCCTTTCCAATTGACTTACCTAAGTACCTCGGATAAACAGTAAGCGGGTACTTACAATGTCGACCTCCCAGGTCAGAATTCCGGCGGAGGAGCGGCGTCAGCAGATCCTGGAACTGGCCACCGCGCTGTTCGCACGGCAGGGATACCAAGGGACGACAACCCGCCAGATCGCCCAGCGAGTGCACGTCAATGAGGCGATCATCTTTCGTCATTTTCCGACGAAGGAAGAGCTGTACTGGGCGGTGATCGAGAACCAGATCCGGGTCCGCGGCGGACGGGCGCGCCTGGAAGCCAGGCTGGCGGCGGGCGGAAGCGATCGCGAACTGCTGACCGCCATCGCCGAAGAACTGCTGAGCCGCGACGTCACGCTCAGCCGGTTGCTGCTCTACACCGCGCTCGAGAACCACGAACTGACCCACCGCTTTTTCCGCACTCATGTGGCGCAATATCTTGAACTGCTGGCCGATTACATACGGCGCGGAATCGCTGAGGCTCGCTTCCGCGAGGTTGACCCGCTGCTGGCCGCGCGCGGCTTCCTCGGCATGGTCTGGTATCACTTCCAGATCCAGGAGCTGTTCGGCGGCAAGCGGGTGCAGACCTTCGATCCGCATCACGTCAGCGAAACCCTGGTGGACGTGTGGTTGCATGGGATGGAAACAGATTGACGATTGCCGATTGAAGATTGCAGATTGAAGATTGCACATTGAAGATTGCAGCAATGCTCGTGAAGGCATCTCAGGTTTTTCATCATGATCTTGGAACTTATGAATAAGAATTCTCGCCCCGCAGTGCTGGTCGTGGCTCTAGTTGTCGCGGCGCTGTTGACGGCGTGCGGCAAAACGAAGGCGGGACCGCCGGTGGACTCCGCCGCGCCGGTGGTGGTGGCGGCGGCGATACAGCGCGACATCCCGCTGGAAGTCAAAGCGGTGGGCACGGTAGAGGCGTACTCCAACGTGCAGGTGAAGTCCATGATCGCCGGCGAGATCACCAAGGAAGGCTTCGCCGAAGGGCAGGACGTGCGCAAGGGCGATCTGCTGTTCGTCATTGACCCGCGCCCCTCCCAGGCGGCGCTGGCGCAGGCGCAGGGCAACCTGGCGCGCGACTCGGCGCAGGAGGCCAATGCGCGCGCGCAGGCGACGCGCTATGCCGCGCTCTTCAAAGAGGGCGTAGTTTCGCGCGAGCAGTACGACCAGATTACGACCGCGGCCGATGCCTTGAAGCAGGCGGTGGAAGCCGATCGCGCGGCGGTGGAGACGGCGAAGGTTAATCTGACCTACACCACCATCCATTCGCCGATTGATGGGCGCACCGGCAACCTGATGGTGCACCGCGGCAACGTCGTCAAGGCGAACGACATTCCGATCCTCAGCATCAACCAGGTCCAGCCCATCTACGCTACGTTTGCGGTCCCGGAGATGTACCTGCCGGAGATCAAGAAATTCCAGGCGGGCCGGAAGCTGGCGGTAACGGTGCGCGTGCCCAACGAGCCCAAGCCGGCCGAGGGCGTGCTCACCTTCATTGACAACACGGTGGACCCGGCGACGGGAACGATCAAGCTGAAGGCGACGTTCAGCAACCACGACCGGCGGCTGTGGCCGGGGCAGTTTGCCGATGTCAGCATGACGCTGACGACCGACAAGAATGCCGTGCTGGTGCCCAGCGCGGCGGTGCAGACGGGACAGAACGGGCAGTACGTTTTCGTCATCAAGCCGGACAACACGGCGGAACTGCGCAACGTGACGGTGTCGCGAGTTGTCGGCAGTGAATCGGTGATTACGTCGGGCGTGCAGGCTGGAGACCAGGTGGTCACCGACGGCCAGGTACGGCTGACGCCCGGAAAGAAAGTGGCGTTGTCGAAACCGGCGAACGCGGCCAGCAACACGGAAGCGGCGACGCAGCCGGGCGTGAGGCAGGGTAACGGACTGTGAGCATCGCGGAATTATTTATCCGGCGCCCGGTGATGACCACGCTGGTCATGCTGGCCATTCTTCTGTTCGGCATCATGGGGTATCGCTCGCTGCCGGTGAGCGATCTGCCCAACGTGGATTTCCCCACCATCCAGGTCAGCGTCGGGCTGCCCGGCGCAAGTCCGGACACGATGGCCTCGGCGGTCGCCATGCCGCTGGAGAAACAGTTCTCCACCATCGCCGGGGTGGACCAGATGACGTCCACCAACATGCTGGGCTCGACGGCGATCACCCTGCAATTCAATCTCAGCCGCGACATTGATGCGGCGGCGCAAGACGTACAGGCGATGATTGCCAAGGCGGGCAGAGACCTGCCGCAGAATCTGCCCGCGCCTCCGACCTACCAGAAAGTGAATCCGGCGGACCAACCGGTGCTGTACATCTCGGTGAGTTCGCCGACGCTGCGCTTGTCGGACGTGGACGAATATGCCCAGACCATGATGGCGCAGCGCATCTCGATGGTCAGCGGCGTGGCGCAGGTGATGGTTTACGGCTCGCAGAAGTACGCGGTGCGGGCGCAACTGGATCCCAAGAAGCTGGCCGCCCACCAGATCGGCATTGACGAAGTGAACCAGGCTGTGCAGAACGGCAATGTCAATCTGCCGACCGGCACGCTCTGGGGCGCCCGGCAGGCATTCACCGTGCAGGCCAACGGCCAGCTTACCAATGCCGACCAGTACCGTCCGCTGGTCGTCGCCTACCGCAACGGCAATCCGGTGCGCCTGGGCGATTTGGGCGACGTCTTCGACAGCGTGGAGAACAACAAGACGGCGAGCTGGTTTGCCGGACCCGACCGCCAGCTGAACCGCGCCATCGTGCTCGCCATCCAGAAGCAGCCCGGAACCAATACCGTGCAGGTGGTGGACAGCATCCGGGCGCTGCTGCCCTCGTTCCGCTCCCAGCTTCCGGCGTCGGTCTCGCTGGACATCATGTACGACCGCTCCAAGTCCATCCGCGAATCGGTGGACGACGTGAAGTTCACCCTGTTCCTGTCGCTGATGCTGGTGATCCTGGTGATCTTCCTCTTCCTGCGCAACGTGTCGGCTACCATCATCCCCAGCTTGGCATTGCCGTTCTCGTTGGTCGGGACCTTCGCGGTGATGTACGTGCTCGGGTACTCGCTGGACAACCTATCGCTGATGGCGATGACGCTGTCAGTAGGCTTCGTGGTGGACGACGCCATCGTGATGCTGGAAAACATCGTGCGCCACATGGAGCACGGCGAGAAGCCGATGCAGGCGGCCTTCCGGGGGTCGCGCGAGATCGGATTCACCATCGTCTCCATGACCCTGTCGCTGGCGGCGGTGTTCATCCCAGTGCTGTTCATGGGCGGGATTGTGGGCCGGCTGCTGCACGAGTTTGCGGTGACCATCGGCGCCGCCATCCTGGTGTCGGGCGTGGTGTCGCTGAGCCTCACTCCGATGCTGTGCAGTCGCATCCTGCGGCCCTACGCCGAGGTCAAGCACGGCAAGGTGTACATGGTGTCGGAGAAATTTTTCGACGGCATGCTGCACGTTTACGACACGACGCTGCAGGTGGTGCTGCGGCACAAGCTGTCGGTCATGGCGGTGTCGGCGGTGGTGCTGGTGGCCACCGGCTACCTGTTCGTCACCATCCCCAAGGGATTTCTCGCCAGCGAAGACCAGGGCCAGATCTACGCGATGACGGAAGGCGTGCAGGGAATCTCGTTCAACGACATGGTCAACCACCAATTGGCGGTTGGCAAGACGCTGTTGAATTCCAAGGATGGGCAGTATGTCAACAGCTTCTTCATGAGCGTCGGCGGGTTTCGCGCCAGCAACCAAGGATTCATGGTGGCGCGCTTTGTGCCGCGGGAGCAGCGGCCGCACGTGGACGTGATCATGCAGCGCTGGCGGCCGATCCTGGGCAGGATTCCCGGCATCCAGAGCTTCCTGCAGAACCCGCCGCCCATCCGCATCGGCGGGCAGCTCACCAAGAGCCAGTACCAGTACACGCTGCAGAGCCCGGACACCAAGGACTTGTACGAGGCTGCGCCTAGGCTGGAAGCGGAACTGCGCAAGAGCCCGATCCTGCAGGATGTGACCAGCGACCTGCTGGTAAAGAACCCGCAGGTCAATATCGAGATCAATCGCGATAAGGCGGCGAAGCTGGGCGTCACCGCGACCCAGGTGGAAGACGCCCTGTACACGGCGTACAGTTCGCGGCAGATCTCGACCATCTACGCGCCCAACAACGCCTATCGCGTGGTGATGGAGCTGCAGCCGCAGTACCAGATGGACCCATCGGCGCTGGCGCTTCTGTACATCCGCAACAAGGACGGGCAACTGGTGCCGCTGTACACGGTGGCGAACATCACGCGCAACCTGGGGCCGATGGCGATCAATCACCTGGGGCAGTTGCCGGCGGTGACGGTCTCCTTCGATCTGAAGCCGGGCGTGGCGCTGGGCGACGCGGTCACCGAGGTCAACCGCATCTCGCGGCGCGTTCTGCCCGACAGTATCACCACCAGCTTCCAGGGCACGGCGCAGGCATTCGAGTCCTCCTTCAAGGGCATGGGCATCCTGCTCATCATGGCCATCCTGGTCATCTACATCGTGCTCGGAATTTTGTACGAGAGCTTCATCCACCCGATCACGATCTTGTCGGGCTTGCCGGCGGCGGGCGTGGGCGCGCTGCTCACCCTCAAGCTCTTCCACCTCGACCTGAATCTGTACGGGTTCGTGGGCATCATCATGCTGGTGGGCATCGTGAAGAAGAACGCCATCATGATGATCGACTTCGCGCTCGATGCGCAGCGCAATGCCGGCAAGACCGCGGCCGACGCCATCTACTACGGCTGCCTGGTACGCTTCCGCCCGATCATGATGACCACCATGGCCGCGCTGATGGGCACTTTGCCCATCGCGCTGGGCATTGGAGCGGGGGCGGAGTCGCGGCGTCCGCTGGGGCTGGCCGTGGTCGGCGGGCTGGTGTTCTCGCAGTTGCTCACGCTGTACATCACGCCCGTGTTCTACATCTACCTCGACCGGGCGCAGCAGTGGTCGCGCAAGAAATTCAAGAAACCGCAAGCGGAAGCGGCGGAGGAGCAGGAACCGGTGATGGCGGACTAGGCTCCAGGCTTCAGGCTTCAGGAAAATTCCCACCCGATCTCGCCAAAACGAACGAGATAAACGTGGGGCAACCGGAATTAGCCCGAACACACGTGCAGCCCCTGGACCAGCCCTGAAGGGGGCGAATGATAGTAGCCCGGTGCTTCAGCGCCGGGAAAGCATGCAACCACAGACCGCAGTCCCGTAGGGACGGCGAAACCAACCACCAACCAACCGCTCGCCATGTTTCACCGCGTATTAAATATTTGTAAAAACTTTCGCTGCGCGTTGCTTGCACTGCTCACGGTTTCTATAATCGTTTTTGCGTTGCAATTTGCATCCAGCAGAAACTGCCAGAGACTTTACCTCTCAACCGCAACTTCGTCAGGAGGAACCATGAAAAAATCCGTGAAACCGATTCCAGAGGGGTTCCACACCGTCACACCGCACCTGGTGATCCGCGGAGCCGCCAACGCCATCGAGTTCTACAAGAAGGCGTTGGGCGCGAAGGAGCTGTCACGCATGACTGGGCCTGGTGGAGTCATCGGCCACGCCGAGCTGAAGATCGGCGACTCCATCATCTTCTTGGCCGACGAGTTCCCCGGCGCGGGCTGTGCCAAGTCACCGCAGACGGTCGGAGCTTGTACCTCCACTCTCAACCTCTACGTGCCCGATGTGGACGCCGCTTTCAAGAAAGCGATCTCCGCCGGCGCCAAGGAAACCATGCCGGTCACGGACATGTTTTGGGGCGATCGCTACGGCACTTTGACCGATCCCTTTGGACACACCTGGGGCATGGCCACGCACAAAGAAGACCTCAACAAGGAGGAACTCGAGGAACGCGCCCAGGCGTTCTGGGCAAGCATGCAGCCACAGAAGAAAACGGCATAGCTTGCCGACGCTGCTAAGAACGTCGATTGCCGCAAACAGCGACCGAAACATGGGCGACCGCTTGGGTCGCCCTTTTTTGCAACTCCTGGTAACTGCTAGTCGCTAGTTGCTACTTCGCCCTCTCGTACTGCTTCGGCCACGGGATGTCCTGTTTCAATTCGCGCGCTGCAAGAAGAGGGAAATAGGGCTGCCGCAAAAACTCGCGCGCCAGGATGACCACGTCGGCCTGCCCCGAACGCACAATCGTGTCCGCCTGCTGCGCTGAGGTAATCATGCCCACCGCTCCGGTGGCGATCTGCGCTTCGCGGCGGATGCGCTCGGCAAATTCCACCTGGTATCCCGGTCCCGTGGGAATCTTGATATGTGGCGCGATGCCGCCGCTGGAACAATCAATCAGATCCACGCCCAGCGGCTTCAACTGGCGTGCCAGTTCCACCGACTGCGCGATATCCCAACCACCTTCCTTCCAATCCGTGGCCGAGATTCGCACGAACAGCGGCTTGTCTTCCGGCCAGGCGCCACGCACCGCCGACACCGCCTCGCACAACAGGCGGATGCGATTCGCGAACGACCCTCCGTAGCGGTCGGTGCGCTGGTTGGCCAGGGGCGAAAAGAACGAGTGCAGCAGGTAACCGTGCGCGGCGTGAATTTCGATCACGTCGAAACCGGCGTCCAGCACGCGTTTCGCCGAGGCGGCAAAGGCGCTGATGACGGCGCGGATCTCGGCGTCATTCATCGCTTTGGGAACCTGGTAGCCATCGCCGAATGGAATCGCGCTGGGCGCCAGGATGGGACGCCACCCGCGATGCGTTTCGTCCAGCGGCTTGCCCCCGCGCCAGGGTACGTCGGTCGAGCCCTTGCGTCCGGCGTGCGCAAGCTGCATGCCGGCTAGCGCGCCCTGGGCATGGATGAACTTGACGATGCGGGAAAGAAATTCAACATGTTCGTCCTTGTAGATGCCGAGATCGTCGGGGCTGATGCGGCCCTCGGGCGTGACCGCGGAGGCTTCGGTGAAGACCAGCGCGGCGCCGCCGACGGCTCGGCTTCCGAGGTGGACGAAATGCCAGTCGTTGGCAAACCCGTCCTGGCTTGAGTACTGGCACATGGGGGAAACGACGATGCGGTTGCGAAGCGTGACGGCGCGCATCGGGAAAGGCGCGAACAGGTCGGACATGGAAGCATTGTAAATTGCGGAATTGCCGAATCGCGGAATTGGGAAGGGAAAGTCGAAAGCGACAACCGAAAACCGAACCGGCACCGCGTCACTATTTTGGGAATGGCGCTCCTTGCCAGCACCAAAGTAATGGCTGAAAACCGCTGCCGGCGGGAGTAAGCTAACCCTAGCCGGGCACCTGTCCTGCAGCTTGGGATGGAAGTTCCCATGAGCACCATCTTCCAGCGCGATTGTCTCAGTTGCGCCATCTTCCGTAATCCTTGTGTGCTGTGCGGGCCGCTTCTGCGGGTCCCGGCTCTGCTTTCTGCTGCCAGCTACGTGTGTGAACTTCCTGAACAGGAGGCAATTGCCATGCGCGCGCAGAACAAGAAAATTCTCATCGTCGACAGTGATGAATCCGTACTCATCGCCCTGGAACGGGTCCTGGAGGAACAAGGATTTGAAACTACCACCGCCTGGGAGTTGAACGAGGCTCTGAAATTGATGGACGCCAGCCAGTTCGACATTTTGCTGGTGGGCGATCATCCGCCGGATCTGAACTGCGAGCGCTTGTTGAAGCTGCTGCGCAGAGGGCAGTCGTGGACGCCCTGCGTGGTGATGCACTCGGCGGCGCGGCATCCTTTCTCGGAACAGTACCTGCAGTACCTGGGCGCGCACGGGGTGGCATGCAAGTGGAACGACAAGGAAGTATTGGAAGAGGTCAGGAAGTGCATGGCCGATCTTCACGTCGCAGCGTGAACAGCCTTTCACCACCGAGACACGGGGGAAAAAACAGAAAAAGGAAAAGGGCACGGATTGCGTGCCCTTTCTTCATTGATCTCGTTTTGCCTAACAACTAGAAACTAGAAACTAGCAACTAGAAACTGGCAACTGTTTTCCTACCGGGTGCCGGGCGGATTGTTTCGCGCGCTGTTGCGTGCGGCGATAGTGCGGCGCGCGTTTTCGGCGAGTTCTTTTGCCTTGGGCAGCAGCTCGAGCCCCTTCTGCACCAGCGGATCGGCATCGGCGCGGACCTTCAGGCCCTCAATCTGGCCGAACTCGTCAATGAACATTTCGCTCTTAATGCTGGCGCGGATCCAATCGTTCACCGGCGCCAGGTCGGCTTCCGACCAGGAAATTTTCTGATCGGTGAGGAAGGTGCGGAATTCCAGCATCGTCTGGTCATCCACTTCGAAGGTCTTGGGGATGTGCCGGTTGATCAGGTAGCGCTTGGCGAAATTGAAGAACGCGTAGTGC
>DASWAR010000346.1:0-6085 GCA_036391015.1 Terriglobales bacterium
CGCTTTGTCCATGCGGGTCTTGAGCTGGACGAACAAATCCTTGAGCGCGGGATTCGCGGCCATGGTGGGCTGAGCCATATCGTCTCCAAGTGAACGGAAGATTATAAAGCACGGGTAAAGACGCGAGGCCGAAGAGACAAACCACTGTCGTAGAGGAGCTGTTGACGGCGTGGCAACGTGGAGCGTGTAGGGGTCCTTCGACTCGGTGTCGCCAAAATCGGGCGACACCTCGCTCAGGATGACAGCGGTTCAGTGTTGCTCGCCAGATGGCGCTTCAGGGACTCACCAGAGAGCCAATTTTCTCGCCGGTGACGACGCGGCGGATGTTGCCGTGGTGATTGAGGTTGAAGATGATGATGGGAAGGTTGTTGTCCTTGCAGAGGCTGATGGCGGTAGCGTCCATCACCTTGAGGCCTTTTTTCAGGACTTCCATGTAGCTGATCTGGTCGAACATCTTGGCGTCTTTGACGATGGCCGGATCGGCGTCGTAGATGCCGTCAACCTTGGTGGCCTTGAGAATCACCTCGGCCTTGATTTCCATGGCGCGCAGGGAGGCGGCGGTGTCGGTGGAGAAATAAGGACTGCCGGTGCCAGCGCCGAAAATGACGACGCGCTCTTTCTCCAGGTGACGAATGGCGCGGCGGCGAATGAACGGTTCGGCGACCTCGTGCATTTCGATGGCGGACATGACGCGGCTGTGGACGCCGCGTTTTTCGAGCGCGTCCTGCAGGGCGAGTGCGTTGATCATGGTGGCCAGCATGCCCATGTGGTCGGCGGTGACGCGGTCCATTTCGCGGGCCTGCTCGGCGACGCCGCGAAAGAAATTGCCGCCACCGATGACGATGGCGATCTGTACGCCGAGGGAATGGACGTCCTGAATCTCGGCGGCGATTTCATGCACGCGGATGGGATCAACACCGAAGCCCTGACCGGCGGCGAGGGCTTCGCCGGAGAGCTTGAGAAGGATGCGCTTGAAGACTGGTGTGGACATCAGTTTCCAGTTTCTGGTTTCCGGTTTGTAGTTTCTGGGTTCTGGTTTGTAGTTTCGCACCAGTTTTGCGCGGTGTGAACTAGAAACTGGAAACTAGAAACTTGAAACTAGAAACAAAAAGGGCGGCCGAAGCCGCCCCTGATGGTCATTTCGCCGGTTCTTCCGGCGAGGAATCCGCCGGTTTGGTGGAGGCGATGGCGGCGCCGGGATCGCCGACTTTGAAGCGGGCGAAGCGGCGGACGGCGATGTTCTCGCCCAGCTTGCCGATCTTAGCGGCGATCAACTGCGTCACGGTCACCGTCTGGTCCTTGATAAAGGGCTGCTCGTAGAGGCAAACCTCCTCGTAGAATTTGCCCATCTTGCCTTCCACGATCTTCTCCACCACGTTGGCGGGCTTGCCGGTGGCGGCGGCCTGCGCGCGGTAGATGTCCTTCTCCTTCTCGAATGCCTCGGGAGTGACATCTTCCTTGCGGATGTACTTGGGGTCGCTGGCGGCAATGTGCATGGCAATGTCGTGCACCAGTTCCTTGAAATCATCGGTGCGGGCCACGAAGTCGCTCTCGCAGTTGACCTCAACCAGCACGCCGATCTTGCCTCCGGCATGGATGTAGCTGGCGACCGAGCCTTCGCTGGTGGCGCGGGCCGACTTCTTGGCAGCCACGGCCATGCCGCGCTTGCGGAGCACGACAACGGCTTGCTCCATGTCGCCTTTGGCCTCGACCAGGGCGTTCTTGCAATCCATCATGGGAGCGCCGGTCTTGTCGCGCAGCTCACGGACCTGAGCAGCGGAAATGTTCACGGTACTAGTGCTCATCGGAAAGGACCTTTCATACAAAGCCGAACAAATTTAGACCCGCGCCGGGATAGCGCGCGGGTCGCGAAAACCAGTTTCGAGTTTCAGTTTCAGTGAAACTGACGACCTACTTGGTTTGCGCCTCGACGTGGCGAGCGTCGGGCACTTCGGGCTCGACGTCGACCGGGGCAGGCTGCTTGCGCACGCCGCCTCCGAGCACGTCTTCCATGCTGACATCTTCGACAGGTTCGGCGGCCACTTCGCCGGTGGACTCCGCGGCAGCGGCGGCTTCGGCCTGCTGCGCAGCCTGGACTTCAGCAACCTGCTTGTCGGTGGCGAATTGCGAACCTTCAATCACGGACTCGGCGATCTTGGAAGCGAACAGCCGGATGGCGCGCAGCGCGTCATCGTTGCCGGGAATCACGTAATCCACTTCGCTGGGGTCACAGTTGGTATCCACGACGGCGACCACCGGAATGCCCAGCTTGCGCGCCTCGCGCACGGCGATCTGCTCCTTGTTTGAGTCGATCACGAAAATGGCGTCGGGCAAGCGCGACAGGTCCTTGATTCCGGCAAGGTTCGCCTGCAGGTGCTTGCGCTCGCGCTCGAGCTTGATGACTTCCTTCTTGGGGAGCAGCTCGTAACGGCCGTCGGTGGCCATTTCGTCCAGTTCCTTGAGCCGCTTCACCGATTTCTGGATGGTGATCCAGTTGGTCAGCAGACCGCCCAGCCAGCGCTGATTGACGTAGTACATATGGCAGCGCTGCGCCTCCTCGGCGATGGCATCCTGCGCCTGGCGCTTGGTGCCGACGAACATCAGGATCTTGCCTTCGGCGGCCATGTCCTGCACGAACTTGGACGCTTCCTTGAACATCTTCAGCGTCTTCTGCAGGTCAATGATGTAAATGCCGTTGCGCTCGCCGAAGATGTACTCCTTCATCTTGGGATTCCAGCGCTTGGTCTGGTGCCCGAAGTGGACGCCCGCTTCGAGCAATTCCTTCATGGTGATGGTAGCCAATCAACCTCCTTATTGGATTGCATCGCGACGCGCGGCCGCGATTACTCCCGTCCCGCCCAAAAGTGCGAGCGGGGATTTGACGAACAGTTTCAGTTTCAGTTTCGAGTTAGCAAAGCTCGAAGCGAAACCCTTAATCTTGGCCGTAACGTTCCGAGTTTCACTGAAACTGAAACTCGAAACTGAAACTTTCTTAACGCTTCGAGAACTGGAAGCGCTTACGGGCGCCCTTTTGCCCATATTTCTTGCGTTCCTTGGAGCGGGAATCGCGCGTCAGGAAGCCTTCCGCCTTGAGGCGGGCCCTCAGTTCGGGATTGAACACGAGCAAGGCGCGGGCGATGCCCATCTTCACGGCGCCCGCCTGCCCGTTTACGCCGCCGCCATTGACGGTGGCGAGAACGTTGAAGTTGCCGACGGTTTCGGTTAGGACCAGCGGCCGGCGAGCCAGGATGCGCTGCGTCTCGGTGACGAAGTAGCGCTCAAACGGAAGGTCGTTGACCTTAAACTCGCCCGTGCCCGGACGAAGAAACACACGGGCGATGCTCGATTTGCGCCGCCCCGTACCGTAATACTCGACAGTTTCAGCCATGTTAGCTCTTAGCTTTTAGCCATTAGCGGTTAGCTAGTGACTGCCAGCGTTGAAATCCCTTTCAAAAAATCCAGCGCTTGTTGCGCTTTGATGCGTGCCCCACCAGAGTTAAGCCTGCTTGGCGAGCGACAATCCTTCCGGCTTCTGCGCCTGGTGGGGGTGCTTGTCGTCGCGATAAACCTTGAGCTTCTTCGCCATGGCGCGGCCCATCTTGGTCTTGGGCAGCATGCCCTCCACGGCTTCCTGGACCACCAACTCGGGTTTGCGGGCAAAGCGCTTGCGAAAACCCTCTTCGCGCAGGCCGCCCGGAAATCCGGTGTAGTGGCGATAGACTTTGGACTCGCTCTTCATACCGGTCACACGAATCTTTTCGGCGTTGATGACGACGACGTGATCGCCGGTATCAATGAACGGTGTGTAACGCGGGTTTTCCTTGCCGGCGAGGATGCTTGCGACCCGCGTCGCCAGGCGGCCGAGGGTTTGCCCCGCCGCATCCACGACGTACCATTTGCGCGCAATATCCCCCTGCTTGGGGAAATAGGTAGACATCGGATATCTCCCAGAAAAAAACCGCAAAGAAGACCGCAGGACTTTCCTCCGGAACACAGAGGATTCCCTAGGCGGGCAACTGCAGAACTGCAAAACATAGACTATAGCGGAATCAGGGAGGAACGTCAACGAATCCGGCCTGCAAACACATCCGAGCCCAGTTCCGCCGGAGGACTTGCACCAAGATGGGAACCGAGCGGCAGATCAAAGCATGGCAAGGGAGTCGTTTGGCATTGACTTGCGCGCGGGCAGGCGTAATTTGTCGTTAGAAGATCGTGGGGCCGGAACGCCGAAGCCGGCAAACCAGGAGTTTGCCCCTCACCTCTTTCGGGGAAGATCCGGCCCCCACGGAAAACAGATCTTAGCTTCCAGCAATTGGCTGTTGGGTGGTTTCGGTACTGGTCCGGTTCACTCCCTCCTTCAAACCGCTTGCCAAACGTGCGTGTGGATCTGCCGGGTTGCGCGCGGCGTCCGGCAGCGCATCCGATACAATCAACCGGGGACATAAGGAATGAACCGATTGGTATTTGCCAACCTGGTGCACCGGCCGATCCGGACGCTGATCAGCGTGGTCGCGATCGCGGTCGAAGTCACCCTGATCCTGATAATCGTAGGGCTGTCCATCGGCATGCTGAACGACGCCAAGGAGCGGCAGGCGGGAATCGGGGCGGACGTGATCGTGCAGCCGCCGGGGTCGTCATTCCTGGCCGGAGTGACGGGAGCGCCGGTGTCGGTGAAGGTGGCGGGGGTGATTGCCAAGCTGCCGCACGTCGCCGATGTGAGCCCGGTGGTGATGCAGATGAGCACGTCGGGAACGGTCGAGGTGATCTACGGGATTGATCTGCAGAGCTTCGAGGCGTTGGGCGGCCCGTTTCATTACCTTTCCGGCGGCCCCTTCACCGGGCCGGACACGGTGCTGGTGGACAATTACTTCGCCGAGGCCAACCACGTTCACGTCGGCGACACGATTTCCATTCTCAATCACGAGGTGAAGGTCGCGGGGATTGTGGAGCAAGGCCGTGGCGCGCGCAAAATTCTCCCCATCGAAACGCTGCAAACCTGGGTCGGCGCGCAGGGCAAGGCCTCAGTGTTCTACCTGAAGCTCGATGATCCGAACAATGCGGCGCTGGTGGTGAGCGAAATCAAGAGCGTTCCCGGCATGCAGACTTACAAAGCGCTGACCATGCGCGACTACCTGTCGCTGTTCACCGCCGGGAACCTGCCGGGGTTAAAAATATTCATCGAGGTGGTGATCGGAGTCGCGGTGGTGATCGGGTTCATCGTCATTTTCCAATCCATGTACACGGCGATCATGGAGCGCACGCGCGAGATCGGGATTTTGAAATCGCTGGGAGCATCGAAGCTGTACATCGTGAACACCGTGCTGCGGGAAACCATCCTGCTGGCCATCGCGGGTACGGTCGTGGGCATTGCAGTGAGCTACGCGGTGAGCCACGCGATCCTGGTAAAATTCCCCACGCTGCGGGTGGTGATCCAGAGCAGTTGGGTGGGGTATGCCGCCATTATCGCCATGGTGGGCGCGATCCTGGGCGCGCTGTATCCGTCGTACAAGGCGGCGCAGAAGGACCCGATTGACGCTCTGGCGTATGAGTAGGCTTTAGGCTGTGGCGGCATAGGAAAATGAGGCCATGCCTACTGCCGCGGAGCATTTCCGCCGTTGGCGGCGGCGGTGGCCGCGTCCTTCTCGAGCTGAACCAGTTGCGAACCCGGCGGCTGATTGAGGACGAACTGCTCGTCGGTCAGCGGCTGGTTGATGGTCATCTTTTCGATCGTCAGGGTCACCGAATACTCTTCCTGCGGCCGCCAGATGCGGATCGTCGATGGGAACAGAAGCCCGTCGAAATCCTTGAAATCAAAATAAGTGGCATCGGTGGCGAGATAGCCATTGCGGTCGTAAACCCGCTGGCGGATGGGCATCAGGTCAACCCGGCTGAAAGTGATCTTGCGCGATAGATACCAGGAATGGTCGGTGCGGGTAATCACATCCACGACGTAGTCGGGTTCCAAAAACTGCTTCCTGGTTTTCGGGTCCTCGATCGTCCGGTTGCCCTGTTCGAGGACGGCGATATCGTGCGCGGGATCGATGGGGTGCAGGAGCAAGGCGTCGTAGATATGCTGCGGGCGCAG